>NZ_MUNE01000174.1 GCF_002154605.1 Streptomyces milbemycinicus | reverse complement strand
TGGGAGGAGTACGAGTTCGACGCCGCCAGGGCGGACTTCGCGACCCGGGGCGCCCGGACGACCAGCGCGCTGCGGCTGATCCGGCAGCTGCACGAGAGCGGCGGCGGGCCGTACGAGGACGCGTTCCACTCCTTCGACGAGCGCGCCGTCTTCCAGCCCGTACCCGAGCACCCCGTGCCGTTCCTCATCGGCGGCAACTCGAACGCCGCGCTGCGCCGGACCGTGCAGGTGGGCGACTGGTGGCAGGGGGTGGGGTTGGGTCCGCGGGAGTTCGCCGGGCACCGGGCGAGGCTGCGCGAGCTGAGCGGCGGGCGGGAGATCCATGCGGGGGCGCGGATCGGGTGGGACGACGACGGGCGCGATGTCGGGCGCGATGTCGGGGAGGTGCGCGAGGAGGTAGAGGCGTGGCGAGCCGTTGAGGCGGACCATCTGGCCGTGTGGTTCGGATCCCCGGAGGGCGACGGTTTCCTTCGGCGGATGCGGGCGCTGGCCGAGGCCGTGGGCCAGGGCGACCGGGCTTGAGCGGGCGGGGGGATCGGGCGCGAGGGTAAGCCCCAGCAAAATATGCGGGGCACGCATTTTTACGCGCCACGCATCTTTTCGTGGCGCGCAAAGTTTCGCTACCCTTCTTGGCATGGGGTTGCGAGAGCGGAAGAAGGCCGAGACACGCGCGTCGCTCAGCTGGGCGGCGATCCGGCTGACCGTCGAGCGCGGGTTCGACAGCGTCAAGGTGGAGGACATCGCCGAGGCCGCAGGGGTCTCGCCGCGCACGTTCAACAACTACTTCTCCAGTAAGGGCGAGGCGATCGCCGCCCGCCACCTCGACCGATGCCTGGGCATCGCGGAAGCGCTGCGCGAGCGCCCGGCGGAGCCGCTGTGGGACGCGGTCCTCCACTCCGTACTGCCGCAGTTCGAGCCCGACGCGGCGGTGGCCGCCCACCCCGTTCCCGACGCGGCACAGTGGACGGCGGGGGTGCGCGTAATGCTCGCCGAACCTGTCCTGCAAGGCGAGATACTGCGGGCCGGGGCCATCGCCGAGGCCGAGATCGCCGCGGCCGTCGCCGACCGCACCGGCATCGATCCGCAGCAGGACCTGTATCCGCACCTCGTCGCGTCCGCGGTCATGGCCGCGACGAACGCGGCCATGACACACCACCTCCGCACCGATCCGCCGATGCCGATGAGCCGGTTGCTCACGGACGCCTTCACCCTGATCGCGGCGGGGCTGCCCACGCCCACGCCCTAGGCATCTCCCTACGCACACAAAGCCCGGCGACCGACCGGGCCGATACCCCCTGCCCAAAAACCCGAAAGCCCTGAAGCCCTGAAGCCCGAAAGGACTCTGCTCATGATCGACGTCGTCATCGCGGGCGCCGGCCCCAACGGCCTGATGCTCGCCTGCGAACTCGCCCTGGCCGGCATACGCCCGCTCGTCCTGGAACGCCTCACCGAACCGTCCACCGAGCAGCGCGCGAACGGCATGGTCGGCCAGGTCGTGCGGGTACTCGACCGGCGCGGGCTGTACGAGCGGCTGACCTCGCCCGGCGCCACACCCGAACCGGTGCCCCATTTCGTATTCGGCGCGTTCCCGCTCGAGCTGAGCGACCTGCCGGACAACCCCCTCTACGCCTTGCCGGTGCCGCAACGCCGCATCGAGCAGATGCTCGCCGAGCGCGCCGCCGAGCTGGGCGTCGAGATACGGCGCGACCACGAGGTCATCGGCCTGACGCAGGACGAGAAGTCGGTGACGGTCGAACTGCGCGGGCGCGAGCCGATCGAAGCGGCGTTCCTGGTCGGCGCCGACGGCGGACACAGCGTGGTCCGCAAGCTCACCGGGATCGGCTTCCCCGGTGTGACCGCCGACGACTCGGTGTCGCGCATGGGACAGGTGAGCGTGGACCCGGGCATGGTCGGCGCCGACGGCGGCCTGGCCGTGCCCGATTTCGGCGTCGTACCGGCGTTCCGGCATCTGCGCACCGAGCGCGGCCTGGTCGCCTGGGCGCCGTTCCCGGATCGCGATCCGCTGCTCAGCACGGTGGAATGGGACCAGCCGGCCGAGGGCGAGGCCTCCCTCGACGAGCTGCGGGCCAGCGCCTCCCGGGTGCTCGGTGTCACCGATGTGCCGCTCGCCCCGCCGACCGGGCCGGGACCGCATGTGATGAGGCGGCTGTTCGGCGGCAACACCCGCATCGCGGAGCGCTACCGCGCGGGCCGCGTCCTGCTGCTCGGCGACGCCGCGCATGTGCACTCGGCGATCGGCGGCCCCGGGCTCAACATGGGCATCCAGGACGCGGTGAACCTCGGCTGGAAGCTGGCCGCGGAGCTGTGCGGCCACGCCCCCGAGGGGCTGCTGGACAGCTACGAGGCGGAACGAGCCCCGGTGGCGCGGCGCGTCGCCATGCACACCCAGGCGCAGTCGCTGCTGATCCGCCCGGGCGGCGAAGTGACGGCGCTGCGCGAACTGTTCGGCGAACTGCTCGCCCAGCCCACGACCCGGCAGCACCTCGCGGATCTGATGTCCGGCGCGGACATCACCTACGACATGGGCCCGGTGACCGGGCCGCTCGTCGGCCGCTGGGCACCCGACCTGCCGGGCCTGCGCGAGGCGACCCGCACCGGCCGCCCGCTCCTCCTCGACCCCACCGGCACTCTCGACACGGGCCCCTGGGCACCGTACGTCGACACCATGACCGTCCCGGAACTCGACACCGCGCTGCTGCTGCGCCCCGACTGCTACATCGCGTGGCAGGGCACGACGGATGACGGTCTGCGCGATGCGCTGGGCAGGTGGATCAGGGCGGTTTGAGCGACGGGGGCTGGACGATGGCGGGCTGGACGATGGCGCGGCGCGGTCCCGCGCACACGAAAATCCTGCCATCCCGCAAACCTAGGGATGCTAGGTTAAACCTAGACCCCCTAGGAAGAGAGGCGGCCCAGCCATGCCCAAGCCCACGACCGACGCCCTTGAAGTCCCCGGCGCCACCCTCCACTACGAGACCCGCGGCAGCGGCCCCGTCCTGCTGCTGATCCCCGGCGGCGCCGCCGACGCCGGGCTGTACGAGGGCATGGCCCCCGACCTCGCCGCCCACTACACCGTTGTCTCCTACGACCCACGCGGCCTGTCCCGCAGCCCCCTCGACGGCCCGCTCACCGACCAGCGGGTGGACGTATGGAGCGACGACGCCCACCGGCTGCTCGAACTGCTCTCACCCCACGAGAGCGCGTACGTACTCGGCTGCAGCTCAGGCGCCGTCGTCGCGCTCGACCTCCTGGCCCGCCACCCCGAGCGGCTGCGCCGCGTGGTCGCCCATGAGCCCCCGCTGATCGAGGCCCTGGAGGACCCCGCCCCGCACCGCCGCCTCTTCGCCGAGGTGCGCGAGACGTTCCGCAGGGACGGGGTCGGCCCGGCGATGGCACGGTTCAACGAGGGCCTGGGAGGACAGCCGTCGGACCGGCCGACCGAACTTCCGCCCGAGATCCAGGAGATGGCCGCCCGTATGCACGCCAACCTCCCCGTCTTCCTGGAGCATGTGCTGTGCCCGTTCACCGCAACCGTCCCCGACCTCGCCGCCCTGCGCCCCGCCGCGGACCGGCTGATACTGGCAGCCGGCCGGGAATCACGGGAGCAGGAGCCGCTGTACGGGCCGGCCCGGCGGCTGGCACAGCTGCTCGGGCTCGGCGGCGAGGTCGTGGAATTCCCGGGCGGGCACGTGGGGGCCACGGAACACCCGAAGGAGTTCGCCAAGCAGCTCCTCGCGCTACTCCTGGGCCCCGCCGACGTCAGCCTTCGTCCGCACTCGACAGAGCTTCGGTGATCATGCGGGTGGCGAAGTCGCGGTCGTCGGTGAGGCGGTTGATGTGCTCCGCGAGCAGGAAGGCGGTGGCTTCCAGGGGAGTCATCTCGCCCTCGGTCCAGTATCCGTACTGTTTGCGCCACAGGTTGGGGCTCAGGCCGGTGCCCGCGGCGACGACCAGGCCGGCCATCGTGGGGATGGCGTCGGGGCCGACACTCCTGGGCATCATGCGCATCGTGGCCACGAGGTTGGGCACCACGTACTCGATGACATCCTTGCCGTGGTCCTCGTAGGCCAGCCGCAGCCACTTCATGAACATGAAGATGAGCGTGCACGCACCGTCCAGCACGGCATCCGCTCCCCCGGGGCCCAGGGACGCGGTGAACTGGTCCATCAGCGCCTGCTGTTCGGGGTCGGCCTCGGTCTTGCCGTCGTAGACGCTTTTGAGCCGAGAGTCGATCATCATGAGCGCTGCGCCCACATCGCCGACAGGAGCGTACTTGGGGTCGCAGGACGATGACACAGGGTTCCCCCTCAGGTGACCACGGTGGGTAGCACGATGTGTTCGTACAGTAGACCGCGGATGAGGTCGAGGTCTGGCGAATCCACACAAAGCTCAGTCGGCGGCGCCCGCCCTCCCCCACCCTCTTGCAGGAAATCGCTTGATGGAGAGCAAGCATTTTTTTGCGAGGGGGTGGGGGGAGGGCGGGTCACTCCCATCGTGGCTCGCCGCAGACGTCGGAATACTTCTCCGCCCCCTCCGGGAACCTGACGTTTCGGGCGTCGGTCATCCACTCCCGCCCACCTTCGGCCGGACGCAGGAACGCGACGCGGGGCCCGGACATCCTGTGGTCGAAGATGAGATCGTCAACGTGACAGACGTCCTGGAGGACGCCGACGCGCCCCGTGGCAGCGTCGTACGCTTCCTGGCCCACCTTCGGGCCCTTGTACGGCGTCGGCCGGCTCATACGGGCAACCCCCAGCGGGCCGTACGGCTCGGCGCTTCGTGGGACGGGTGACGGCGGCGCAAGACCTCATACGCGGTCGCCCTGCCGTAATCCCCCTCCTGCTTGGCCTTCTCGCGCAACGCGGTGTACTCCTCGCACTTCGCGCAGCCTCGGGTTCCAGCGGTCATGCCCCGCGCCATCAACGACTTCACCGCCGTGTCCCCCGCTCCAGGTGCTTGCGGATCGCCTTGGCCAGAGCCTCCGCGCGCTGCTCCAGCTCCTTGAGAGTGGGGCGCGGGCCGGAACCCCCCTGCGTCTCCTGTGGAGGTGTCTCCGCACTCACCTCGCCACTCCCAACGCCCGCTCACGCTCGTACCGGACGACGTACAACCCCACGGGGTCGAAGTCCCAGAGAATCGGGAAGCGCTCAGCGGCGGGGACGCGCGGGAGGACGAGCGTCGGCGGGTCCTCGTAGCAGACGGAGGATGAGGCGGAGGGAGCGGAGGACTCCGTGGCGACGGGCTTCGGCGGCGGTACGGGAGTGAGGGCGGGGTGAGCTGCCGGGTGCTCCGCGCTTTGCCGCCCCCGGCCGGTCGCACTCACGAGCCCTTTCAGGCCCCACTCCACGAGGGTGCGTACGCCTGCACGGAGTAGCCCTCGAACGTTTTTCGGATTGGTGGCGACAGAAACGCGCATGCGCTTCAGCTCGGTAATGACAGTGGCCATGCAACTGCCTCCCATCCCTGAGAAGTTGCTGGGCAGACGGGTGTTCAGGCGCAGAGATCGGCTGGCTCCAGCCGCCGCCTCAACCCGGCCCTCGGTTCCTCAATCACTGTTCTGTACCTACACGGGTATCTGCAAGTGAAACTGCCGCTATGGTGAAAGTGGCACATGCCTCCGCGTCAACAGAGGCTGTCGCCAGGGGAACAGGGGATGGCAGACTCGGTACGGCAACGTGCCGAGGCCATACAGGGGCACGTGGAGGGAACAGAGATGGCAGCACGACGAGGTGCTACGTTCCGCCGCCGGGAACTCGGCAAAGAGCTTCGCCGCCTACGCGAGAAGAACGGCCTCACCATCCTGGAGGCAGCCGAAGGGCTTGGGTTCTCCGACGCCAAGCTCAGCCGCGTGGAGACCGGTAACAACAGCCTCCCACGGGTTGCCGACATGGAGGCGCTGCTGGACCGCTACGGCGTTACGGACATCGATGACCGAGAGACCCTGCTGGCACTCCATCGCGAGTCGCGCACGAGTGACTGGTGGAGGCCGTACCGCAGCGTGATGCCATCGGGCTTGCACACGTACGTCGGGCTGGAGATGGACGCCCGTGCGATGCGTGCCTGGAATGCGCAGGTCGTCTTCGGGCTGTTGCAGACCGAGAACTACGCGCGGGCGATGTTCATGACCGCGAAGCCCGTCGAGGAGACGACAACGGCGTTCGTGGAGGACAACACGCGCGTACGCATGGAACGCAAGCAGGTCATCACGCGTCAGGACCAGCCACTTGAACTTCGGGTCGTCCTTGACGAGTCGGCGCTGCGCCGAGTCATCGGTGGCCCGGAGATCATGCGGGAGCAGTACGAGGCCATCGCCGAGTTGTGCGGTCTCGACAACGTGACCGTCCAAGTCCTGCCACAGTCCCTTGCCACGTACAGGGCAAGCGACAACTTCATCGTTGTCGATTTCGACAGCAGCCTCGACTCAGTCGTCGTACTCGACACCCGCACCAACAGCTACACCGATAAGAAGGGTGAGGTCTGGAAACACAACCGCCGCTTCGATGCCATGCGCGAGGGCGCACTACCTCCGACGGAAACGCCTCGCTTCCTCAAAGAACTAGCACGAGAGTTGGTATAGCCATGAGCGTCCGCAAAGAAGCCACCTGGTTCAAGTCGTCCTACAGCGGCCAAGACCCGAGCGCCTGCGTCGAGGTCGCAGACCTGAACACCGCAGTCGGCGTCCGCGACTCCAAAAACAAGACCGGCCCCGCCCTCCTCATACCCCCCGCCGCGTGGACCGCATTCGTGAGCGGCGTCCGTAAGGGTCGGATCGGCCACCCGGCCGAGTAGGTCAAGGGGGCGATCAATCAAGCCGCGGACCGCGCGAGCGCAGGTGCGTCTTGAGCACCTTTCCGCTCGCGTTCCGCGGCAGCTCCGTCAGGAACTCCACCTGCCTGGGCACCTTGTAGTTGGCCATCTCGCGCCGTGACCAGGCGATCAGATCGTCCGCCGTCAGCGTCGCCCCCGCGCGCCGCACCGCGTACGCCTTCCCCACCTCGCCGAGCCGCGGGTCCGGGATGCCGATGACCGCGATATCGGAGATATCGGGGTGGCGGGCGATGAGTTGCTCGATCTCGGCCGGGTACGCGTTGAAGCCGCCCACGACGAACATGTCCTTGATGCGGTCGGTGATCCGCAGATTGCCGTCGGGGTCCATGACGCCGACGTCGCCCGTGCGCAGCCAGCCGTCCGGGGTGATGGCCCGGGCGGTGGCGACGGGGTCCTCGAAGTAGCCGCGGGTGATGTGATAGCCGCGGACCCAGACCTCACCCGGCTGCCCCGGCGGGAGCTCCGTGCCGTCGGCGCCGACGACCGTGACCTCGGTGTGGGGGATGGCGCGGCCGGAGGTGGCGGAGACGATCTCGGGCGGGTCGCCGCGGCGGCACATGGTGACGGTGCCGGAGGCCTCGCTGAGGCCGTAGGCGGTCAGGACGGTGGCGACGCGGAGTTCGCTGCGGAGCCGTTCGACCAGTTCCAGGGGGACGACGGCGGCGCCTGTGATGACCAGGCGCAGGGTGGACAGGTCGTGCGTGGCGCGGGCCGGGTGGTCGAGGAGGGACTGGTAGAGGGTAGGTGGGCCGGGGAGGACGGTGATGCGCTCGGCCGCGATGTTGGCGAGGGCGGTTTCCACGTTGAAGACGGGCTGCGGCACCATTGTCGCGCCGCGTGTCAGACAGGCGATGATGCCCGCTTTGTAGCCGAAGGTGTGGAAGAACGGGTTGACGATGAGGTAGCGGTCGCCCTCCGTGAGGCCGGTGACCTCGCTCCAGGTGGTGTAGACGCGCACGGTCTGGGCGTGGGTGATCACGACGCCCTTGGGGTTGCCGGTGGTGCCCGAGGTGAAGGTGATGTCGGAGGGGTCGCCGGGGCGTACGGTGGCGGCTCGGGCGCGCACCGCCTCGGAGGAGACGCGCTCGCCCGCCGCCAGGAAGTCCTTCCAGGCGTGGAAGTCGGCGGGGGCGTCGTCGGCCAGGACGACCACTTCGCGTAGGTATGGCAGGCCGGGCAGCGGGCCGCGGCCGGGCCCCTCCCCCGCCGCACGGCGCAGCGAGGCCACGTACGAGGTGCCGAGGAAGGTGCCGGTGACGAAGAGGTGGGTGGCTCGGGTGCGCCGCAGGACGTATGCCGCCTCCGCGCCCTTGAAGCGGGTGTTGACGGGGACGAGCACCCCGCCCGCCGTGACCGCGCCGAGCGCCGCCACGACCCAGTCGAGGGTGTTGGGCGCCCAGATCGCGATCCGGTCGCCCGTCTCGACGCCCGAGGCGAGGCATGCCGCCGCGGCCCGCTCCACGCGTTCGCCGAGCTCCGCGTACGAGATCCGGGTGCGGCCCTCGACGACCGCCTCGGTGTCGCCATAACGCTCCGCCGCCGCCCGTACCAGCGCCGGGATGGTCTCGCGCATCGGGTCGCCTCCCGTATCCGCGCCACGAGTAGCTGACTGTCCGTCAGATTAGCGGTAGCCTTCCCCGCTGTCAGCACCGGTGAACGCGGCCATGGAGGTGGCGATGGGGGCGACCTTGAAAGACGCGACAGCGATAGCCGGTATCGGCCAGACCCCCTTCGCCAAACGCCTCCCCGAGTCCGAGAAGGCCCTGGCCTGCCGGGCGATCCTCGCCGCGCTCGACGACGCGGGGATCGCCCCGTCCGAGGTGGACGCCTTCGCCTCGTACACCATGGAGGAGACGGACGAGGTCGAGGTCGCCAAGGCCATCGGCGCCGGGGATGTGACCTTCTTCAGCAAGGTCGGCTACGGCGGGGGCGGCTCCTGCGCGACCGTGGCGCACCTGGCCGCCGCGATCGCCACCGGCCAGGCGAGCGTCGGGGTGGCATGGCGATCGCGCAAACGCGGCAGCGGCCCGCGCCCATGGACGAACACGCGCGCGCAGCTGCCGACCCCCGCACAGTGGACCCGGCCGTACGGGCTGCTGCGGCCCGCCGATGAGATCGGCCTGCTGGCCCGCCGCTATATGCATGAGTACGGCGCCACCCGCGACCACTTCTTCAACGTCGCGCTGGCCTGCCGCAACCGGGCCAACCAGAACCCGGCCGCGATGATGTACGAGCGGCCGCTGACCCGGGAGATGTATATGACGGCCCGCTGGATCAGCGAGCCGCTGTGCCTGTTCGACAACTGCCTGGAGACCGACGGCGCGCTGGCCTGCGTAATCGTCTCCGCCGAGCGGGCCCGCGACTGCCGGCGCCCGCCCGTGTACATACACTCCGTGGCCCAGGGGCTGCCCGCCCAGCACCACGGGATGGTCAACTACTGGAACGACGACCCGCTCACCGGGCCCGCTTGGACCGCCGCCCGCCAGCTGTGGAAGACGGCCGACTTCGGAGCGCAGGACGTGGACGTGGCACAGATCTACGACGCCTTCACCCCCCTGATCCCGCTGTCGCTGGAGGGCTACGGCTTCTGCACGCGCGGCGAGGGGGCCGCCTTCACCGAGGGGGGCGCGCTGGAGATCGGCGGGCGGCTGCCGCTCAACACCGGCGGGGGCGGCCTCAGCGAGGCGTACGTACACGGCTTCAACCTCATCACCGAGGGGGTCAGACAGCTGCGCGGGACCAGCACCGCGCAGGTGCCGGACGCCGCGACCTGCTTGGTCACGGCGGGTGAAGGGGTACCCACCTCCGCTCTGCTGCTGAGGAGTTGATCGAGGAGATGACACAGTCCGGTATCCGGGACGGCTCCGGCGACACGGAGGAACACGGGCTGCTCGTACCCGTATTCGACGACGACGGGGCGCCCTTCTTCGCCTACGCGGCGCGCGGCGAGCTGCGCGTCCAGACCTGCGCCGGCTGCGCCGAGCCCCGCTTCCCGCCCCGCCCTTGCTGTCCGCACTGCCAGTCCTTCGAAAGCGAGTGGATACGGACCAGCGGCCGTGGCCGGATCTGGTCGTACGTCGTACCGCATCCGCCGCTGCTGCCCGCGTACGCCGCCCAGGCGCCGTACAACGTGATCCTCGTCGAGCTCGTGGACGCCCCGCGTATCCGGCTGGTGGGCAATCTGGTCGCCGCCGCCGATGCCGCGCTCGACTCGGTCGACCCGGCGCGGATCCGCATCAACGCCCCGGTGCGGGCGGTCTTCCACCAGGCGGCGGACGGTGTCGTGGTGGTGCGCTGGGTCCTGGAGCGGCCATGACGGTGCGTACGGAGGTCCGGGACGGCGGCGTCGCGGTCGTCACGCTCGACCGGCCCGAGCGGCACAACGCCATCGACCTGGAGACGGCCGCGGAGCTGGCGGCCGTCTGGCGGGGCTTCCGGATGGATGATTCGGTGCGGGCCGTGGTGCTCACCGGGGCGGGCGACCGGGCCTTCTGCACCGGCCTCGACCGCGCGGTGCGGGTGCCACAGCCCTCGGGGCCGTACTCGGTCGAGGACCCGCTGCTGACCATCGGGCCCAAGGCGAACGACCTGTGGAAGCCGGTCGTCGCCGCGGTGGGCGGAATGGCCTGCGGCGGAGCGTTCTACCTGCTGGGCGAGGCGGAGTTCATCGTCGCCGCCGAGCACGCCACGTTCTTCGACCCGCACACCAGCTACGGCATGGTCAGCGCCTACGAGGCGGTCTACATGGCGCAGCGGATGCCCGTGGGGGAGGTCGCGCGGATGGCGCTGATGGGCACCGCGGAACGCCTCACGGCCCGGCGGGCCTATGAGATCGGCCTGGTGAGCGAGGTGACCCCGGCCGGCGCCGACCCGGTCGCCGCCGCCTTGCGGGCGGCCGCCGTCATCGCGTCGTATCCGTCAGCGGCGGTGCAGGGGACGGTACGGGCGGTGTGGGCGGCCAAGGAGGCGGCGCTGGCTCAGGCGCTGGCGCACGCCCCGCAGTTGGTCGCGCTGGGGAATCTGCCACCGGAGCGCCAGGCCGGGCTTTTCGCGGCCCGGACTCCGGGATTCCGTACGCGCTGAGGGGCGCCGGCCGGGGTACGTTTTCTCAGTTCGCTCAGTTCGCTCAGTTCGGGACCTTGATCACCGAGTCGACGGTGCAGGTGAAGGACGTCTGCTCGGTGAGGTAGCGGTAGGCGGTGGCGGTGACCGTCTGGGAGCTGCCGCTCGATACGTAGACGGACTGGTAGTCGGTGCCGAGCTGGCTGGAGGTGGAGGAGTCGGCCCACTTGACGCTGATCGAGTAACGCATGCCCTGCGTCTCGGGGTTCCTGACGTTGAGCGTGTACTGGAACTCATGCGTGGACTCGTCGTAGTCGCAGTCGCTGGCGGAGACGTCGTACCTGCCGTCCGAGTTGTAGGTGGGCGACGGGGAGTCGCTGTAGCTGTACGAGGGCGACGGGGTGTACGAGGGCAGATCGGAGGGTGTGTACGACGGGAGGCCCGACGGCAGATCCGTGGGCAGGTCCGTGGGCAGATCGGTCGGGAGGCCGCTGGGGCTGGACAGCGGCTCGCTGCCGCCGCTGCCGCCGCCGGAGACGAAGCCGCCGGACCCGCTGCTGTGCCTGCCCTTCTTGCCGCAGCCGGTCAGGGCCAGCAGCCCGATCGCGGCGACGGCGACAAGGCGCATGGAGCGGCGATGCATGAATTACCCCCGTTGGAAAGACACATTCAGGCCGACACCGGGCCGTTGACGAGTACACGCCACCCTAGTGAAGGCGGCTCCCTACCCCAAAGTCACTTCGGGAGAGGTTCCACCCGGCCGGCCTGGCCCGTTCAGTCGACGGAGACGACCTCACACGTCACTACGGTTCCCACAACCCCAGGATCATCCAGAGGAACTTTCACGGTCTTCGTCTGCTTCGCAGCGAAGCGCGCGTACGCGCTGCCCGAGGTCACCTTCGAGTCCTTGTCGCGGAAGTCCATGGTGACGATGTACGTCTGGGACCTGTCGGTTTGGTTGGTCACCTTCACGGTCGCGGCCGGCTCGCCGTTCTTGTCCTTGCCGGCGCACTTGACGACGGCGACGGCCGGCGCAAGCTCCCCCGGCTTGGAGGAGGAGCCGGACGACGAACCGCTGCTCGACGAGGAGTCGTTGTCGTCGTAGCGGTCGTGGTAGCGGTAGCCACCGGAACCGGAGCCGGAGGAGCCGGAGGAGCCGTCGTCGGAGCCGTAGTCGTCGGAGCTGGAGTCGGAGTAGCCGCCGGAACCGGAGCCGGAACTGGAACTGGAGTCGTGCGAGTTGGAGCTGGAGCAGCCGCCCCCGCCACCCGAGCCGTGCCGCCCGTGCCCACGGCTCTTGAAGCCGGTCAACGCCACCAGCACCACCGCGAGTACGGCCGTCAGCCGCAGACCACGCCGCATCATGTGTTCAGCCCCCGATTCCCCGTCGACCTTCCCGGCCCCACCGGGTCCGGGCAGCGCCCGCTACCGTAGCAGGAGCTGTCAGGTACATGGCCGACTGCCCATCAGGCGCGCGACGGACTACCCCTGGCGCGCCGACGCCCGCGACTGGCCGGTGCCCTTGACCGCGTCCAGCGCATAGACGCAGCGGTCCTTGCTGCACGCGTACACCACGCCGCCCGCGGCCACCGGCGAGCCCGTGATCTCGCCGCCCGTCGCGAGCTTCCACCGCAGCTGTCCGCCCGCCGCGTCCACCGTGTAGAGGCAGTGGTCGGCCGAGCCGAAGTGGACCCGGCCGTCCGCGACGACCGGGGAGCCGATGACCTCGCCGCCCGCCGCGAAGCGCCACTTGGGCGTGCCGGTGACCGCGTCCAGCGTGTACAGCGCGGAGCCGCTGCCCAGATGCACCGACCCGTCCGCCACCAGCACCGGCTCGATCGACTTACGCGCCTCGGTGGCGATCCGCCAGCGGTCGCGGCCGTTCGCCGCGTCCAGGGCGTAGACCGTGCCGAGGTAGTCGGCGATGTACACGCCGCCGCCCGTCACCGCGGGCCCCGGCGCGTACGCGGGGGCGCACAGGAAGACGGCGGGCGCCTCGAAGCGCCACCGCACCTCCCCGCGCTCGATGTCGATCGCCAGCACGCGCGTGCCCGCCGCCACGTACACACACCCGTCGGGGGCCGACAGCAGCCGCACCGGGACCCCGCCGCAGGACGCCGCGTCGCCGATCGGGTACGACCAGCGCTCCACGCCCGTACGGGCCTCCAGGGCGCGCAGCCGCGCGTCCGCCCAGACGAAGACCGTGCCGTCGTAGATGGCCGGCCCGGACTCGGGCGTCTCGAAGTCGGTCTGGGCGCCCTGCATCTCCCACAGCAGCTCGCCGTTCGCGGCCTCCCATGCCTGGACACCGCCGCCGCGGGTGCCGGTCACCACCGTGCCGCGGTCGACCTTGAGGGAGTAGACCCAGCCGTCCGTGGACAGCCGCCACCGCTCGGCGCCGTCCTCCGCGTCCAGCGCGTACAGCGTCGGGCCGTCCGAGGCGTGGATCCGGCCGTTCGAGACGGCCATGGCCCAGGCCACGTCGCGGGTCTTGAACTGGCGCCGCCCCGTGGCCACGTCCAGCGCGTGGACCTCGAAGGACGTCACGTACAGCAACTCGCCCGCGACGGCCGGGGTGCCCCACACATCGTTCGACATACGGAACCGCCAGGGGCGCCAGCGGCCGTGCGCCGCGCCCCCGCCGGGGGCCTCGGAGGCGTCCGGGGAGGGGGCAGAGGTGGGCGGCGACGACGGCGGCGGAAGGGCGCCGGGCGCGATGCCGCCCTCGCCTCCGTTCCCGCCGCCGGTCAGGCCGCTCGGCGGCCGGACCCAGCCGGTGGCGGGGCCCGTCTCGTGCTGCGGCTGCGGCTCGCGCCCGTCGGTGGCCCGGCGGCCGGGGCCGATGGGCACCTTGGAGCCGGGCAGCCGGACCGACGCATCGGCTCCGATGGGCGCCGGGCCCGTGGCACCTGTAGGACGCCCTGTAGGACCTGTCGGGCCGGCGGCCACGCCGGGGCCGGTGGGGCCGCCGGGGCCAGTGGGGCCGCCGGGGCCAGTGGGGCCTTGGACGGAGGGCGGCGCGGCCTGGGAGCCCGACGGGCCCGCCGCCGCGGGCGCGGCGTGGCGCCCGGGGCCGATGGCACTCATCGGGCCCGGCGGATGCGGCGGATGCACCGGGTTCCCCATATCGGTGCGCAGTCCGCCGCGCGGGTCGCCCGCAGGCATGGGCTCCCAGCCGGAGGCGCCGGCGGGCGCGCTGTGCCGCCCGCGCCCCGCGCCCGGTCCGTGCGCCGAGTCGTACCCCGGCGTGGGCGTCGGGGGGCGCTCCGGCGGCAGCGGCGCGGACGGCCGGCTCGCGCCGCCACCGCTCGCGCCGTCGCCGCCATGGCGGCCGTCCGCGCCCCGCGCGGGGCGCGCGATCTGGTTCCGCCCGTTGCGCTTGCGTTCGATCAGCGCGACCGCGCCGGCCGGCAGCCAGGCCGAGGCCGTACCGCTGTCCTCGGCGTTGGAGGCGAACAGATGCGGGGCCAGCTGCGACTGCAGATCGGCCGGGGTGGGCCTGCGCTCGGGCTCCATCTGCATACAGGACTCGATGAGCGGCCGCAGCTCGTCCGGCAGACCGGTCAGATCCGGGCCCTCGCGCAGCAGCATGAACACGGTCTCGACCGGGTTCGCGCCATGGAACGGGGCGTGGCCGGTCGCCGCGAAGGTCAGCGTCGAACCGAGCGAGAAGATATCGCTCGCGCCCGTCACGCTGCGCGAGTCGCGCGCCTGCTCGGGCGACATATAGGCCGGCGTACCCACGGCCACGTTGGTCATCGTCAGCCGGGTGTTCGAGACTCCGGACGCGATACCGAAGTCGATCACTCGTGGGCCGTCCTCGACGACCAGCACATTCGACGGTTTCAGATCCCGGTGGACCAGACCCGCGCCGTGGATGGACTGCAGCGCCTCGGCGACCCCGGCCGCCAGCCAGCGCACCGCCTGGGCCGGCATCGGCCCGCACTCATTGACTATCTCCTCGAGGGAGGGAGCCGGGACGTACGCGGTCGCCAGCCACGGCACCGCGGCCCGCGGATCGGCGTCCACGACGGCGGCCGTGTAGAAGCCGCTGACCGCGCGCGCCGCCTCCACCTCGCGGGTGAAGCGGACACGGAACAGCTGGTCCTCGGCGAGCTCGGTCCGCACCGTCTTGATCGCGACCCGTCGGCCGGACGCCGAGCGGGCCAGATAGACCAGCCCCATACCGCCCGCGCCAAGCCGGCCGAGCACCTCGAACGGTCCGATACGCCTCGGATCGTGCTGCGTCAGCTGCTCCACCACTTGCCTGCCACCTCCCCGTGGGGCTTGAAAAAATACAGCCCCGCTGCAGCGTCTCACCGACAAACCAACCGGCGGCACGCAACCTGCATTCTCTCTGGCGAAGGCGGCGGTTGCGAACCCGGGGGCGATTTCGTCGTGTCACCTGGCGGCGCCCGGCCGACCTCCACTTTGCCGTACGCCGGGCTCCCGGCCCCGCTACGCTCCGCTTTCCGTGCGCGAAGACCCCGCCGCCGAGGTGTCGACGACGGCGAAATGCGCGCCCTGATTGTCCGCAAGCGCCACGAAACGCCCGTACGGCGTATCTTCGGGGTCATTGAGCAGGCGCCCGCCGAGCGCATGCGCCCTCCGCGCGACTTCGTCACAATTCGCTACCACGAAGTAGGTGAGGAAGTGCGCGGGCATCTCGGCCGGAAATCTGTCACCCATGGCGGCGCGGGCACCGATCGCATGCTCGGGCCCCGCGGGCTTCCCGCGCGGCGCCCAGAACACGATGTCGGCCTCCTGCCGCCGCCCATCCACCCCTGTCCCTTCACTCGGCTCCCTCTCCTCGCCCGGCCTCTTGCCCTCACCCGGCCGCCCGCCCAACTCTTTCTCCTTCCCCGGCCGCACCGTCCCGCATCCGAAGACCGCCCGGTAAAAGGCGTCCACCCGCTCCGGATCCCGGGTGCGGAGCTCGATCCAGCCGTACGAGCCAGGGGTGCCGTGCTCCTCGAAGCCGGGGTGGCTGCCCGCCTGCCAGACGCCGAAGACCGCGCCCCCGGGGTCCACGGCCGTCACCATGACGCCGAAGTCCCCGATCGGCATGGGCTCGGTGATCAGCTGACCGCCTGCGGCGCGGATGCGCGCGGCGGTGGCGGCGGCGTCCTGGGCGGCGAAGTAGATGTTCCAGACGGTCGGCATCCGACCGTCCGGCTTGGGGGCGAGGGCGGCGACGTTCCGCCCGCCGTGGAACGCCTGGGTGTAGTGGCCGTAGCGCGGCTCGCCCGCCCCGAAGGTCCAGCCGAACAGCTCGCCGTAGAAGCGCTTGCCCGCCTCCAGATCGGGGAGCATCGCGTCCACCCAGCAGGGCACGCCTTCCGTGAATGCGGCCATGATTCCGGTCCTCCCGTGCGAATGCCCCGCTGCGCGACGCACAACGCTCTTTACGTCATTTGCCACGCTAATGGTTCATCGCCGGTAAAGCCCGATTCGATACGCGGGCATGGGGCCTGATTCGGGCACATCCCCAGGGTCTATTTCAGGCCGCTCGCCGATCCCCCGGCCTGCGCCACTGTCGCTCTGTCCACCGAAGTTATCCACAGGCTGTTGATAATATGAATCACGCGAACGGGTTAGCCGTCCGCGGACGGGCGAGAAGCCGCCCAGACGGGCCTCGATTACTCGTTGTCCCTGATCAGCACGGCCTCAGGAGTCCCAAGCCGAGCATGGTCCCCATTTGCACGCAGTCGAATCGCGCTTCGATCACCCCTCGGTAAGCTGACGTCATGACAGGACAAGTACGCACCGTCGACGGGCGGGTCGCCGGTCGCCGCGGGCAGGCGACGCGGCAGAAGCTGCTCGACTGCCTCAGCGAGATGCTCAGCACATCCCCGTACCGAGACGTCAAGGTCATCGACGTCGCGCGCAAGGCCGGCACCTCGCCCGCGACGTTCTACCAGTACTTCCCCGATGTCGAGGGCGCCGTCCTCGAGATCGCGGAGGAGATGGCGAAGGAAGGCGCGGGCCTGACCGACTTGGTCGCCGGGCGCTCGTGGGCCGGAAAATCCGGCGCACAGGCCGCGGAAGAACTCGTCGAGGGCTTCCTCTCCTTCTGGCGCAAACACGACGCCATCCTGCGAGTTGTCGATCTTGGCGCGGCGGAGGGGGACAAGCGGTTCTACAAGATCCGCATGAAGATCCTCAACTCCGTCACCAATTCCCTGACCGACGCCGTCAAGGAGCTCCAGGCGAAGGGCCGGTACGACAAGGACGTCAGCCCGGCGGCCGTCGCGGGCTCGATCGTCGCGATGCTGGCCGCGGTCGCCGCCCACCAGAAGGGCTTCCAGAGCTGGGGCGTCAAGCAGGCCGAGCTCAGGCCCGCCCTGACGCTTCTGATCCACCTCGGCATCACGGGCAGGAAGCCGCCCAAGTAGGCCGAGTAACACGCACCGCGCGCGTCGGCGTCGCGAGCGCCCGGGCCCCGACCCTTCGGGCCCGTCATCGCTCGCCCACCGCAGCGGGCCGGTCGGCTCCGGGGTTCCGCACGTCCTGTCACCCCCCACGGCGAACCCCGACCCACCGGCCCTACGCGCCCTGGCTCGCCAGCCCTACGCGCCGTGACCCACCGGCCCTACGCGCCGTCGGATCCGTCCCCGTCCCGTGTCGGCGCCACGCGGAACAGGCGGATCTCGCGCTCCACCCGCGCCTGATACGTCGCGTACGGCGGCCAGAAGCGGAGCACCGCCGCCCAGGCCGCCTCCCGCTCCTCACCCGTCAGCAGCCGAGCCCGGACCGCGATGTCACGGCCCTTCCAGCTGATCTCGGCGTCCGGATGGGCCAGCAGATTCGCGGTCCACGCCGGGTGGCCCGGTCGGCCGAAGTTGCTGCCGATCAGCAGCCAGGTGCCGCCGTCCTCCGGCATGCAGGCCAGCGGGGTGCGGCGGGGCAGACCACTTCTCGCGCCCGTCGTCGTAAGGATGACGCCGGGCAGCATCCGGGCGCTGGGCAGCACCTTGCCGCGGGTCAGCCGGTGCACGGCGCGGTCGAGCGCCGGGACGATATGCGGCGCGAGCTTCGCGAAGGCTCGGCCCGACGACACCTTCTGGATCAGCCGGACTCCGTAGCCCGGACGCGTTGTGGGCGACGCCATCACACCGCCACCGCCTTCCGGGCCCGGTGCCCGTCGGTGGTCGCGCTCGCGCCCGCTCCCGCGGCCGCGCCCGCGGTCGCTACGTCCGGCTCCGCGAACAGCCCTTCCCGCTCGGCCGCCCACGCCCGCAGCCGGTGCACCGGGCCGAAGAGCAGTTCGTCCGAGGCGGCCCGCTTGAAGTAGAGGTGCGCGTCGTGTTCCCAGGTGAAGCCGACGCCGCCGTGCAGCTGCACCGCCTCCCCCGCGGCCCTGCGCTGCGCCTCCAACGCCTGCGCGAGCGCGAGCCCGCCCGCGACGGCCGCCTCGGCGGTCCCGGCGGCCTCTCCGGCCTCGGCGCCCGCGCCCGCGCCTGACTCGTGGGCCACCGCGGACCGCCCCACGGCCCACGCCGCGTAGTACGCCGCCGACCGCGCCGCCTCGACCTTCACATACACCTCCGCCAGCCGGTGCTTGACCGCCTGGAACGACCCGATCGGGCGACCGAACTGCACCCGCGTCCGCACGTACTCCACCGTCCGCTCCAGCGCCGCGTCCGCCGCTCCCACCGCCTCGGCGGCCAGCGCGGCCGCCGAGGCGGTGGGAGCGGCGGACGCGGCGCTGGAGCGGACGGTGGAGTACGTGCGGACGCGGGTGCAGTTCGGT
>NZ_MUNE01000173.1 GCF_002154605.1 Streptomyces milbemycinicus | reverse complement strand
GGCCGTGCCCTGCCGCTGTTCGCCACGGCGCTGCTGATCACCGCGCTCAGCGCGGGCGCGTACGCCCTGGCGACCGGTGCCGCCCACGCCACCGATCCGCGCTCCCTGGACCACCCCTTCGCCCTGATCGTGGTGGCGCAGCTGATCGGCGCGTGCGGTGAGGAGATCGGCTGGCGCTGCTTCCTCCAGCCGCTCCTGCGGACCCGTTTCGGCCCGCTCGCCGTGTCGACCGCGATCGGCGCGGTGTGGGGGGTGTGGCATGTGCAGGTGTTCGCGCAGGCCCCGGTGTACGCGGCCGGTTTTCTGCTGGGCACGGTGGCGATGTCGGTGGTCCTGGGGCTCGGCCTGGAGCGCGTACGGGCCAACCGGCTGCTGCTCGCGGGCGGCTTCCACACCCTGATCAACCTGGGCATGCTGCTGTTCATGGACGAGGAGTCCGGTGCGGTGCTGCCCATGGTGCTCTTCGGGGCGGCGTGCCTGGTGGCGGCGGTGCCGTGGGTGTGGCGGGCACCCGCGGCTAGGATCCCGGCGATGGCGCACTCGGCGCGCTGATCCGACGGGAGCGATGGGCTGTCATGGGGGGATGGGGGGCCGGCGGTCTGCGCGCCCTCGTCAGGTGCCAGCTGCTGGGGCTGCTCGCCCTGGCGGTGGTCGCCGTCGGCGGGCTGGTGATCGGCGCGCTGCTGCTGCTCCCGATCGGGGTCGGGTTCCGGCTGCTGCCGCCCGCCGCGGGCGCCCTGCGCGGGCTCTCCGACCGGTACCGGTCATGGACCGCCCGCTGGACGGGTACGGCCATCAGCCCGCCGGACCCGCTCGCCCCGTACCGTTCCGCGTCCGAGCGCCCCCGTCGGCGGGCGGCAGCGGTCCTCGGCGACGAGGGGTTCTGGCACGATCTGCGGTGGGCCTGGCTGGAGCCGTGGTTCGGGGGGCTGCTGGTCGCGGTACCGCTCGCCCTCGTCGAGTACGGGGCGTTCGGCGCGCTGGTGCAGCCGTTCATCTGGCGGCTCATCGACGACGGCAACTGGTACGCCTTCATCCCCGTACGCTCCACCCCTACGATGCTCGCCGCACTGGCCCTCGGCCTCGCGTTTATCGCGGCCGGGGTGCGCCTGGCCCCCGCCGTGCTCGGGCTGCACGCCCGCTGGAGCCGGCGGCTGCTGTCCGCGGCGCGCAGCACCGAGCTCGCCCGGCGCGTCGAACGGCTCACCGACATCCGCGACGAGTCGCTGGACGCGCAGGCGACCGAACTCCGCCGTATCGAACGGGATCTGCACGACGGCGCACAGGCCAGGCTGGTCGCCCTCGGCATGACACTGGACGAGGCCACCCGGCTCCTCGACGTCGATCTCGACGCCGCCCGGCAACTGCTCCTGGACGTGCGCGAAACCTCCGCGCGGGCGCTCCAGGACCTGCGCGACCTGGTCCACGGCATCCAGCCCCCGGTCCTCGTCGACCGGGGGCTCGGCGACGCCGTACGGTCGCTGGCGCTCGACAGCTTCCTCGACGTCCATGTCGAGGTCCGGCTGCCCGGACGGCTTCCGGCGGCGGTCGAGTCCGCCGCCTACTTCGCGATCAGCGAAGCGCTCGCCAACGCGGCGAAGCACTCCGGTGCCCAGGAGGTGCGCATCACCCTGGCACACGAGGATCTGGCACACGAGGACCTGACACACGAGGACGGCGCACGGCTGCGGGTCACGGTCACCGACGACGGCCGGGGCGGCGCGGACCTGGCCCGGGGGACCGGACTGCGCGGCGTACAGCGCCGGTTGGGTACCTTCGACGGCAGTCTCGCCCTGCACAGTCCCCTGGGCGGCCCGACCACCGTGACCTTGGAGATCCCGTGCGCGTCGTCCTCGCCGAAGACCTCTTCCTGCTCAGGGACGGGCTGATGCGCACCCTGCGGGAGCACGGCTGCGAGGTGATCGCGTCCGTGGACAACGGCCCGGCCCTGCTGCGCGCGCTGTGCGAGGAGGACCTTGACGTCGCCGTCGTCGACATCCGTCTGCCGCCGACCCACACCGACGAGGGCCTGCAGGCGGCCCTGGAAGCCCGCCGGACCAGCCCCGCGCTGCCGGTGCTGATCCTGTCCCAGTACGTGGATCAGCTCTACGCCCATGAGCTGCTGGCCGGGGGCGAGGGCGGGATCGGCTATCTCCTCAAGGACCGGGTCACCCACACCGGGCAGTTCATCGACGCGGTGCGCACCGTCGCGGCCGGCGGTACGGTCATGGACCCGCAGGTCATCTCCAAGCTGCTGGCCCGCAGCGATGCCAGGGGGCGCACCGGCGGCCTCACCCCGCGCGAACACGACGTCCTCAAGCTGATGGCCGAGGGCCGGTCGAACGCCGCCATCGCGCACACCCTGCACTTCAGCGAGAGCGCGGTCGCCAAGCACACCGCGAGCATCTTCGACAAGCTGCGGATCGAACCGTCCGCCGACGACAACCGCCGCGTCCTGGCCGTACTGGCCTACCTCAAGCGCTGAGGCGGCCGTCAGGTCGGGTTACGCCCTGGGCGCCGTCGCGCAGTCGCCGGTCGCGCAGTCCCCGCAGGTGCCGAAGATCTCGATCGTATGGGCGACGTCCACGAAGCCGTGCTCCGCCGCGATGGCGTCGGCCCACTTCTCCACGGCCGGGCCCTCGACCTCGACCGCCTTGCCGCAGGTGCGGCAGACCAGGTGGTGGTGGTGCTCGCCGCTGCTGCAGCGGCGGTAGACGGCCTCGCCGTCGGTGGTGCGCAGGACGTCGACCTCGCCCGCGTCGGCGAGGGACTGGAGCGTGCGGTAGACCGTGGTCAGGCCGACGGAGTCGCCGCGGTGCTTGAGCATGTCATGGAGCTCCTGCGCACTGCGGAACTCGTCCACCTCGTCCAGCGCGGCAGCCACCGCCGCCCGCTGCCTGGTGGACCGGCCGCGTACTGGGGGACCCGCGGTCACCACAGTTGCCTCCTCAACATCGCCTGCTCGTCGCCAGCTCGTTACGTCGCGCATCCGCGTGGCCATTGTGCCAGGGAAAGCTGAGCGGACGGGCTGGACGGCCAGACGCCCGGTCAGACGAGGACATCGTCCGGTCCACCCGTTCCGGGGGAGCCCGTCCCCGGAGCGGCGGCGCGGGCGCCGGGCAGCGGGAGGGTGCAGCGCTCCTCGGCCACGGCGGTTCTGCGGGCGCGGCGTCTGGCCAACGGGGCGGCGAGCGCGGTGATCACGGCGAAGACGCCGATGGCGAGCACGACGATGCTCGCACCGGGCGGGACGTCCTCGTAGAAGGAGAAGACCGTGCCGGAGAGCGTCACCACGACGCCGATGGCGACGGCGAGCGCGAGCGTCATCGCGAAGCCGCGGGTGGCCTGTTGGGCCGCCGCGACCGGCACCACCATCAGGGCGCTGACCAGCAGCAGGCCCACGACGCGCATGGCGACGGTGACGGTGACCGCGGCGGTGATGGCCAGCAGCAGGTTGAGGGTGCGCACCGGCAGCCCGGTCACCCGCGCGAACTCCTCGTCCTGGCACACCGCGAACAGCTGGCGGCGCAGCCCGAGGGTGATCAGCACGACGAAGGCCGCCAGGCAGCTGATCGCGGTCACGTCCTCGCGCGAGACGGTGGTGATCGAGCCGAAGAGATACGTGGTGAGGTTGGCGTTGGAGCCGGTCGGCGAGAGGTTGATCAGCAGTACGCCGCCGGCCATACCGCCGTAGAAGAGCATCGCGAGGGCCAGATCGCCGCGCGTCTTGCCGTACCAGCGGATCAGCTCCATGAGGATCGCGCCGAGCGCGGAGACCGCGACGGCCGTCCACACCGGGTTGGTGCCGGTCAGGAAGCCGAGCGCGACGCCGGTGAGCGCGACATGGCCGATGCCGTCGCCCATGATCGCCTGGCGGCGCTGGACGAGGTAGATGCCGACGGCGGGGGCGGTGATGCCGACCAGGACGGCGGCGATCAGGGCCCGCTGCATGAACGCGTAGTCGAGGATTTCCAACATGTCAGGTCAGCAATCCCGTCCGGATCGGTTCGGCGTCGTGCGCCGCATGCGGGTGTACGTGGTCGTGGCCGGGCAGCGCGTGCTGGCCCACGGCCTTGGGCGGCGGGCCGTCGTGGACCACACAGCCGTCGCGCAGCACCACCGCGCGGTCGATCAGCGGCTCCAGCGGGCCGAGCTCATGGAGCACCAGCAGCACGGTGGCGCCCAGGGCGACCTGCTCGCGCAGCGTCCCGGCAAGGATCTCCTGGCTGGCCAGGTCGACACCGGCCATCGGCTCGTCCATGATCAGCAGTTCGGGCTCACCAGCCAGCGCGCGGGCGATCAGCACCCGCTGATGCTGACCGCCGGACAGCGCGCTCACCGAGTCCTTGGCCCGGTCGGCCATCCCGACCAGCTCCAGCGCCCGGCGCACCGCCGCCCGGTCCGCCGCACGCGGCGGACCCAGCCGCCTGCGGGCCAGCCGCCCGGAGGAGACCACCTCGCGGACGGTGGCGGGCACGCCGCTGGCGGCGGTGGTGCGCTGCGGTACGTAACCGATGCGGGCCCAGTCGCGGAAGCGGCGGCTGGGGGTGTCGAACAGCCTCAGCTCGCCGCCGGACAGCGGCACCTGGCCGACGACGGAGCGCACCGCCGTGGACTTGCCGGACCCGTTGGCGCCGAGCAGTGCGACGACCTCGCCGCGCCGTACGGTCAGGTCGACGCCGCGCAGGACGGGGCGGCCGCCGAGGGAGGCGGTGGCGCCGCGCAGCGATATGACGGCGGGGGCTTCGGCGGAGGGCTCGTCGGGGGGCTCGGCAGGGGTCTCGGCTGAGGTTTCGGCAGAGGTCGCGGCAGGGGCCTCGGCGGTCGGCGCGGTGCCGGGGGCTGAGCCAGGGACGGTGCCAGGGACCGTGCCGGGGGCTGTGGCGGGGGCTGTGGCGGGTGGTTCCGGCTTCATGCGGCTTCCTCCGCTCGTCGTTTCGCGCCTCACTTGGCGCCCAGAGCCGTCTGGAGCGCCTTGAGGTTGGCGTGCATGACCTCGAAGTAGTCGTCGCCCTTGGACTGGTCGCTGATGCCCTCGATCGGGTCGAGCACATCGGTGCGCAGATGCAGATCGCCCGCCAGGGTCTTGGCGGTCTTGTCGCTCACCAGGGTCTCGAAGAAGACGGTGCCGACCTTCTCCTTCTCCGCGACCGAGTGCAGCGCCTTCATCCGGGCCGGGCTGGGCTCGGACTCCGGGTCGACGCCGGAGATGGCCTCCTGACGCAGACCGTAGCGCTCGGCGAGATAGCCGAAGGCGGCATGGGTGGTGATGAAGGTGTTCGAGGTGCGGCTCTTCAGGCCCGTCTTGAAGTCGTCGTTCAGCGTGCCGAGCTGCTTGACCAGTGCGGCGGTGTTCTTCTTGTAGTCGGCCGCGTTGTCGGGGTCGGCCTTCTGGAGCGCCTTGCCGACACCCTCGGCGACCTGGGCGTAACGCACCGGATCCAGCCAGATGTGCGGGTCGGAGCCGGCGTCCTCGTCCCCGTGCTCGTCGTGTCCGTGCTCGTCGTCCCCGTGCTCGTGGCCGCCGTCCACCTCGGTACCGTGGTCTTCCAGGGTGGTGAACGAGGCCGCGTCGGCGACGTGCTTCGGCTCGGCCTGGCCGATGGCGGCATCGACGGCCGGTTGCAGACCCTTGAGGTAGACGACCAGTCCGGCCTTGCTGAGGTCGGCGGTCTGCCGGGCGCTGATGTCCAGGTCATGCGGTTCCGTGCCGGGCTTGGTCAAACTGGACACATGGACGTGACCGCCGCCTATGCGCTCGGCGAGAAACTGCATGGGGTAGAACGACGCCACCACATCGAGTTTGCCGTCCGTACGGCCGTCTGTCGCATCGGCGGAGCAGGCTGTGAGCGTCGTGGCCAGGCCGAGAACAGCGGCTCCGGCGACGGCGGCCGGAAAGATGGAGCGGCGTATGTTCATGACTCTCATTTTCAACAAAGATGGAAACGATTGTCAACAACAGTCCGCTTGTTGATCGTTTCGCTTACCGATTTGATCCGAGGGGTGGAGCCGCCGGTAACCTGAAGCATTCGCTTTGTCGTCCGCACGCCGTCCGCAAAGCCGCCATCAGCGACACACAGTCGTCTCACACAGTCGTCATCAGCCGTCATCAATGAAGAGAGCACCGTGGCCGCCGACAAGATCGACACCATCGTCAGCCTGAGCAAGCGCCGTGGCTTCGTCTACCCGTCCAGCGAGATCTACGGCGGGCAGCGAGCTGCCTGGGACTACGGACCGCTCGGCGTTGAGCTGAAGGAGAACATCAAGCGCCAGTGGTGGCGCTCGATGGTCACCTCGCGCGACGACGTGGTCGGACTCGACTCATCGGTGATCCTCGCCCGCGAGGTCTGGGAGGCGTCCGGCCACGTCGCCACCTTCACCGACCCGCTCACCGAGTGCACCTCCTGCCACAAGCGGTTCCGCGCGGACCACCTGGAGGAGGCGTACGAGGCCAAGCACGGCCGGCAGCCCGAGAACGGGCTGGCGGACATCAACTGCCCGCACTGCGGCACCAAGGGCAGCTTCACCGAGCCCAAGCAGTTCTCCGGCCTGCTCTCCACCCACCTCGGCCCCACCCAGGACTCCGCCTCGGTCGCCTACCTGCGCCCCGAGACCGCCCAGGGCATCTTCACCAACTTCCTCGCCGTCCAGCAGACCTCGCGCCGGAAGCCGCCGTTCGGCATCGCCCAGATGGGCAAGTCCTTCCGCAACGAGATCACCCCGGGCAACTTCATCTTCCGCACCCGCGAATTCGAGCAGATGGAGATGGAGTTCTTCGTCAAGCCGGGCGAGGACGAGACCTGGCAGGAGTACTGGATGGAGCAGCGCTGGAACTGGTACCGCGACCTCGGCCTCCAGGAGGCCAACATCCGCTGGTACGAGCACCCCAAGGAGAAGCTCTCCCACTACTCCAAGCGCACCGCCGACATCGAGTACCGCTTCAACTTGGGCGGCTCGGAGTGGGGCGAGCTCGAGGGCGTGGCCAACCGCACCGACTACGACCTGAAGGCCCACTCCCAGGCCTCCGGCCAGGACCTGTCGTACTTCGACCAGGAGGCCGGCGAGCGCTGGACGCCGTACGTCATCGAGCCGGCGGCGGGCGTGGGCCGCGCCATGCTGGCCTTCCTCCTCGACGCGTACATCGAGGACGAGGCGCCCAACGCCAAGGGCAAGATGGAGAAGCGCACCGTGCTGCGGCTCGACCCGCGCCTCGCGCCGGTCAAGGTCGCCGTGCTGCCGCTGTCCCGTAACCCGCAGCTCTCGCCGAAGGCCAAGGGGCTCGCGACGGACCTGCGCAAGCACTGGAACATCGAGTTCGACGACGCGGGCGCGATCGGCCGCCGCTACCGCCGCCAGGACGAGATCGGCACGCCCTTCTGCGTCACCGTCGACTTCGACACCCTCGAGGACAACGCGGTGACCGTGCGTGAGCGCGACACGATGAAGCAGGAGCGGGTCTCCCTCGACCAGATCCAGTCCTACCTGGGCGGCCGGCTGATCGGTTGCTGATCGACCGCTGATCAGCTGCTGACCGGGGCGTTTCATAAGGCGACCAGGCCGAGACGGGCCCTGGCGCCGCGGGTAGACTGCCGCGGCGCCAGGGCACGGCGTTGTGGCTCTGCGGAGAACCGGGGGTTCTGGGATCGTGCTGCGAGGTGTGACGCACCACATCACGGCCACCCGCGAGGACGGGACCGTCTTCGAGGTGAGCTACGGATACGGCGCCCGGCAGCGGCGGCTGCTCGCCTGCCTCCACTGCGACTGGGAAGAACAGATCACCTACGGCGGCACCCGGCACAAGGGACTCGATCACCTCGCGCAGGCACACGGCGCGGTCGGCAACCCGACCATGACGGCCGACGCGCGGGCGCGGCGGCAGGTGCTGTGGACGATGGCGATCTGCTTCCTGATCTCCGCGGTCATCCTGTGGTGGGCCACGTCCCGGACGTGAGGTCGGCGGCTTCGGGGCCGGTGCGGCGCGTCCCGGGGGCCCGTTTCAGGGCCAGTACGGCACACAGCGCCGCCAGCGGCAGCTCCGCGCCCACGGCCATGGCCAGGGCCGCGGCCAGTTCGGCGCCCGGGGCCGCGGTCACGGTGTCGAACCAGGCGTCCACCACCAGCAGCGCGCAGGTCGCCGCCGCGGTGAGCCGGTGGCGACCTGCGCGCTGCTGGT
>NZ_MUNE01000172.1 GCF_002154605.1 Streptomyces milbemycinicus | reverse complement strand
GAACTCCACGAAGGCGCCCGGCGTGGCCATCACCGTCACCCCACCCGCCAACGCCAGCGAGCACTCACCGCCGCGCAACGCCTGCACCGCCGAGTGAAGCGCCACCAGCGACGACGAACACCCCGTGTCCACCGTCACCGCGGGACCCTCCAGCCCCAACACATACGACACCCGCCCCGACAGCACACACGCGAGGTTCCCGGTAGCGGCGTAACCCTCCACGTCACTGCCGGCCATGGCGGTGAGCATCATGTATTCCTGCGATGTCACACCGGCGTAGACGCCCGTGCTGCTCCCCACGAGACCGTGCGGGTCGATTCCGGCGTGTTCGAACGTCTCCCAGGCGGTCTCCAGCAACAGCCGCTGCTGGGGATCCATCGCCACCGCCTCACGCGGCGAAATACCGAAGAATTCCGCGTCGAAACCCCCCGCGCCGGACAGAAAGGCGCCCCGGCGCACATAACTCGTACCCGCGCTGTCCGGATCGGGATCGAACAGGTTTTCCAGATCCCAGCCGCGGTCCTCCGGAAAATCGGCCAGCCCTTCGCCTCCGGCCGCCACCAGCTGCCACAAGTCGTCCGGATTCTCGACCCCGCCGGGAAAGCGGCACGCCATTCCGACGATCGCGATCGACTCGGGTTCCGTGGACTCCGCTTCGCGCAGACGCCGACGAGTGTCACGCAGTTCCGCCGTGACCCACTTCAGGTGGTCGAGAAGCTTCGCCTCGTCCTTCGCCATCGCTGGCGCCTCCTCTTTGCGGGACCGAGATAAGATCATTCTTGACGGGTTCTCTTAAGCTGTCCTAACCGACCTCCCGCTTTCACCAGGAGTGGTTCAGAAGGTGCAGCTCAACTCTTTGAAGCCCTCAATGAAGCTCGATGCCAGCCGGACCGGCTCGCCCTCCACGCGGATGTCCGGCAGTGAGGCGAGGAGTTCGCGGAGCATGGCGATGATCTCGATCCGGGCGAGATGAGCACCAAGGCAGAAGTGCGGCCCCACCGCGCCGAACGACAGATGCGGGTTGGGGTCCCGTGTGATGTCGAACCGGTACGCATCCTCGAAGACCTTCTCGTCGTGGTTGGCGGACCAGTAGAAGAGGAAGATCTCGTCGCCCTTGCGGAACCGATGGCCGTTCATCTCGCAGTCGCCGGTCGCGGTCCGGCGCATCCAGTTGATGGGCGTGCCCACCCGGAGGATCTCCTCGACGGCGCCCCTCGCGTGGAGTTCGAAGTCCGACAGCAGGAGTTGCCGCTGATCAGGATGTTCGGTCAGCAGAACCAGGGCCTGGGCGATGACGTTGCGGGTCGTCTCCATGCCCGCGTTGATGAGGAGGATGAAGAACGAGACCAGTTCCTGGTTGGTCAGTTGCTCTCCGTCTTCCTGCACCTGGACCAGCTTGGTGATCACATCGGGGCCGGGACGGGCGAGCCGGTCCTCGCGGAGCCGTCCGATGTAGTCTCCGAGGTCTCGCAGGGCTCCCAGCACCGCCGCCGCCATCTTCTCCGGGTCGGCCGCGAGTTCGGGATCAGCCCCTCCCATGATCGTGTTCGTCCGCTCGAAGAGGAATTCGTAGTCTTCCCCCGAAATTCCCATCATGGTGCTGAGGACGGCGATCGGCATCTCCGCCGCCGGGCGGATGAAGTCGCCGGGTCCGCGCTCGATGAGCTCGTCCACGATCCGCCGGGCCACCCGCCGGGACATGGCATCGAACTTGGGCACCATTCCTCGGCCGAACGACCGCGCGACGATGCGCCGTAATCTGGAGTGCTCCGGATTGTCCATGTTGATCATGGAGCCATAGAACTCGTCCATCTCCGGCGGCAGGATCGCCGTGGCGCCCTCCGAGGAGAAGTCCTGAGGGCGGCGGCTCACCTCGCAGATGTCGGCGTGTTTCGACAGCGCGTAATAACCGGATGCCAACGGCCCCCAGGGCAGCCGCGGCGGAACGAATTCCGGGCCCGGCAGCGCGCGCAGCTTCTCGAACACCTCGGCCCGCTCATCACGCGGCCGCAGCCAGAAGGACGGATCCATGAAGTCGGGAGGCCTGTTGGCTTTGGCGGACGATGCGGGGGTGGCTTCCGTGGGAGACACAACGCCTCGATTCAAGCTCGGACAGGTACAAAACCGGTCCGCGCAAGTCTCGCAACCGCCTCTTAAGAGTTCCTAACACAACGGCAGGGGACGCCCTGTTTGACGCCGGTGGAGCGGGGTGCCAACCTCGGGGCGTGCAGGTGACGATTCGGGACGTCGCGAAGGCGTCGGGGGTGTCCCCGTCCACCGTGTCGCGGGCCCTGGCGCCCGGCGGGGCGGTGAGCCCCGTGACGCGCGAGCGGGTGCGGGCCGCCGCCGACCGGCTCGGCTACCAGCCCAACCAGGCGGCGCGCGGGCTGATCACCGGGCGTACGGGCCATCTGGGCGTGATCGTCCCGGATCTGCTGAACCCCTTCTTCGCGGACATCTGCAAGGGGGTGCAGGCGCGGGCCCGGGGGCTTGGCCACACGGTGTTCGTGAGCGACACCGAGCGGGACGAGGGCCTGGAGCTGGACGCCATCCGCACACTGGCCCCGCAGGTGGACGGGATCGTGCTGTGTTCACCGCATCTGAGCGGCGAGGAGCTGGCGTCGCTCGGGGACTTCACCGACAAGCCGATCGTGCTGCTGCACCGCAAGGAGCCCGGGTTCGGATGCGTCACTGCCGATCTGGTGGAGGGGATGACCGATGCGCTGACCCATCTGCACGCGCTGGGCCACCGCAGGATCGCGTACGTCGGCGGGCCGCGCAGCTCGTGGGCGGCGCGGGAGCGGGCGGCCGGTGTCGAGGCGGTGGCCGCGTCGGGGTTGGTGGAGATCGTCCAGGTGGGGAGCGTGGCGCCGCATTTCGACGGCGGGGTGACCGGGGCCGCCGATGTGGTGCTGGCCAGCGGGGCGAGTGCGGTGCTCGCGTTCGACGACATCGTCGCGTTCGGGCTGATCAGCCGGTTCACGGTGCGCGGGGTGCGGGTGCCGGAGGAGATGAGCGTGGTGGGCTGTGACGATATCGCCCTGTCGGGGATGGCGGCGCCGCCGCTGACCACGGTCTCGGTGCCCAAGGCGCATGGTGCGCGGGCCGCCGTCGATCTGCTGTGCCGCATACTGGCCACCCCGGCCGCCGAGGGCGAGCAGCCTCCGCAGCGGGTGCTGCCCACCCATCTGGTGGTACGGGGCTCGACGGCCGCCCTCGACCGGCGGCAGCGGGCGTGATGGATCCACTCGCCGGTCTCCTGGACGGGCCGAGGGCCCGGGGGGCGTTTCTGCTCCGGATGGTGATGGACCCGCCCTGGTCGGTACGGATCGAGGACCGGGCCCCGCTGTGTGTGATGACCGTGGCGCGCGGTGAGGCATGGGTGGTCCCGGACCGGGGCGCGCCTCAAAAAGCGGTGCGTCTTGGCCCGGGGGATGTGGCGGTCGTGCGCGGCCCCGATCCGTACACGGTGGCCGGCGATCCGGCCACCGAGCCCCAGGCATGGATCCTGCCGGGCGAGGTGTGCCGCACCGCGGCGGGCGAGGACCTGGCGGAGCGGATGGCGCTGGGCGTGCGCACCTGGGGCAACAGCGAACACGGTGCGGCGACGGTGCTGGTCGGCACGTACCGGATGGACGGGGAGATCAGCCGGCGGCTGCTGGACGCGCTGCCCCCGCTGCTGGTGCTGGAGCGTGAGCGTTGCGATTCGCCGCTGCTGCCGTGGCTCGGCGAGGAGATCGTCAAGGAGGAGGCGGGCCAGACGGCCGTGCTGGACCGGCTGCTGGATCTGCTGCTGATCTCGGTGCTGCGGGCGTGGTTCGCGCGGCCTGAGGCGCGGGCCCCGGCCTGGTACCGGGCGCTGGGCGACCCGGTGGTCGGCCGCGCGCTGCGGCTGCTGCAGAACAACCCGGGCCATCCGTGGACGGTGGCGCTGCTGGCGGCGGAGGCCGGGATCTCCCGCGCGGTGCTGGCCCGCCGGTTCACCGAGCTGGTCGGCGAGCCGCCGATGGCGTATCTGACCGGCTGGCGGCTGGATCTGGCCGCCGATCTGCTGCGGGAGCCGGACGCCACCCTCGGGGCGGTGGCCCGGCGGGTCGGCTACGGCAGCTCCTTCGCGCTGAGCGCCGCCTTCAAGCGGGTGCGCGGGGTCAGCCCGCGGGAGCACCGCTCCGCGGCCAGCGCAGGGTGACGGCGGGGCCGCGGGCGCAGCCGTCGGGCCCGCAGCTGACGGAGCGTTCGTACAGCAGGGCCAGGCGGCGGGCGGTGCGGACGATGTCGTAGCGCTCGACGGCGGCGGGCACCGGGTGCCGTACGGGGCCGGCGGCGGCCCGCTCGCGCAGGGCGTCGGCCAGGGCGGCGGTGCCGGGCCCGATGCGGCGGGCGCCGGGGGCCGCGCCGGGCGGCAGTTCGTCGAGGGCCGGGCAGACGCCGTGGAGCACCGGGAGCCCGGCCGCCACGGCTTCCAGGGCGGCGAGCCCGAACGCCTCCTCCGCGGACGGTGCGACGAACACATCCATGGCGGCCAGCAGCCCGGGGATGTCCGCGGGCCGGTCCCCGGTCCCGGCCACCGCCCCGTCGCGCTCGCCGAGCAGCCGGATCCGGTCGGCCACCCCGAGCCAGGCGGCCAGGTCGTGCAGCGCGGTGCGTTCGGGTCCGTCCCCGACCAGCAGCAGCCGGGCCTGGGGCAGTTCGGCGACGGCCCGCAGCGCCACATCGAAGCGCTTGGCCGCCACCAGCCGGCCGACCCCGCCGACGACGAAGGCGTGCGGGGGGATTCCGAGGCGTGCGCGGGCGGCCGTGCGGGCGGCCGGGGTGAAGCTGAAGTGGCGGGCGTCCAGCCCGTTGGGCACCAGGTGGATGCGGTGGTTGGCGACGCCCCAGCCGCGCAGCCGGTCGGCGACGGCGGCCGAGACGGCGACGGTCGCCGAGCCCAGGCGTTCGGTGGCGAGATAGCGGGCGCGGGTGCCGACGGTGAGCGGGCGGCCGTCGATATGGCGCTCGCCCAGGCTGTGCTCGGTGGCGACAACAGCGCCGACACCCGCCAGCCGGGCGGCGATCCGGCCGTGGACACAGGCCCGGTAGAGATGGGTGTGCACCAGGTCGTAGCCGCCGCCGCGGATGAACCGCGCCAGCCGGGCCGTCCCCATCGGGTCGCGGACACCCATCGGCAGATGGGTGACGGGCACACCGTCCGCCCGGATGCCGTGGCCGGCGGCCCCGGGCGCGGTCAGGGTGAGGACGTCACAACGGGCGGGCAGGTGGCGCAGCAGCAGCCGCAGTTGCTGTTCGGCGCCACCCGCGCCGAGGCGCGAGATGATGTGCAGCACTCTCATCGGGCGACCGGGCCCCATCTTCCGTATATCGCACGCCGCATGGCGCGGGTTTACTCGCGCATCCCGCAACCCACAGCCAACACGCGCGGTCGGAACATGCACGCTGAATCACATCCGACCATGACAGATGGCGGGATGTAAATCACGTAAGACGCGCGGCGATAGGCCGTCGGAGTGGCGGCCCGACCGGCACATCGGCAAGGCGCGAGAGGGCGCGCCGAAAATCCGATTTGCACAGCCATTCCCCAGCGGATTGTTACCTTCTCATCTCGCGCGATGACATGACGAATGTAGGCCGTCCGGGTCATCGCCGCGCGATATTGCGTCCCGACGACCCGCGGGAGTGCCCAGATGTCCGCACCTACCCCCGTCAGAGACACGGCCGAGATCGGAGCCGCGCCCAGCACCGCTCCCCCTCCCGCGCGGCCGGCGCACCACGAGATGGCCCCCTGCCGCCAGGGCCCGAACGGGAGTTATGAGTACCAGCGGTACAGCCAGCTGGCGGGCCCGCTGACCCAGCCCCCGTCCGGCCGCCCGTACCGGGTGCGCTGCCGGAGCCTGCTGGCGCAGGAGCCGCACCGCGTCCGCGCGGCGCTGCTGCTGTGTGCGGCGCCGGTGTGCTCGGCGCTGCTGCTGCTGTGGCTGCTGCAGCCCCAGCACTGGGTGCACCGCGACGGTGTGACGGGCTGGGAGACGGCCGCGGACCGGACGATGCTGTTCTCGATCGCGCTGATCGAGGCGTTCCGCCTGTTCACCGTGGTCTCCAACGCGCACGCCACGCTGGTGGCCCGCGACCCGGTGCCGGTGACCGCCGAGCCCGGGACCCGGGTCGCGTTCCTGACCAGCTTCGTCCCCGGCAAGGAGCCGATCGACATGGTCCGGGCGACGCTGGAGGGGGCGATGCAGGTCAGACACGCCGGGAGGCTCGACGTATGGCTGCTCGACGAGGGAAACGACGAGGAGGCCAAGGAGCTGTGCGCCCGGCTGGGCGTACGGCATTTCTCCCGCAAGGGCATCGAGAAATGGAATCAGCCCAAGGGATCCTTCCGCGCCAGGACCAAGCACGGGAATTACAACGCCTGGCTGGACGCCCATGGCGACGACTATGAATTCATGGCCTGTGTGGACACCGATCATGTGCCGCTGCCCAACTTCCTGGAGCGCATGATGGGTTACTTCCGCGATCCCGATGTCGCCTTTGTGGTCGGTCCGCAGGTGTACGGAAATTACGATACGGCGGTCACCAAGGCGGCCGAGAGCCAGCAGTTCCTCTTCCACGCGCTGATCCAGCGGGCCGGAAACGCCTATGGCGGCCCGATGTTCGTGGGGACCAACAACGCGGTGCGCATCGCCGCGCTGCGGAGCATCGGCGGGCTGTACGACTCGATCACCGAGGACATGGCCACCGGCTTCGAGCTGCACCGCCGCCGCAACCCCGTCACCCGGAAGAAGTGGCGCTCGGTCTACACCCCGGACGTACTGGCCGTCGGGGAGGGCCCGAGCACCTGGACGGACTTCTTCACCCAGCAGCTGCGCTGGAGCCGCGGCACCTACGAGACGGTGCTCAAGCAGTTCTGGAAGGGGCCGTTCACGCTGTCGCCGGGGAAGCTGCTCAACTACTCGCTGATGATCGCCTACTACCCGATGACCGCGCTCAACTGGATGCTCTCGGCCCTGTCCTGCGCGCTGTTCCTGGTGCTCGGCGCGTCCGGGATCCATATCCCGGCGGAGATGTGGATGATGCTCTACAGCGACGCCGCGGCGCTCCAGATCGGCCTGTACATCTGGAACCGGCGGCACAACGTCTCCCCGCACGAACCGGAGGGCTCCGGCGGGGTGGCGGGAATGCTGCTCTCCGCGCTGTCCGCCCCGATCTACGCCAAGTCGCTGTGCGACGCGCTGCTGCGGCGCAAGAGCCGGTTCGTGGTCACGCCCAAGGGCGACTCCTCCAGCCCCGACCGGCTGTCCACCTTCCGTATCCATCTGGTGTGGGCCGCGGTCTTCGGCGGCTCGCTGGTCGCCTCGCTGTTCCTGGGCCACACCCACGCCGCGATGCGCACCTGGGCGATGCTGGCGCTGGCGCTGTGCCTGGCGCCGATGGCCATCTGGTCCGGCGGGCTGCTGCTCACGCGGCGCGGACGGCGCACCGCCCCGGCGGTGCCGACGGCCCGCGCCGAGGCCCACTGACGCTTGTGGTCACCTTTCGCGCAGGTTGGCGTTACGGGCCAGGTCGAGCGCGTACTCCGTCCACCAACGACCCGCAGGCGGGCCGCCGTTGCAGGGCCCGTCGGACTCTCCCGGACGCTTGATCCACAGATACGCGTCGATGGCGGGGTCGCCCGTACGGGTGCTCGGGGGATCCCCCAGAGCCCGCCCCGGGGGGTTGCACCAGCTCTCCTGGCCGTCGCTGGCGGAGCGCACGGCGCCCATGTCACCGCTCTTGCCGTCGTCGCCCTCGCCCCTGACGGAGGTGAGCGGGCCGTTGCCGTTGCGGCTGGTGTCGATGATGAAGTGGACCCTGCCGAGCTGGAGGGACAGCCGACGGCCGTAAGCGCGGGTCACCGCCGTCGGCTGGAAGTTCGAGACGTTCAGGGCGAAGCCGTCCGCCTGGTCGATGCCGCTTTTCATCAGCGGCTCCACCAGCCGCTCGGTGTCCTTGATCCACCCCGGGTTCCCGGCGTCCAGATAGATCCGGGTGGCGGGCATCGCGGAGAGCATGGCGACCGCGTCGCGCAGCAGGGCCAGCCGCGGTGCACGCAGCGGCTTGGGAATGCAGCCGTCGACCACCTGAGCAATCGCGTCGGGTTCCAATACGACAATCGCCCTTCTCTCACCGATTCCGGAGACGATCTCACGGATCCAGTCCAGATATTCGGCGTCGCTTCCCGCCCCGCCCCGGGAGTATCTTCCGCAGTCCCGGTACGGAATGTGATAGGCGACCAGCACCGGCGTACGGTGCTCCCGCGCCGCGGATTCGGTGATAAACCGGACCCGTTCGCGCGGATGCGGGCCGAGCCATTCGGCGATCGGCTCGTCGGCGATCCGCCGCATGAGCTCCGCCTCCGCGTAACGGCCCGCGCGCCGCTGCTCACGGGCCTTCCGGGCGGCCGGGTTGTCCGGGTCAACCCATAGCCCGCTCTGCCGGTCCGACCCGCCTGACGTGCCGAGACATCCGCTCAGCGCGAGGAGCGCGGCGGCACATCCCACAAGCGGCGCCCACTGTCGCGCGGTGACTCTCCCGAGCCCTTTCTCGGCCATTCGAGCACACCTTTTCCCCGGAGTTTCCCGGCCTCGGAATTGACGGCACGTGTCGCATCATGGCATCGGGAACGGGCGGCGGCTTTCAATTCACGCTTGTGTTGCCCCGCCGCCATCGGGGCGAATTTTGCCGTGAGACTTACCCGTCGCGGTCCTCGTCGGTCCGCCACAGCGGGTGTTCGCGGGCCGCCCACCTCCGGTCGACCGTTCCGGTGCGCAGACCGCGCCGGGCCTCCGGGTCGCCGAGCGCCATGCCGATGTGCCCGAGCAGAACGATGCCGACGGCCAGCGCCAGCCAGTCATGGACGAACGTGGCGCTGATGCGCCAGACCAGCGGGGCCAGATCGGTGAACCACATCAGCAGCCCGGTGCCCGCCATCACCAGCACGGCGCCGCTGATATAGGCGGCGTACAGCTTCTGCCCCGCGTTGAACTTGCCCGCCGGGCGCGCCCCCTCGCGCGTGTCGCGCCGCAGCACCGCGCGCAGCCAGCGGCGGTCGTGCGGGCCGAAGCGGTTGAGACGGGTCAGGTCGGCGCGGAAGGCGCGGGAGACCAGGCCCAGCAGCGTCGGGACCGGGGTCAGGATGCCGGTCCACTCGTGCACCGTGACCACCAGGGCGCGGCGGCCCACGAGTTCGGCGAGCTGCGGCAGATACAGACAGGCCGCGCTCACCACACAGGTGCCCAGGAGGACGGCGGTGGTGCGGTGGATCCACCGCTCGGCCGGGGTGAACCGGGCCACGCGGGGGCGGGGCCCGGTACGGGCGTGTGCGGCGGGGCGTACGGGGGCGGGACCACCGGGGTGCGCGTCAGGTCGTGGCGGCATCATCGCGTCCGTTCGACTTGCCGACCCAGGCGTCCACGTCATAGCCGCGGTCCTCCCAATAGCCGGGCTGTACCTCGTGAGTGACCTCGATACCGGAGAGCCACTTCGCCGACTTGTAGAAGTACATGGGGGCGACGTACAGCCGCACCGGGCCGCCGTGGGAGTGGCCCAGCGGCTCGTCCCGCATCCGCAGGGCGACCAGGACGTCGTCCCGGCGGGCCTGTTCGAGGGTCAGGCTCTCGCTGTACGCCCCGTCGAAGCAGGTGAAGCGGACGGCCCCGGCCCCCGGCCGGACCCCGGCGGCGTCCAGCAGTGTGGCCAGGCGTACGCCCTCGAAGGAGGTCTGCGGCACGCGCCAGCCGGTGACGCACTGGACGTCGTGGATGATGCGGTGCTGGGGCAGCGCACGGAGGTCGGCGAGCCGGTAGCCGGCGGGTTTGTCGACAAGTCCGCCGACGGTCAGCCGGTAGTTCTCGGCGTTCTTGTGCGGGACGGAGGAGGTCACCGAGTAGTAGCGGAACCCGCCGCCGTTGGGGAGCAGCCCGGTCACCCCGGTGGGGTCGTTCTCCGCCGCCACGGCCAGGAACTTCTCCAGGCGGCGCTGCAGCCAGGGCGCGGCGGCCATGCCGCCCGCGCCCAGGGCGAGCATGCCGAGGATGACGCGCCGGCCGACGGGGGTGCCGCGGCCGGCGGCGGTGTCCGGGTCGGGGTTATCCGGGTCGGGGGTTGTATCCGGGTCGGCGGCGGGGTGCTCCGCGGCGCCGGGATTGCGGTCCATGTCCCTGATGAGAGCACTCCGGAGGTGGCGGGCGCCAGGCTCTTCGGCCTTTCGTCAGACTTCCGTCAGAAGTCGGCGCACCCGCTCTGCCCCACCGGCCGCCCTACCCCACCGCCTTCGCCGCCGCGCGGCCCGCCGTACGGCCGGAGAAGAGACAGCCGCCGAGGAAGGTGCCCTCCAGGGAGCGGTAGCCGTGGACGCCCCCGCCGCCGAACCCGGCCGCCTCGCCCGCCGCGTACACACCGGGCAGCGGCTCCCCGCCCTCGGCCAGCACCCGCGCCGACAGGTCGGTCTCCAGGCCGCCCAGCGTCTTACGGGTCAGGATGTTGAGGCGCACGGCGATCAGCGGGCCCGCCTTGGGGTCGAGGATGCGGTGCGGGGCGGCGGTGCGGATGAGGCGGTCGGCGAGGTATTTGCGGGTGCCGCGCAGGGCCGTGATCTGGAGGTCCTTGGTGTAGGGGTTGGCGATCTCCCGGTCGCGGGCGACGATCTGGCGGCGCAGCTCGGCCTCGTCGATCAGCGGTTCCTTGGTGAGCTCGTTCATCCGCCGTACGAGGCCGGGGAGCGACCGCTCGACGATGAAGTCCGCGCCGTGGTCCATGAACGCCTGGACCGGGCCCGGGGCCCCGCCCCGCCCGCGGTTCAGCACATCGCGGACGCTCTTGCCGGTCAGGTCCGGGTTCTGCTCGGAGCCGGAGAGCGCGAACTCCTTCTCGATGATCTTCCGGGTGAGGACGAACCAGGTGTAGTCGTAGCCGGTCCGCATGATGTGTTCGAGCGTGCCGAGGGTGTCGAAGCCGGGGAACAGCGGCACGGGAAGCCGTCTGCCGCGGGCGTCGAACCACAGCGAGGAGGGGCCGGGCAGGATGCGGATGGCGTGCCGGGGCCAGATGGGGTTCCAGTTCTCGATGCCCTCGGTGTAGTGCCACATCCGGTCGCGGTTGATCAGCCGCGCGCCCGCCGCCTCCGCGACGCCCAGCATCTTGCCGTCCACATGCGCGGGGACGCCGGAGAGCATCCGCTCGGGCGGGGTGCCAAGACGCTCGGGCCAGTTCTGGCGGACGAGTTCGTGGTTGCCGCCGATCCCGCCGGAAGTGATGATCACCGCCTGGGCGCGCAGCTCGAAGGCGCCGGTGACCTCGCGGCTGCTGGGGGCGCCGCGCTCGGCGTCGCTGGGCTCCAGGATCTCGCCGGTGACGGTGTCGACGGCGCCCGCGCTACGGGACAGCCCGGTCACCCGGTGCCGGAAGCGCAGCTGGACCAGGCCGCGGGCCGCCGCGGCCCGCACCCGCCGCTCGAAGGGCGCGACGACGCCGGGGCCGGTGCCCCAGGTGACATGGAAGCGGGGGACGGAGTTGCCGTGCCCGGTCGCGTCGTAGCCGCCGCGCTCGGCCCAGCCGACGAGCGGGAACAGCCGCAGCCCCTGGGCATGCAGCCAGGCGCGCTTCTCCCCGGCCGCGAAGTCCACGTACGCCTCGGCCCAGCGGCGCGGCCAGTGGTCCTCCTCGCGGTCGAACCCGGCCGTGCCCAGCCAGTCCTGCCAGGCCAGTTCGCGGCTGTCGCGGATGCGCAGCCGGCGCTGCTCGGGCGAGTCGACGAGGAAGAGGCCGCCGAAGGACCAGTGGGCCTGGCCGCCGAAGGACTGTTCGGGCTCCTGGTCCAGCAGGATCACCTTGCGGCCCGCGTCGGCGAGTTCGGCGGTGGCCGCCAGGCCCGCGAGCCCCGCCCCGACCACGATCACATCCGCGTCGTACGCCATGGTTTCTGGTGTCCCGTTCTGTCAGGAGCGCGCAGGAAGGCCGGCGGCCGGGCCGTGGTGCCCGGGCACCGGTGGTGTCGGTCGATCCTGCCTACCGGCCGGTATGGCGTCAACCCGCCGGGCGGGCAGCGGCCGCTACGAGCTTCACGGCGCCCGGCCTAGGGTCTGTCGTCAAAGGGGGCGTCCGGCCGCGAGCGGCGTCTGGTGCGGTGCATCGCAAGGCGGAGCATCGTCCTCGTACTGGGCGTACTCGGGCGGTGCGACAACGCAGCGAGGCGCCGTGCCAGGCGTCGGGAGCAGGGCGCCCCCTTTGACGACAGGCCCTAGGGCCCCAACTCCCGCCCGGCGCCGCCATGTGCGACGTAACGCCAATAAAGGGGACAATCGATCGCCGAGATGGACAGCGGGTTCGGCGGGCGGGCATCATCAAGCACCATGGCTGACCACCATCCTTCTCCCTCGCGACCGCGCAGCGCGGACAAGCGTGTGGTGAGTCCTACGCTGGTCACTCCCGGCCCCCAGCCCGTCGAGCTCGCCGGGTCCTGCGCCGAGGACGAACCGCAGGTGCTGCGGGGTGAGGTGGTCGGCCCCCGGCACGCCCGCCGACGCCCCGTCAGCGACCGGCGCAAGGCCGCGGCCGGGGCGATTCTGCTCTCCGCCACCGGCGCCGCCACCGCACTCTTCCTGATGCTGGGCAAGGACGGCCGCCAGGCCGCCGCCGCGCCCGCACACGACGCGCCGTCGTCGGCGCCCGACGCGAGCGCGGACGACGCCGTCCCGGTGGCCGACGCGGTGGCCGGCGCCAAGCCGCTGCCGGGCGCGTCGCGCACCGCCGAGCCCGCGGCGGCCCCCAGCGTCCCGACCGCACAGCCCAAGGCCCCGTCCACGGCGCCCACCAAGCCCCCGGCGCGCACCCAGCAGCCGTCGCGCCCCTCCTGGCCGTCCCAGTGGGGAGGCCAGGGGCGGACCGCCGAGGACTGGCAGCGAGACCGGGAGGAGGCGGCCCGCTGGGCGAAGGAGTGGGCGGACCGGTACGGCTCCGGCCAAGACGGCTCCGGCCATGACGGCTCCGGCCGCGGGGGGCGCCACCAGGGCGGGTCGGGCTACCCGGGGTACCCGGGCGGAGGACACGGAGGACAGTGGCGCTGACCGCGCCCCGTACTGCTTGAGCCGCCGTTCTGCTTGGATGGCGGCATGTCTGACAAGGAACTGCTGCAGGAGCCGCGTTCCGCCGATGAGCTGCTGGACATCGTGGACGAGCGGGACCGGGTGGTGGGCCAGGCCCGGCGCGCCGACGCCACGGCCCGCCGACTGCGCCACCGGGCCGTCTTCGTGCTGACCCGGGACGGTGCGGACCGGATCTTCGTGCACCGCCGCACCGCCGACAAACTCGTCTTCCCCTCGCTGTACGACATGTTCGTCGGCGGTGTCGTCGGCGCGGGCGAGTCGTACGACACGGCGGCGCTGCGCGAGGCCGAGGAGGAGCTGGGGGTATCCGGGCTGCCGGCGCCGACGCCGCTGTTCTCCTTCCTCTACGACACGCCCGAGCACACCTGGTGGTCGCGGATCTACGAGGTCCGCTGCGAGCTGCCGGTCACCCCGCAGGCCGAGGAGATCGCCTGGCACGCCTTCCTGGACGAGGAGGAGCTGGGGCGGCGGCTGGCGGAGTGGACATGGGTGCCGGACGGCGTGGAGGCATATCGGCGGCTGCTGGAGTGGCGCCACCAGGGCCGGTCTCCGGCAGGTCCGGAGGGTCCGGAGCCTCCTGACGAGCCCTAGTAGGCTTGTCCCATGATCGACGCCAACCGCACGCCGACCCGGGGCAGGCTCGCCTCCGCCGTCGCGGATGTGCGGCTGTGGTTCGCGCCCGAGCGGCTGCGCGCCGAGGGGGAGACCCCCGACTACCGCTTCTCCCTCGCCAACGAACGCACCTTCCTGGCCTGGCTGCGCACCGCGATGGCGCTGGTGGGCGGAGGCTTCGCGGTCGATCAGTTCCTGCCGGACACGAACAGCGCGCTGCGGCTCGCGGCGGCCCTCACACTGCTGGCGGGGGGCGCGGTGTGCGCGGTGCGGGCGCTCAACCACTGGGTCCGCTGTGAGCTGGCGATGCGCCGCGGCGAGGACCTGCCGGTCTCCCGCTTCCCGGTCGTGCTGGGGCTGGCCGTCGGGGTGATCGCCCTGGTGATGGTGGGTCTCGTCGCGGTCCGCTGGGGCGGCTGAGCCGATGGCCGGGCCCGATTCGCCCACGGGGCCGCAGGACCCCGAGCGACCCGATCCCCAGTCACCCGATCCCCAGTCGCCCGAGTCGCCCGATCCGGGGTCCGAGGGTGGTCCCTGGAAGCGGGACCCCGGGCTGCAGCCGGAGCGGACCCGGCTGGCCTGGCGGCGTACGACGCTGGCCTGTGCCGTCGCCGCTTCGCTGGCCGCACGGCAGGCCCTGCACAACGGGACCGGGCCGGTGTCCGTGCTCTGCGCGGCGCTGGCCGCGCTGGCCTGGCTCGGCTTCCTGGGTGTGGCGGGCCGCCGCATCCGGGCGATGTCCGCGCCGCGTCCGCCCGCACTGTCCCCGCGGGCGGCCGCGGCGGCGGCAGGCTGCACCCTGGCGCTCGTGGCCTTCGGTGCCGCGCTGACCCGATGACGCGCTGACCCGCCGACGCGCTGATCCGGTGACGCGCTGATCCACCGACGGCCTGATCCGCCGAAACTCGTCGCTAGCCGACCGTGACGACGATCTTGCCGCGGGTGTGGCCCTCCTCGTTGAGTCGGTGCGCGTCGGCGGTCTTCTCCAGTGGGAAGACGGACGAGACCTCCACGCCGAGGGCGCCGCGCTCGGCGATATCGGTGAGGTCCTGGAGATCGTTCGGGTCGGGCCGGACGAAGACATAGCGGCCGCCGAGGGCGACGACCGCCTGGTCGGCGATGGAGGCCAGCCGCCCGCCCGGGGCCAGCAGCGGGACGGATTCGGTGAGCGCTTCGCCGCCGACGGTGTCGAAGACGGCGTGCACCCCTCCGGGGGCCAGCGTCCGCACCCGGTCGCGGAGCCCGTCCCCGTAAGTGATCGGCTCAGCGCCCAGCTGGCGCAGGTACTCGTGGTTGCGCTCGCTGGCGGTGCCGATGACGCGGGCGCCGAGGTGCCGGGCCAGCTGGATGGCCATGGAGCCGACGCCGCCCGCGGCGGCGTGCACCAAAACGGTGTCGCCCTCGGCCACCTCCAACACCTTGACCAGCGTCTGGTACGCCGTGAGACCCGCCAGGGGAATGCCCGCGGCCTGCGTGAACGTGAGGTTCCGCGGCTTGCGGGCGAGCGTACGCAGGGGGGCTGCGGCGTATTCGGCGAAGGTGCCCCGGGACAGGAAGTCCTCGCGGACGTATCCGATCACCTCGTCGCCCGCCGCGAACTCGGTCACCGCCGGGCCGGTCCGCTCGACGACGCCCGCGACGTCCCAGCCCGGGATGACCGGGAAGACCGCCTCCAGGACGGAGTCCAGATAGCCCGCCCGGGCCTTCCAGTCGACCGGGTTGACGGCCGCGGCCCTGACCTTGACCAGGACGGAGTCGGGGCCGACCTTGGGCTCGCGGGCCTCCCCGTACTCCAGGACCTCGGGGCCGCCGTAGCGGCGGTAGGTGATGGCCTTCATGGGGCGCTCCTTGCGTTCCTGCGCGGTGTGCGGGCCGGACGGCGAGCGCGGCCGGAGCCCGCGCTCCCGTCTTCGACGCTCCCGCGCCCGCCGACCCGGCGCAATCCGGGCGGCTAGCCCACGCTGAAGTTGCGGCAGGTGGAGCTGCCGCTCTTGGCGACGAAACTGGGTCCGACGGGGATCGCCCGATCGCCCCCGCCGCCGCGGCTGTCGCAGTCGCTCTTCTGCACCTCTACCGCAGGGCCGTCGCCATCAGTGGCTCCGTACGACATCGGCTGCTGCGCCTGGGCCGCGGGGCCCCCGCCGATGGCCATGGCGGCGGCAATGGAAGCGCCCAGCACCACGGCTCGCATCATTCTCTTCATCAGACTGCCTTTCTGAAATGCACGCGTCGGCGTTCGCCCGCAGCCTGCCGAACGGCGTAATGCGACGGGGACAACGACACGGCCGCGTACCTCGAACGGCCCAGCACTGGACTCCATACCGACTGGTCGGCATCATGATGCGGGACCGTCCGACCACCCGCCCCGCGACCGCCCGCAGCACCCCCAACGGAGGCAGAGACCCGATGAACTCAGGCAATCCGCCAGGACTCGACCTCGAACGGCTCCGCGCCCATCTGGACCGTGAGCGGCCGGGGCTGGTGCGCGGGCCGCTGCATGCCGAGCTGATCGAGGGCGGCCGGTCGAATCTCACCTATACGGTGGACGACGGCACGGCCCGCTGGGTCGTGCGCCGACCGCCGCTGGGCCATGTGCTGGCCACCGCCCACGACATGCGGCGCGAGCACCGGGTGATCGGCGCGCTGCACCCGACCAGCGTGCCCGTGCCGGAGCCGGTGCTGCTGTGCGAGGACGAGTCGGTCCTCGGATCGCCCTTCTACGTCATGGAGTTCGTCGAGGGCACGCCGTACCGCACGGCCGAACAGCTCACCCCGCTCGGCCCGGAGCGCACCCGCCGTGTCGTGCTCAACCTGGTGGACACCCTGGTCGAGCTGCACGCCGTCGACCCGGCCGCCGTCGACCTCGCAGACTTCGGGCGCCCGGAGGGGTTCCTGGAGCGGCAGCTGCGCCGCTGGGGCAAGCAGCTGGCCGCCTCCCGCAACCGTGAGCTGCCCGGGATCGACGAGCTGCACGAAGCGCTCGGCAAGGCGCTGCCCCTCTCCCCCGAACCCGCCGTGGTCCATGGCGACTACCGGCTGGACAACGTGCTCGTGGGCGCCGATGACCGGATCAAGGCGATTCTCGACTGGGAGATGTCCACACTCGGCGATCCGCTGACCGACCTGGGCCTGCTGGTGATGTACAGCGAGCAGCAGGAGACGTCCGACTCGCCGATCACCACGACCAGCGGCGCCCCCGGCCACCCCGCGCCGAGCGAGCTGATCGAGCGGTACGCGGCCGGTTCGGGCCGCGATGTCGGCGGCGTCGCCTGGTACACGGCGTTCGCGTACTTCAAGCTCGCCGTGATTCTCGAAGGCATCCACTACCGCTTCACCCTCGGCCAGACCGTCGGCGCCGGCTTCGACCGCATCGGCGAAGTCGTCCCGGTGTTCGTCGAGAGCGGCCTCACCACGCTACGGAAGGGCTGAGACAGCCATGGACTTCGCATTCGACGCCCGCACCGAGGAGCTGCGGGCCAAGCTGCTCGCCTTCATGGCGGAGCACGTCCACCCGGCCGAGGCGGTGGCCGAGGAGCAGCGCGCCCGGCTGGACTCCCCCTGGCTGACCCCGCCGGTCGTCCAGGAGCTCAAGGCGGAGGCGCGCAAGCAGGGCCTGTGGAATCTGTTTCTGCCCGACGCCGAGCTGGGCGCGGGGCTGACCAATCTCCAGTACGCCCCGCTCGCCGAGATCACCGGCCACAGCCCCCAGCTGGCCCCCACGGCCCTGAACTGCGCCGCCCCCGACACCGGAAACATGGAGGTGCTGGCCCAGTTCGGCACCGAGCAGCAGCGCAAGCAGTGGCTGGAGCCGCTGCTCGCGGGCGAGATCCGGTCGGCGTTCGCGATGACCGAGCCCGAGGTCGCCTCGTCCGACGCGACCAACATCGAGACCCGGATCGAGCGGGACGGGGACGACTACGTCATCACCGGCCGCAAGTGGTACATCTCCGGGGCGATGAACCCGGACTGCAGGATATTCATCGTCATGGGCAAGACCGATCCGGACGGTACCGACCTCCGCCGTCAGCAGTCGATGGTGCTGGTGGAGCGGGAGACCGAGGGCGTCGAGGTGCGCCGGGCCATGCGGGTCTACGGCTACGAGGACCACTACCACGGCGGCCACGCCGAGGTGGTCTTCCACGGTGTGCGCGTCCCGGCCGCCAATCTGATCGGGGAGGAGGGCGGCGGCTTCGCCATCGCCCAGGCCCGGCTGGGCCCCGGCCGTATCCACCACTGCATGCGGCTGATCGGCATGGCCGAGCGCGCGATCGAGCTGATGTGCCGCCGGGCGGTGTCCCGTACGGCCTTCGGCAAGCCGCTCGCCCGGCAGGGCCAGGTCCACGCGTGGATCGCGGACGCGCGGGTGGCCGTCGAGCAGCTGCGGCTGCTGGTGCTCAAGACGGCCTGGCTGATGGACACCGTCGGCAACCAGGCGGCGCACACCGAGATCCAGGCCATCAAGATCGCCACCCCGCGCACGGTCGTCGACATCCTGGACCAGGCGGTGCAGCTGCACGGCGCGGGCGGGGTCAGCCAGGACTTCCCGCTGGCCGAGCTGTGGGCCGCGGCGCGGACGCTGCGGCTCGCGGACGGACCGGACGAGGTGCACCAGCGGTCGCTGGCGCGGCGGGAGCTGAAGAAGTACCTCTAAAACCCCCTAAAAACCGCTGTCACGGCCGCAGGGCGCGCAGCAGCAGGTCGGCGAGGTGGTCGGCGACCTGCTGGGGGTTGAGCGGTCCGTCGGGGCGGTACCAGGTGCCCAGGTGGTGGATCGAGCCGAAGTGGTAGTCCACCACCAGGTCGGCCGGGGTGTCCGAGCTGAACACCCCGGCCCGCTGGCCCTCCTCCACCAGGGCGCGGAACCGCTCGTGGTAGCGCCGCCGCTCCGCCCGTACCTGCTTGTGCTTCTCCGGGCTGAGATGGTGCATGGACCGGAAGAAGATCGTCGCATCGTCGAGGTTGTCGATGGTGGTGACGACGACGTCGGCCGCCGCATCGCGCAGCCGCTGCTCGACGGGCGCGTCCGCGTCCGCGAAGGCGTCCAGGCGCTCCTGCTGCAGCCGCAGCACCCGTCCGTAGATCTCGTGCAGCAGATCGTCCTTGGAGCCGAAGTAGTGGTAGAGGGCGCCCTTGGTGACCCCGGCCGCCTCGACGATCTCCTGGACGGAGGTCCGGTCGTAGCCGCGCTCGGCGAAGAGGCGGGTGGCCGCGGCCAGCAAGCGCTGTGGCACCGGTTTCACCCCTCCCCTGTCGTCGTGGCTCATCCTGGCCATCTGGTAGCCACCTGCCTCTCGTTCGTGCCGGGTTCGCTACTCCCGGGGGCTCCGCGACTCCCGCAGCTCCCGTCTGAGGATCTTGCCACTGGCCGTCTTGGGCAGCTCGGGCAGGATCTCTATCCGGCGCGGATACTTGTACGCCGCGAGCCGCTGCGCGCAGTACGAGGTCAGCTCCTCCGGCGCCACTTCGGCGCCCGGCCGCAGGCTGATGTACGCCTTGACCGTCTCCCCGCGGTACGGGTCGGGGACGCCGACGACGGCCGCCTCGCGCACGGCGGGGTGGGTGTACAGCACATCCTCCACCTCGCGTGGCCACACCTTGAAGCCCGAGGCGTTGATCATGTCCTTCTTGCGGTCGACGACGTACAGCCAGCCGTCCGGGTCCATGAAACCGATGTCCCCGGTGCGCAGCTCCCCGTCGGGCAGGGCCGCCGCGCTCGCCTCCGGTGCCCGCCAGTAGCCGGGCACCACCATGGGGCCGCGCACCGCGATCTCGCCCGGCTCGCCGAACGGCACGTCCCGGCCCTCGTCGTCGATGATGCGCACCACGGAGTCGGGGCCCGGCAGGCCGACCGCCAGGGTGCCCGAGACCGGGTCGACGGGGGCCCGCTTGCCGGGCGGGACGCTGGCGCAGGGGGCGGTGCACTCGGTCAGGCCGTAGCCGTTCTTGAGGTAGAGGCCGAAGTCCGCCTCGAACCGCTCGACCAGCGCGGGCGGCACTGGAGCCCCGCCCGAGGAGGCGAGCAGGAAGGACGCGAAGTGGTCGCGGGTCACCTTCGGGTGGGCCCTCAGCGCCATGAAGGCGGTGGAGGGGCCGACGGTGTACGCGGGGCGGTACTCGGCGAAGGCGTCGAGGACGACACCCGGCTCGAAGCGGTAGGCCATGGCGAGGGTCCCGGCGTCCGCGATGGAGGTGGACAGCTCGCAGACCATGCCGGTGATATGGAACAGCGGCGCGAGCACGAAGATCGTGGACCCGTCGGGCAGCTCGTGACCGACATGTTGCCGCTCGGCGTTGTAGGCGATGTTGCCGTGGGTGTTCAGGGCGCCCTTGGGGGTGCCGCTGGTCCCCGAGGTGTAGCTGATCAGCGCGATGTCGTCGGGGCCGGGCTCCGGCACGTCCGGCCGCGCCGCGCCGCCGCGGGCCGCCGCGAGCAGATCGTCGGTGTCCTCGGGCGCGGGGATGCGCCGATGGGTGAGGACGCGGGGGTCGTCGCGGGTCTGGAAGTCGTACGCGTCGGCGGTGAGCGCGATACGTACGGAGGAGGCGGCGGCCGTTTCGCGCGCGTACTCCTCCCAGGCGTGGCCCGCGCACACCAGGGCGCTGACCTCGGCGTCGGCCAGGATATGACCGAGCTCGCCCCCCTTGTACATGGGGTTGACCGGCACCACCGTGCCGCCCGCCTTCCACGCGCCGAGCAGGGCGAGCACGAAGTGCGGGGTGTTCTGCAACATGATCGCGAGCCGGTCGCCGGGCCGGAAGCCCCGCGCGGCGAGATGCCCGGCGATGCCGTCGGAGAGCTCATCGGCCTCCCGATAGGTCACCTGCCCGTCGAAGTAGGCGAACGCGGCCCGGTCGGGCCTGGTGCGCACGGCGTCCCGGAAGGCGTGCAGCACGCTGGGCCGGGGCCGGATCGATTGGCGCTGCACCTCGGTGAGCTGAGCCAGCCATGGCTGGTCCTGGTATGAGGTCATGAGGGCGGCCCTGTCTGCTCGGGGATGGGCGTGCGGGGGCGTACGCGCGGATCAGCCGGTGGCCTCTTCGACCTTGCGCTGGAGGTGGTTCATGTGCGCGAGCCAGCGGTCGGTGTCGGTGGCGCGGGCCGCGTAGTACTCGGCGACCTCGGGGTGCGGAAGGATCAGGAAGCGCTCGTGCGCGATCCCGTCGAAGAGGGCGTCGGCGACCTGCTCGGGCTCGATCGCCGTCGGCACGAGGACGAGGTCGCCGGTGGGCCCGGTGGCGCGCAGCATATCGGTGCGGACGCCCTGCGGGCAGATCGCGTGGACGCTGACACCTCGATGGCGGTAGGTCGTGGACAGCCACTCGGCGAAGGCGAGCGCGGCGTGCTTGGACACGCTGTACGGGGCCGAGCCGACCATGGTCAGCAGACCGGCGGCGGAGACGGTGGAGACGAAGCGGCCGCTGCCGCGCTCCAGCCACTCGGGCAGCAGCTCACGGGCCGCCCGGACATGCGCCATGACGTTGACGTCCCAGGCGTCCGCCCACAGCAGCTCGTCGGCCTCGGGGCCGCCGATGGGGGCGATGCCGGCGTTCGCGCAGTAGATGTCGATGCCCCCGCCGAGCGCCGCCCGCGCCTCGGGGACCACACGGGAGGCATCGCCCGGCACGGCCACCGCGCCGATCTCGTCGGCGACGGCCTTCGCCTTGTCGGCGTCGATGTCGTTGACCACGACCCGGGCGCCCTCGGCGGCGAAGCGGCGGGCCAGGGCGGCGCCGATGCCGCCTCCCGCCCCGGTGACCACGGTTCGCGCTCCACGTACGGCGTCTCCACGCACGGTATCCACGCATGCTCCTTCGCCGGGGGTCGACTGCGTCGCTCAGCCGCGTCGCTCAGCTGCTCGGCAGACTAACCAGTCGGTATGTGTAAACGGAAGGGGCACGACGGGGTGCGGGAGAGACGCGCTACTGGCCCTCCCCGACCTCGCCCGGCTTCTTCATCACGCTCCGCCAGCGGGCGTTCTCGCCCGCCAGGGCGTCCCACAGGACGTTGAGCGGGTGGGCGGCGTCCCATGCGGTGCGCTCTCCACCGCGTACGAACACCCCGACCAGCACGGCCAGATCCGGCCCGAGGTCATCCGCCAGCTGGAGCGTCCGCAGCCCCGCGCCGCTCTGCAGCCGCCCGTCGGCGACCGCTTCGCCGATCCCCTGGGTCACCAGCACACAGCCGCGCAGCACGCCCGAGGAGAGAAGTTCCAGGCCGTACTGCACGGTGTCGATCTCGGCCGCGATATGCAGCTCCTGGCGGTAGCGGGCGCCGAACCAGCCGCGCAGAAAGCCGGGTATCAGGCCGTCGGCGGAGACCGCGAGCGGCAGTCCGGGGAGTTCGCGGACCGAGAGCCCGGGGCCCGGCAGTTCGTCCTCGGAGAGGTTGGTCACCAGGGAGAGCCCGCTGCGCCGCCACTCCATCACCTCGAAGCCGTCCAGCCGGCTGTCCCCGTCCCCGGTGGTCAGCACGGAGCCACAGACCAGGTCGAGTTCCTTGGAGCCGAGCCGGTCCAGCAGATCGCGGGTGCGCACATGCTCGACCTTGAGCTCCACGCCACGGCTCTCGAAGTCCTCGGTCACCAGTTCCACGGCGCCCAGCAGAAAGCCGAGGGTGTAGCGGGTGGAGCCCACGTTCAGCCGGCTGCCGAGCCGGCGGCGGCAGCCGTGCACCGAGTCCAGCCAGTCCTGCAGCGTGCCGCGCGCGAGTTTGGCCAGGGCTTCCCCTGTGGGGGTGAAGAGCACGTCACGGCTCCGGCCGCGCTTGAGTACGAGCGGTTCACCGCACAGCGCGCCGAAGTTCCGGTTCATGGTGTCGAGTTGTTTCTGAACGCTGGACTGTTCCCGCCCCAGCAGCCGGGCCGCGCCCAGTGCGGTACCCGCCTCGTGGACCGCGAGCAGCGTGCGGAGCTGGTCCATCGTGGTGTCGAGCAGTGCCGTGGGGTACTGCCACCGGGAGTTTAAGGGCATGCCGGCCTTCCGCTCCGAGCTTACGAATTCCGGCTTCGCAGCATAGTCCAATGGGCCCCGGCAAACTGATCCGGAGAACAGCGTTGATTTTCTTGCGATTTGTATTCGGGAATTCGGCCGACCGCATTCCGCGCGGGGATTCAGCAATTCCCGCAGCCGCTGACGACGACGGCAGCGGACAAGGGCGGGGCGGATGGGACAGGGCCGACACACCGGCGCCGCGGCGGGCCGTTGTGCCGGCCCGCCGCGGCGCGAGGTTGGGGTGTGATGCCGTCAGCGGTGCGTCGGGAACTCCACGACCTGCTGGTACGTCGGCCGGTTCTGCCAGTGCACCTTGTCGTGGGTGACGCCGCCCAGCGGGCGCTGGATGATCGAGTCGGCGCACCACTGGTCGCCCGCCGAGCAGTTGGCGTCGCCGGGGTAGACCTCGGTGGCGGGTTTGGCCGCGGCCTGCTTCAGGCTGGTCAGGAGGGCGTCACGGCACGCGGACAGGTCGCCGGCGCCGCAGTACTTCCTGGCGAGCGGGCCCTGGACATCCTCGCCGAGAACCGCGCGCAGGTCCTTGTCGACGTAGGACCACCAGCCGTACTGGAAGGAGGACCCGGCGTGCGATCCGGTGGGGCCGTGGCCGGCCGAGGGCGCCTCGTCGACGGTCAGATTGGCGCGCAGCGCATCGTACAGATCGGTGCCCAGCTGAGGTTTGAACTCGGCCTCCACCAGAAGCGGCCACCAAGCGTCCATGATCCGTACGGCGTCGGCGTGTCCATAGGTGTGCGAACCGGCGGATGTCTCACGGCGCTGGGCGCCCGCCGTCTGCCAGGACTCCAGCTGCTGCACGGCCTTGGCCGCCTGCGGATCGGTGACCGGCGCGCTGCGCAGGACCTTCAGCAGCTCCGGCAGCACGTCCTCGCCGCGCAGGTCGGTGACGGCGGCCTCGGCCATGGCGCGGGTGAGGGCCGCGCGGGTCACCCCGCCCTTCTTCACCAGGGCGCGCACCCGGTCGTCGAGGAGGTTGCCGCGGTGCACCGAGCCGTTGCCGAAGCCGGCCGCGGTGTAGCCCTTGGCCTGCCGGTTGTTCCAGCTGACGTAGTAGTCCTGGTCGATGGACTGGGGGTGCTGGGCGGCCGGGGCGTAGGCGGCGGTGTTGACCGTCGGGTCGAAGTCCCGCCACTCGTACGCCGCCTCGCCCTTGATCGGAAGCGAGGGGTCCACGTCCGCCGCCCGGACCAGGTTCAGCCCGCTGTTGTAGTAGGCGGTCTGCCGGGAGTCGGCGTAGAACCAGTTGAAGGTGTAGTTGATGTGCTGCGCGGCGCTCTGGAAGGACTTGGCGTCCTTCACATAGCCGGGGTCGTTGAGCATCTGGAAGCCGACGATGGAGTCGGCCTCGTGGCGGTAGCTGGCGCGCAGCAGGGTGTAGGCGACGGGTTTGCCGTCGACCGTCGCGCGATGGGTCACCAGCCCGTACTTGGTGCGGTAGACCTGCATCCGGTACGAGCCTTCGGCGGTGGAGTCGGCGAGGGTCGGCTTCCACGCGTTTCGGCGCTCGATCTTCTCCATCGGCAGGCAGGAGCCGTGGTAGCGGTAGTACGTCGAGTCCTTCGTGGGAGCAGACCCGTCCGGCGTGCACAGCTCGACGGCGAAGGTGTCGGTGACGTCCTGGGCGGAAGTGGTGGCGCTCCAGGCGTAGTCCTGGCCGCGGCCCAGCTGGATGTACATCCCCACGCCCGCGAAGGAGGCGCCGCGGGCGCTGATGCCCGGGCCCTGGAGCTCCTGGAGCATCAGCAGCTGCGGGGCGAAGTAGCCGGTCTGCGGGCCGAAGACGGCGACGGGATGGCCGCTCGCGGTGTACTTGCCGGAGACCAGGAGCGCGTTGGACATGCCGTGCTTGCGGCTGAACAGATCGCGGGGCAGCACGCCGTTGTCGTAGATACCGCGCAGGGCCTCCAGTTTCTTCGAGGCCTCGACCTGCTGCGTCGCCCCGGTCTTGGCGCTGCCGGTCTTGTCGTAGACCAGCTGTTCGGGAGTGAGCGAACCGGGGTCGGGCAGGGCGGTGCCCTTGGCGTTCGCCGGTTTGCCCGCGTACGGGAAGCTGGTGCCGTCGTGCACGGTCAGCGCGGCCTCGGGGTCGTCGCGCTCCCGGAAGGACTCCCACACCTTGGTGCCCTCGGCGATGCCGTACTTCTGCTGGGCGGCGAGCAGCGACAGCGCCGACTCCACCTCTCCCCCGCCGCCGTTGCCGAACAGGGCGCCGACGACGGAGGCGAGGGCGATCAGATCGGTGAGCTTGAACGGCTCGATCTCGCCCACGTTGGTGATCGCGTCGATCTTGCCGGTGAGGACGTACTCGCCGGGGAAGTAGCGGCCGTCCTTCGCCTGTTTGCGGTAGGCGTTGATGCCGTCCACGTACGACTGGGCGTCGGCCAGCGCCTGTCTGCCGCGCTCGCCCTGGGTGGCGAGGATGTAGTCGATCTGGGCCTGGTAGTCCTCCTCCTTGTACGGCGCCTGGCTGAAGAAGCTCTGCTCCAGGCCCTGGTTGGCCTCGGCGCCGCCGGCGAAGGAGGTCAGCTCACCGCGGCCGACATGCCGGAAGAGGTCCATCAGCCACAGCCGGTCCTGGCCGGCGGCGTATCCGGCGCCGAACTCGGTGCCCTCGCGGGTGGTGCCCTCGATATGGGGCACCCCGGTCTTCTTGTCGCGGGTGATCGTCACATCGTCGCGGGGCTTGGTGACCGAGGCGACCTGGTCGGCGGGCACCCCGAACGACGAGTCGTTGAAGAAGTCGGTCAGCTTGTCATCGGTGAGCGTCGGATACCCGCCGACCAGGTTGTTGTAGGGGCCGAGCTGGTCGGTGCTGTGCTCGGGGTGGGTGCCGAACGCGCGGTTGGCGAGGATCTCGGCGAGCGTGGCGTTGCCGTTCTGGCCCGGCGGCAGGATGTCCGAGCACTGGCTCTGGCAGTAGTCGGTGACGGCCGCGGCGGCCGGCGCCGCCTGCGCCCGCTGCGGGAGCGGCCCCGCGAGCGCGGCGCCTAGGGCCAGTACGGCCGTGGTGGCGATCGCGGTACAGGTGAGCTTGCCGGTTCGTCGTCGCATATACGCTCCTCCCGGGTGCCGTTGGGACGGGAGGTTACCGGCGGTATGACCGGCCCGGAAGATGAGCAGCCGTCACCTTTCCCTGAAATCCAACTTCCTTGCGGATTTCCGGAATCGAATGGATCCGGATCGCGCTCCGTTACGTCCATTCGACAACGAGTCGGGTCCGCACCCGCGGAGGTGGAAAGAGATGGCCGGTTTCAGAGCACTCGCACGAGACGTCCGCAACCCACGCAGGCACATCACCGCGCGCCGCACCTCGCTGCGCAAATGCCTCGAACGGTTCGCGCCGTACGGGCATCGAGCGACGTGGCACCATCTGTGCTCCCGGGCCGGGATCGCCCTGGAGGACCGTCACCCCGAACCGGCACGACTGATCACGGCGCTGGAGGAGCTGGAGGAGGCGCGGGCCCTGTGGCTCGCGTACGAGGCGGACTTCGCGGCCCGGCGCCGGCAGGAGAAGCACCACGGCATCCGCCAGCCGAGCACCGTGGACGACTGGCATCTGCACACCTGGGGCGGAAACCACATCATGCCCTGCGAAAGCCCGTCGGCCCACCCCGACGACCGGCTGGCGGAGGTGCTGCGCCGGCTGATCCTCGCAATGGAGTCGGGGCCGGCCTCGACCTGCCCGGTCTGCACACAGGACCGGCTGACCTGGCACGACAACCTGGGCCGCTACCCGTGGGAGGGGCCGATGTGCGGCCCCTGCGGCATCGTCGTCCCCGCACCGGTGCTCACCCCCGAGGCACTGGCCGCCGCCCGCCACACCAGGTCCGGCCGCGCCCCGAAGTCCGGCCACTCCGCCGCATCCACCTCAGCCACCGCGTCCGCCCGGCCCCATAGGCGGTACGCCACCGTATGACACAGCCATGACCAAGATCTGAGGCGCGCCCGTCGGAAACCGGCGGGCGCGCCGCCGCGCGGGCCGGCGCGCCGCCGCGTCGGGCGCCACGGCGGTGGCTCGTTGACAGGTGGCGCCCACCCGTCCATGCTGAGCAGTCGCTTAGTGGTCGGATGCCAGGGAGGCCGTGACATGGCAGAGCCAAGGATCTTCACCTCACCCGAAGAGCTGCGTTCGGCGGTCGGGGAAGACCTCGGCCCCAGCGACTGGCTGGAGATCGACCAGAAGCGGATCGACCTGTTCGCCGAGGCGACCGGCGACCATCAGTGGATCCACGTGGACCCGGAGAAGGCAGCCGCGGGCCCCTTCGGCACGACGATCGCCCACGGCTATCTGACGCTCTCCCTGCTGCCCGCGTTCACCCCGCAGTTGCTGACGGTCGAGGGGGTGCGCATGGGGATCAACTACGGCGTGAACAAGGTCCGCTTCCCCTCCCCCGTCCCGGTCGACTCACGGCTGCGCGCCACGGGACGGCTGGCGGAGGTGACCGAGGTGGCCGACGGCGGTATGCAGGTGACGCTGGTGGTGACCGTGGAGCGCGAGGGCGGACAGAAGCCGGTGTGCGTGGCAGAGTCCGTGGCGCGCTACTACCTCTGAGCCGTGCCGCGCGGAATCACCGCCGCGCGGCGAGATAGTCCCGCACATGCTCCTGGAAGTGCGGGCACTCCGGCAGGTCGGCGTGGGCACAGCTCAGCACGCCGGCCAGCCGCTCGCTCCTGCGGTCGAGTTCGGCGCGCTGCCGTTCGATGTCGGCCAGCTTGGCGCGGACCAGGTCGCGCCACAGGTCAGGGCTTGAGGCGCGGTGCTCGTCCATGGTCGCGATCTCTTCGAGCGTGAAGCCGACCTCCTGGCACAGCCTCAGCCGGGCGATCCGCGAGGCTGCCTGCGGGGCGTAGCGCCGCTGGCCGCCGCTGCGTTCCGGCGCGGGCAGCAGGCCCTTGCGCTCCCAGTAGCGGATCTTCGAGGTGGGCACGCCGGTCGCCGCCGCCAGCTGCCCGATCGTCCACTGCGCCATCGCCCGTCCTTTCCGGTTGACTTGATCCCAGGTTCAAGCCCAACGCTGATCGTATGACGACGGAAATCGCCAATCACGAGCAGTACGAGACCTGGAACGGCGACGAGGGACGCCACTGGGCACTGTCGCAGCCCCGGTACGACGCGATGCTGGAGCCGCTGACGGCACCGCTGCTCGACGCCGCCGCCCTCGCGCCCGGGGACCGGGTGCTCGATGTCGGCTGCGGCTGCGGGGCCACTACGCGGGCGGCGGCCGCGCGGGCCGCCGGGGGCGAGGCGCTGGGGGTGGACCTGTCCGGTCCGATGCTGGAGCGCGCCACGCTCCTGGCCGACGACGAGGGCATACGGAACGCGAGGTTCCTGCGGGCCGACGCGCAGACGTACGCCTTCCCGCCCGCCTCCCACGACGCCCTGGTCAGCCGGCTCGGTATGCATGTCTTCGCCGATCCGCCCGCGGCGTTCGGCAATCTGGCCGCCGCTCTGCGCCCCGGCGCCCGGCTGGCCTTCCTCAGCTGGCAGCACCCCCGGAACAGCGAGTTCGCACGGGTCCCGGCCCTGGCGCTGCGCGGTACGGAACCCTCGGGCGAGGGGCAGGCGTTCTCGCTGAGCGACCCCGCCCGGGTGCGTGCACTGCTGGCCGGCGCGGGCTTCACGGGGGTCGCGGTGGAGGCGGTGGAGGTGTCGCTGCGGGTCGGGGACACGCCCCTGGACGCGGTGGAGTTCATGGCGGGCACGGGCGCCCTGCGCACGGCGCTGGCCTCGGCCGACCACCCGGCCCGCGAGCGCGCCCGGCACGTACTCACCGAGGCGCTGGAGCCGTACGCGTCCCCGGACGGCGTCCGGCTGGGGGCCGCCCTGTGGCTCACCACCGCGCGCCGCGCGGGATAGGGCCCTGGGAAACCCCCCGCCGTCCGACTCGGGGGAACCAATCGGGGACGACGGAGGCCGCTTCAGAGGGCCGGTATTACCAGGAGGGCTGGACCAGGTCGGGGGACACTCCCGCTGGCCGGTCTACTTGACAGTGGTTCCGGGGCGGGGCGGGATCGGGATACTCGGGTCGTCGGTCCGCTCTCCTCGCACCTCGCGCACCGCATAGTGGACGTGGTCGGTTCCGATTCCGGCCGGGATCGGGCCGGACCGTGAACTCACGGAACCGGTAGGTAGCGCGCGTCATGCCCGCCCCTTCCCTGCGTAAGCGCCCCTCTTGCCGTGGTCCGGGTGTCGCCTCAGCAACACGGAACGGCGCTATGCGGCGGGAGAGATCTCTGTTCGCCATTCGGCCAGCGCGTCGGTGACGAGCCCGGTGCGCATGTGATCGGCCGCAAACGGCAGGATCATCACACCGGTCACGCTCGACCAGGGAACTTCAGCAAGATCCTGTTACAAGCTCTTTGCTTGATCCTGATGATGGAGGCTTGCGTTCCGCCTGGCGTATTAATCAAGCTCCCCCTGTGTTACTTCGCAGGTTGAAAGACAAACGGAGGGAGATTGTGATGCGTAAGCGTTCAGCAGTTCTCACCCTGGGTGCCGCCCTACTGGCAGCCACCGCCGTCAGCGCCCCCGCCCAGGCAACCTCAACAGCGTCGTGGCTGCTGGTGAAGACCTATGCCACCAAGGCCGCTTGCGTGGACGCCGGACAGCAGTACCAGCGTGAGGGCTTCAACGAGTACAAGTGCGAGTACGTCTCCACCGCCGCGACGAAGTACTGGCTGTACATACGCTAGAGCGTGCCCGGCTGATCAAGGGATCTTGACACCCAGTGCTGGGCGTAGGCGCCACCCAACGGTGGCGCCTACGCCCAGCCCCCGGCTGCGGCGCACGAGGGCGAGGACCGAGGCGGTTCAGGCCGCCCGGACCGTGGATCCTGGCCTGGATCGCGTAGTAACGGCCCTCGTGAATACGCAGCTCTGGCATGCCCACAAGCTGCCACAGCTCGCAAGCTGGGGGCACGTGGATTCCTGACCATGCCCGCCTGTCAACCGAACCGGAGCTACACGGCGCAGCGACGGTTACTGGACGGCCCTTCGAGCATAAGGGGCGATCGACTTAGATCGGACACCCTCTTAACGCCCGTCCGCCTCCGCGGGCAGGGCGAAACCAGAACCCTCGTCAGGCAGCATGACCATGCGTACGGCCATGCGGCGAGAGTCGGGGGGGCGGTTGCCTGGCTCCGTCACGTACTTGTGCAGCAAGGTCTGGTACTCCTCGGCGAACGCCGCTATCTGATCCTTCGTCATCCACACGCCAGAGCGGTAGATCTGATTCCAGCCCGCCGAGGTGTCATAGCCGGCGTACGCCTTGACGACCAGGTTCAGGTCCTGCGTCATCTTGAGCGCACCGATCTCCAGCGCGGCCTCGCGCTCGTCGGCTGTCATCGCCAGCCCCGGGGGCGTGAAGATGTCCGTCATAAGCGATTTCCACCAGCGTTCCCGGCCGTTGGACCGCTCCTCGATCTCGGCGATCAGCTTGAGATCGGCGAGCTTGCGCAGGTGGTAACTGGTCGTGCCGGTGCTCTCGCCAAGCGCCTTGGCGACGCTGGTGGAGTTCGCTTCACCATGCTCGCCGAGGTAGCTCAGGATGTCGCGGCGCACCGGGTTGGACAGCGCCTTGGAGAATGCCTTGAGGTCCGGGCCGGTAAGCACTCGTGTCTCGGGACGCTCAGCCATGCGGCCACCCTACTGCAGAGAGTCTCTGCAGTGATTGCAGAGATTTTTTGCAGAACATCTCTGCAGGGGCTACGGTGGAAGGCATGACGGCCCACGGATGGGCCGAACACTCGGGGGCGGGATGCAGAAGGAAATGATCAAGAGGGCGCTCGCGACTGCAGACATACCGCAGGTGGCGGCTACCGCTTGGACGTCTATTGGGTCGGAGGGGGCCACCCGTGTCTGACTCACTGAATGCCCGGATGCGCGACGACATCGACGACCAGGTCGCCGAAGCATTCGACGCGTATCTGGCGGACCGCCTGGCCGAGCCGGGTCCCCTCCGTGCCGCACTGGCCACCAGGCGCAGTGCAGGGGTGGTACTGGGCACGATCAGTCTGGGCGCCCTCGCTACAGCATGGGCGCCGACCGGCGCCACGGTCGTCTGCTGGGTTTGGGGTGCAATCGCCTTCGTCGACGTGGCTTGGCTACTGACCGCTCGCCGCCATTGACGTGCTGCCCAGAAGATCGGCTTGCGTTCCTCCCGGCCTCTTCGTAGCAGACGGCGACGCCCGGGCAACTGGACTTGTTCGCTGTTCCGGCCACCCCGACCCGGAGGCCGTCCTCCAGGCGATCGCCGACCTGCTGCGCGCGGCGGACGGCTGACGCCAGGGAAGCCCTGATGTCAGGGCCTACCCCGCCGCGCCCACCATGCGCAGCGCCAGCCCGGCGTAGAGCTCGCCGACCTCGTCGGGGGTGCTGCGGCCGTGGGGGTTGAACCAGCGGGCTACGTCGATGCACAGCGACAGGACGGCGACGGCGGTGCCGCGAACGTCGGCGACGTCGAAGTCGCCTGCCTTCACCCCGTCCTCGACGATCGCGCGCACCGCGCCGTCCGAGGCCCGCCGCATCGCGGTGATCTCGGCGGCGTGGTCCTCGGCGAGCGCGCCGAGCTCGTACTGGACCACGCGGGCGGTGGTGTGGTGCTCGGCGTGCCAGCGGACGAAGGCGCGTACGGCGTGGGCGAGCCGTTCGGCAGGGGTGCCGGCGCCGTCCCTGGCCCCCTCGAGGATGTCGAGGGCGAAGCGGTGGCCGACCTTGCTGATCTGGTAGAGCAGCTCTTCCTTGGTCTTGTAGTGGATATAGAGCGCAGCGGGGCTCATACCGGCGCGGCCCGCGATATCGCGGGTGGTGGTGGCGTGGTAGCCGCGCTCGGCGAAGGCGTGCACCGCGGCGGTCATCAGCCGCCGGGCCGCGTCCGGGGTGACGTCGCGCCACGCCTCGGGGGTGCCCTCGGTGTTCTTCGCCTCCGCATCCATGGCGGACACCCTACATGCCGGTGAGCAAGCGCTTAGCCTCACTCGGGCGGCTCCGACAGCTCAGGAGGCTCAAGCCGCCGTCGAGGAAGCGCGGCGGTCCGTGGTGCGACGAGCCCCACCACCGAGTGGGCAGACTCCGGCGACATCGGAGTCTGCCCGCACACGTCGCCTTCGCCGCCGGTCAGGGAGAAGTGTCACCATGGCGCACATGCTGAACTACAACCTCGCCGTCCCCGGTGTGGATGACGCCGGTGTCCTGGCCGCCCTGGTGGCTGAGGGCGATGAGCTCGACGTCCTGGTCAGGGCAGTGGACGACTGGTCAAAACCGACACCGGCACCGGGCTGGACGGTCGCCCACCAGATAGCCCATCTCGCGTGGGCGGACGCGAACGTACTCAGCGCCTTACGCACTCCGGACGCGTTCGGCGCCGAGCTCGGGCGGGCGGAAGCCGAAGGCAGCGGGTACGCCGACAAGGCCGCCGCCGAGGGAGCGGCCAAACCGCGGTCGGTACTCCTGGACGAGTGGCGGGCCGGTCGAGCGGAACTGGCGGCGGCACTGCGCGACACGCCATGGGATCACGCATTCCCCTGGTACATGTCGAAGGTGACCCCGGCCCTCATGGTGCCCCTTCGTCTGATGGAAACCTGGGCACACGGGCAGGACGTCTTCGATGCGGTGGGCGTGGAGCGCCGCCCGACGGATCGACTGCAGCACGTGGCTTCGCTGGGGGTGTTGGGACGGGCGCTGTCCTTCGCCGCCGTCGGACTGCCCGAGCCGGCGGACCCCTTTCGCGTCGAGCTGACAGCTTCTGACGGACGGACCTGGGTGTGGGGCCCCGAGGCTGCCGCGCAACGGGTACAGGGCAGCGCCATGGACTTCTGCCTGTGTGTCACCCGGCGTCGCCCCTGGTCCGAGACCCGCATGACGGCGACCGGCGAGGACGCACAGAAGTGGCTGGAGGTGGCGCGCGTCTTCCTCTAGGAGCGTGTCGGGTGGCTGGTCATGCGCGATGCGTGACGGTCGCGATCTGCCCTCCGGGCACGGCGACGGCCCCGGAATGATCACGTGGTGTGTGCCGGTGCGACAACTCCGAGGCCCTCAGCGGCCCATGCTCGGCGTAATCAACCGGCCACCCGACAGGCTCTCAGACGGGCGGGCGCGCGCCGCGTGCCTCGGCCGAGGGCTCCGTACGGGGCGCAGGCGCCTCCGGCGGGGCGGGTGGGGTGCCGCGCCCCGCGGAGCGTACGGGGCGTATCGCGACGCCCGCGGAGGCGAGCAGCAGCACGCCGAGCATCACAAAGGGCGCCGCGGTTCCCGCGAGCCCCGCCAGCAGGCCCGCGGCGGCGGGGGCGGCGACCTGGCCGAGGCGGTTGCCGGTCAGCCGCAGCGCCAGGGCGGTGGAGCGGGCGCCGTCCGGGGCGGCCTGGACGACGGTGGTCATCGACAGCGGCTGGCCGACGCCGAGGCAGAAGCCGAGCGCGGCCAGCAGGATCCCGAGCCCCCAGGCGGGCACCGGCAGGGCGAGCGCCACGCACAGCAGCCCGGCCCCCAGGCAGCTGACGGCCATCAGGACCGTGCGGCCCATCAGCCGGATCATCGGGGTCATCACGAGCCGGCAGGCGACGGTGGCGGCGGCCCGCACGCTCAGCAGCAGGCCGATGACCGCGGGCGCGATGGACCGCTGTTCGCCGACGACGGGGAGGTAGGCGGTGAGGATGTCGGTGGCGGAGAGCACGGCGAGGCTGATGAAGATGCCGGAGGCCACGCCCCGGGTGCGCAGGATGCCGGCCACGGAGACCCGGCCGGACGCCCTGCCAACCTCGGATGACGCCCCGGTCCGCGTACCGTCCGCCGTCGGTGTGCGGTGCTCGATGCGCCACAGGGACGTGACCGCGAAGGCCGCGACGACGGCGGATACGAAGAGCGCGGCCGCGCTGGTCCTGGCCAGGGCGTCCGCGTGCTCGGAGACCACCTGGCCGGCGGCGATGGGGCCGATGAGCTGGCCGAGGGAGGCGCCGATGGTGAAGTGGCCGAAGTTGCGGTCCTGGTCCTCGGGGGCGCTCTGCCGGGCCACCAGGGACTGGGCGCCGATCACAAAGGACAGATGGCCCAGGCCCATCACCCCGCTCCAGAGGGCCATCTCCAGCAGCGATCCGGCCCGGCCGCTGAGCGCACAGCCGGTCGCGATCAGCGCGACCCCGATGGGCAGCAGCGGGGCGCAGCGCCCGTGATCGGTGCGGCGCCCCAGCGGTACGGCGGCGAACAGCGGCAGCAAAGCGTAGACGCCGGCGATCACGCCGACCGCCCGGGCGTCGGCGCCCAGCGCGAGAGCCCGGTAGGAGACGGCGGGCCGCGCCATGCTCACCGCCCCCTGCGCGAAGGCGAAGGCGATGACCAGGCGCAGCAGCCAGCCCCTACCGGGCTCTCGTATCTTCACAGGTCAGATGATGCCGAACAGCAGACCGGCGCCGAGCACCACCAGTGAGGTGAGCGCCGCCCACTTCACCACGAAGCGGGTGTGGTCGCCGAACTCGACCTTCGCCATACCGACCAGGACGTAGACGGCCGGGACCAGCGGGCTGGACATGTGCAGGGCCTGTCCGACCAGGGAGGCGCGGGCGATCTCGACCGAGTCGACCCCGTGGGCGGCGCCGGCCTCGGCGAGGATCGGCACGATGCCGAAGTAGAAGCCGTCGTTGGACATGAAGTAGGTCAGCGGGATGGACAGGATGCCGGTGACCAGGCCCATGTGCGGGCCCATTCCGTCCGGGATCCCGTCGACCAGCCAGCGGGCCATGTGCTCGACCATGCCGGTGCCGGTGAGCACACCGGTGAAGACGGCGGCGGCGAAGACCATGCCGGAGACGTTGACGACGTTCTCGGAGTGGGCCGCGATACGGGCCCTCTGGTCGGCGACGCGCGGGAAGTTGACGGTGAGCGCGATGGCGGCGCCGAGCAGGAACAGGACCGGGATCGGCAGGTCCTCGCGGATCATCATGGTCAGCAGCCCGATGGTGAGGGCCGCGTTGAACCAGTACAGCTTGGGGCGCAGGGTGGCCCGGTTGGGGTCGAGCCCCTGGTGCTCGTCGTCGCCGTCCTCGGCCGCCCCGGCCGCCCCATGCGTCTCGGGCGCCTCGGCGTCGGTGCCGCCGCCCGCACCGCCGGTGGCCTTCTTGCCCTTACGACCCTTGGCACCGGAACCGGCACCGGAACCGGCGCCGACCAGCACCGTCTCGGGGTCGGCGGTGACGTCCTCGAGGGTCAGCGTCCCCAGGCGCTTGCGCTCGCGCAGGCCGAGGCCGTAGGCGAGGGCGAAGACGAAGAGCAGACCGGCGGCGAGGGCCGGGATCATCGGAACGAAGATGTCGCTGGCGTCCAGCTTGAGCGCGGCGGCGGCGCGGGCGGTGGGGCCGCCCCAGGGGAGCGTGTTCATCACACCGTTGGCCATGGCGGCGACACCGGTCATGACCACCAGGCTCATCTTCAGCCGCCGGTACAGCGGCACCATGGCCGACACGGTGATCATGAAGGTGGTGGAGCCGTCGCCGTCGAGCGAGACAATCGCGGCGAGTACGGCGGTGCCGACGACCACCCGCATCGGGTCGGCCTTGCAGAACCGCAGGATGACCCGGACGATCGGGTCGAAGAGGCCGACGTCGATCATCACCCCGAAGTAGATGATGGCGAACATCAGCATGGCCGCGGTGGGCGCGAGGTCACCGACGCCCTTCAGGACATAGTCCCCCAGGTGCGCCCCCTTCCCGACGATGACGCAGAAGAGCGCCGGGATGAGCACCAGCGCGCCCATCGGGGTCATCTTCTTCATCATGATCAACACCAAGAAGGTGGCGATCATGACGAATCCGAGGATTGTCAGCATATTTGGCTACCTCACGTTCACCTTTGAACTCCCCCAGAACTGGCGGACGAGGTGACGTTAGGTGCCGCAACTTTCCGTTAACAAGGTCTTGACGCGTGAGCAATAAGCGCAAAACCCCAGGTCAGCCGGGTTAGCTGGGTGTGGCGGGCGGATTGACCACCGTGAGCTGCACCGGACAGCCGTTGAGCACCGCGGTGCCGGACAGCGGATCGAGGCGGGAGCCGTCGTTGAGCTGATTGACGTTCACCCCGGCGTGCGCCGCCGCGACCGACATCCGGGTGCCGGGCCGGTCGTGCCCCCAGCCGTGCGGCAGGCTGACCACCCCGGTCCGTACCGCGTCCGTCACCTCCACCGGCGCCTCCAGCTCCCCGCCGTCCCCCTTGACCCGCACCAGACCGCCGTCGGCCACGCCCAGCCGGGCCGCGTCCTCGGGGTGCAGCTGGAGGGTGCAGCGGTTGCTGCCGCCGACCAGCGCGGGGATGTTGTGCATCCAGCTGTTGTTGGAGCGCAGATGGCGCCGGCCGACCAGCAGCAGCAGCCCATCCGCGCGCCCGCCCAGCGCCCGGCGCAACCGCTCCACCTCGGCGGCCATCGGCTCCGGGCACAGCTCGACGGTGCCGCTGCGGGTCCTGAGCAGGCCGGGCAGTTGGGGGCGCAGCGGCCCCAGGTCGATGCCGTGGGGGTGGGCCAGCACCTTGGCCAGGGTCAGCCCGTCGGGGTCGGCGCCGAAGCCGTCGCCGTACGGGCCGAGCCGCAGCATCATGTCCAGCCGCCGCTCGTCGCCGCCGACCCCGGTCAGATGGGCGGCGAGCTCTCCCCGGTAGCGTCCGTACACCGGCGACCCGGGGTCGGCCACGGCTTTGCCGAGGGCCGCGTCGATCGCCATGGCGTCCACGGCCGCCGGGTCGGCGCCGCCGTGCCCGCCCGCGCACAGCACCAGCCGCGCCAGGATCTCGGACTCGCTCAGCCGGTCCGCGTCCAGCGGGACGGCGGGGCGGCTGTAGCGGACCTGGTTGCGGACGGCGAGGGTGTTGAAGGCGAAGTCGAAGTGGGGGCTCTGGCTGGGCGGGGGCGGCGGCAGGACGACGTGCGCACGGCGCGAGGTCTCGTTCAGATACGGGTCCACGCTCACCATGAAGTCGAGCCCGGCCAGCGCCCGGTCCAGCCGGTCGCCGTCCGGCGCGGAGAGCACGGGGTTGCCCGCTATCACGATCAACGCCCTGACCTGCTCCTCCCCCGGCGTCTCGATTTCCTCGGCCAGCGCGGCCGCGGGCAGCTCGCCCTTCGCCTCGGGGTGCCCGCTCACCCTGCTGCGCCAGCGGCCGAGCGCGAACCCCTTCCCGGGGCGCGGCGGGCGCGGCGCCCTGCCGGTGGCGGAGAGCGGGAACATGGCCCCGCCGGGCCGGTCGAGGTTGCCGGTGAGGGTGTTCACCACATCGACCAGCCAGCTGGTGAGGGTGCCGAACTCGACGGTGGTGGAGCCGATCCGCCCGTACACGACGGCGCGCGGCGCGGCGGCCAGCTCACGGGCGAGCGTACGGATCTCCTCAGCGGGTACATCGCAGGCCGCGGCCACCGCCTCGGGCGGGAAGTCCGCCGCGAGCCGCCGCACCTCGTCCGCGCCCGTCACCGGTTCGCCGACGGGCCCCGGTGCCACCAGGTCCTCGGCGAACAGCACCTGCACCACCGCGAACAGCAGCAGCGCGTCCGTACCGGGCCGGATGGCCAGATGCCGGTCGGCGGCCTCGGCCGTACGGGTGCGGCGCGGGTCGACCACGGTGAGCCGTCCGCCGCGCCGCCGCAGGGCCCGAAGCCGCCCGGGGAAATCGGGGGCGGTGCACAGGCTGCCGCCCGAGTCCAGCGGGTTGGCGCCGATGATCAGCAGGTGGTCGGTGCGGTCCAGATCGGGCACCGGGATGGCGTTGGCGTCGCCGAAGAGCAGCCCGCTGGAGACGTGCTTGGGCATCTGGTCGAGGGTGCTGGCGGTGAAGACGTTTCGGGTGCCGAGCGCGCCGAGCAGCAGTGGCGGATACAGCCCGCCGGCCATGGTGTGGACGTTCGGGTTGCCGAGGAATATGGCCGCCGCCTGCGGCCCGTACCGCTCGATCAGCGGCCGCAGCCCGGCCTCCACCGCGGCGAACGCCTCGTCCCAGCCCGCCGGCTCCAACCGCCCGCCGCGCCGCACCAGCGGCCGGCGCAGCCGGTCCGGGTCCGCGTCGAGCTGGCCGAACGACGCGCCCTTGGGGCAGATGAAGCCGTGGCTGAAGACATCGGCACCGTCCCCGCGCGCCCTGGTGACCCGGCCCTCCTCGATGGTCAGGGTCAGCCCGCAGGTGGCCTCGCACAGCGGGCAGATGCGCAGAGCGGTACGGCTCATCGGTCCCTCCTGGGGACGGCGGCGGCAACGGTGACGCGACGGCTTCTCACCCTACCGACTGGTACGCATGTGGGGGAGGGCGGGCGTTCAGTCGAGCACCCCCGCCAGATACGAGCGCAGCAGCTCCTTGGTCTCGGCCACGATCACCGGGTCGCCCTCCGGGTGGACACGGAACGCCAGCCGCAGCAGCGCGTCCGCCGTCTCGACGGCGAGCAGGAACGCCACCCGCACCCGCTCCCCCGCCTCGCCGGACTCCTCAAGACCCAGCCGCTCGCCCAGCAGCCCGCGCAGCCGGTCAGCGACCAGGTGGTTGGGCTGCTCGGGCGGGGCGGTCACGGGCACCGGCATGCCGAACTCGACCAGCGCGAAGCCCGGCGCCCCGCGCTTCATCGCCAGATACTCGTCGACCACCACATCCATGGCCTCCCGCCAGCCCCCGCCGTCCGTACCCGGCTTCGCCAGGCGCTCGGTGATGCGCGCGGCGTACTGGTCGAGATTGCGGTGGGCCAGGGCCTCGGCCATCGCCCGCTTGTTGGAGAAGAAGCGGTAGACGGAGCCGATGGGCACGCCGGCGCGCTCGGCGACAGCACGGGTGCTGAGGTCCTCGTAGCCGGTCTCGTCGAGGAGTTCGGCGCAGGCGTCGAGGATCCGGCCGAGGCGCTCGGCGCTGCGGCGCTGGACGGGGGCGCGGCGGAGGGGCGGTATGGGCACGCCACCATCCTGCCCGATCATTGACGCACTCGGTTTCGATTCCTATGGTCATACATAGGAATCGCATGAGGAATCGAAACGCCGAATGACCAAGTGGCGGGAGCCGGACGATGAGCGGCGGTACGGACATCGAGCGGGCGCGCAAGACGGCCGAAGGGCTGGTGTACTCCCCCGGTTTCGGCAATGAGCACAGCAGCGAGGCCATCGCCGGCGCGCTGCCCATCGGCCGCAACTCCCCCCAGCGCGCCCCGCTCGGGCTGTACGCGGAGCAGCTGAGCGGCACCGCCTTCACCGAGCCGCGCGCCCATAACCGCCGCTCCTGGCTGTACCGCATCCGCCCGTCCGCCGCGCACCCGCCGTTCGTCCGGGTGGACAATGGCGCACTGCGCGGCGCGCCGTTCACCGAGTGCGCCCCGGACCCCAACCGGCTGCGCTGGGATCCGCTGCCCGAGCCCGCGCCGGGCACCGACTTCCTGGCCGGCCTGTGGACGCTCGGCGGCAACGGCGACGCCACGCGCCGCTCCGGTATGGCGATCCATCTCTACGCCGCGAACGCGCCCATGGTCGACCGGGTGTTCGGCGACGCCGACGGCGAGCTGCTGATCGTGCCCCAGGAGGGCGGGCTGCTGCTGCACACCGAGTTCGGCCGGCTGCGCGCCGAACCGGGGCATATGGCGCTGGTGCCGCGCGGTGTGCGCTTCCGGGTCGAACCGCTCGACCCCGCCGTGCGCGGCTACGTCTGCGAGAACCACGGCCGCCCCTTCGTCCTCCCCGACCTCGGCCCGATCGGCGCCAACGGGCTGGCGGGCGCGCGGGACTTCCTGGCCCCGGTCGCGGCGTACGACGACATCGACGGGCCGGTGGAGGTGGTCAACAAGTTCTGCGGCAACCTGTGGTCCGCGACGTACGACCACTCCCCGCTGGACGTCGTCGCCTGGCACGGCAACCACGTCCCGTACGTGTACGACCTGCGCCGCTTCAATGTGCTCGGCTCCATCAGCTACGACCACCCGGACCCGTCGATCTTCACGGTCCTCACCTCGCCCTCGGACACCCCCGGCCTGGCGAACGTCGACTTCGTCGTCTTCGCGCCGCGCTGGCTGGTCGGCGAGGACACCTTCCGGCCGCCGTACTTCCACCGCAATGTGATGAGCGAGTACATGGGCCTGATCGAGGGCGCGTACGACGCCAAGACCGCCGGCAAGGGGGGCTTCGTGCCCGGGGGCGGCTCGCTGCACAACATGATGTCCGCGCACGGCCCCGACCGGGAGACCTTCGAGCGGGCGAGCGCCGCGGAGCTGACGCCGCGGAAGGTCGACGACGGGCTGGCCTTCATGTTCGAGACCCGCTGGCCGGTGACGGCCACCCGGCAGGCGCGGGAGGCGGACCACCTCCAGCAGGGTTACGACGACGTCTGGCAGGGCCTGGAGCGGCACTTCCGGTGACCACCTTCGCCCCCGACTCCCTCACCCTGAACCGCAAGCTGCCGCTGTGGTACCAGGTCTCGCAGTCGCTGCGGGCCTCCATACTGGGCCGCGGCCCCCACGAGCCGCTGCGCCTGCCCACGGAGGACCGCCTGGCCGCCCACTACGGGGTCAGCGTCCTGACGATGCGGCAGGCCCTCAAGGAGCTGGAGTCCGAAGGGCTCATCAGCCGCCACCGCCGGCGCGGCACCTTCATCGAGCCGAACGCGCGGCGCGGCGCACCGGTCCGGCTGCTGGGCTCGGTGGACGCGATCGTGGCCCAGCAGTCCGGCGAGCGCACCACCGTGCTCGGCCACGGGCCAGTCCCCGTACCGGCGGAGCTGGCCGAGCACTTCCCGGGCCTGCGCGAGGCCGTCTCCTACCGGCGGCTGCGGAGCGACGCGGCGGGCGGCGAGCCGACCAACTGGGCCGAGAACTTCGTCCGCCCGGAGCTCGCGACGCGCATCGACGTGGCCGACCTGGCGCGCTGGCCGATGACCAAGGTGCTGCGGGACGCGGTGGGCGTCCGCATCAGCCGCATCACGGACACCGTCGAGGCCCGTCTGGCCGACCCGGAAACGGCCCGGCTGCTACGGGTCCCGCTGCTCAGCCCGATCCTGCACTACACGGGGGTGACCTACGACGAGTCGGGCCGGGCGGTCGACGTGGCCCGCATCCACTACCGGGGGGACCGCTTCTCGTTCACGGTCACGGTCGAGGCGCGGTGACCGCCGCCGGCTGAACGGGCGCATGCACGGCGCGCCGGGGCGCGCTCGGTGCGCGGCGCGCGGTGGCAGGGCCGTGGATACGATGCGGGGTGGGAGTGGGAGATCGTGCCGGGGGAGGGGCTGCGGTGTGACGGCGACACAGGCCACCGAGGCCGACCGGGCCGTATGGGCCGACGCACCGCTGCTGGCGGATCTGATGCCCTGGTCCGTGGGGCCGCTGCGGCTCGGGCGGGCGTGGGTGATGGGTCCGGATCCGGCGGTGCTCAAGGCGCGCTGGGAGCGGCTGGTCGGGGCCGGTGACGAGGCGGGGCGGGCGGCGCTGTTCCGGCCGACCCGCTCCCGTACGCTGCACACCGCCGTGCCCCAGCTGCCCGGGCAGCGGACCTCCACCGCCCCGCTGGCGGGCGAGCGCGGGCCCTGCCCCGAGCCGGTGCGAGTGACCCATGGGCCGTACGACCAGCAGTGGCTGATCCCCGACCACCGGCTGATCGACGCCGCCCGGCCCGAGTTGTGGCGGGTGGCCGACGAGCGGCAGATGCACGCCGTCGAGGGGGCCGGTCCTGACCCGGGTCCGACGCTGACGTTCTCGGCGCTGCTGCCGGACGGCTACTCCCCCGCGGGCCGCCCCGGGCGGATCCGGCCCCTCTACCGCCGTCCCGGGGGCCGCGAGCCCAACGTGGCGCCGGGGCTGCTCGACCTTCTCTCGGCCAAGCTCGCCCGGCCGGTGGCGGCCGAGGACTTCATGGCCTGGGTCGCCGCGGTCGCCGGTCACCGCCCGGAGGGGTGCGCGGTGCCGCTGACCGCCGACCCCGAAACCTGGGAGGCGGGGGTGGAACTGGGCCGCCGGGCGCTGTGGCTGCATACCCGCGGGGCGCACAGCAGCGAACGCCCGCGCATGCCGGGCGGCCAGCGCCCCTACGTACGCGCCGCGCTCCCCGAGCGCGGGCTGCCCGAGACCCTGGCGTACGACCCGGACGAGGCGGCCCTGCACCTCGGCGCGGGGCGGATCTCACCGGTGCCGCGCGGCGCATGGGAGTTCCATGCGGGCGGGGCGCGGGTCCTGGAGACCTGGTTCGAGCGCCGTACGGCCCGTGGCGAGCCCGGCACGCTGGAGGCCGTCGTCCCGGCGGTCTGGCCGCGCGAGTGGACGTCCGAGCTGCTGGAGCTGATCACCGTGCTGGCGCTGCTCGCCGAGGAGCGCCCGGCGCGGCGGGCGCTGGCCGAACGGCTGGCGGCCGGGCCGCGCATGGGCCCGGCGGAGCTGGGTGAGGCCGGTGTGCTGCCGGTGCCGGACGCGGCCCGTCGCCCGGCGTCCGTGCTGGACCATCACGAGGAGGGCCCGGGCGGGCAGTTCGCGCTGGTCTGAAGCCGGAGGCGGATGCCGTACGGACGGGGCGCTCAAGGCGACGCACACGCCTCCGGGGCGAGGACGTGTGCGTACAGGTGCCGCGCGCGTCGTCGTCCGCATCCCGGGAGAACGACCGTGGCACGGGCTCACCGGCTGGAGCGGGGCCGGAATCTCCGTGCCCGGGATGCGGACGACGACACAGCTGTCGCGGAGCGGACGGCAGACGACCACGGCGGACCCTGGGGATGGACCAACCGGGCCAACCGGGCTTTTCGGGCTCACCAGGCCGACCGGAACCAACCGGCCGGGCCAAGTACGCCCAAAGGCTCAGTGGCGGCTGCCGAACAGCGAACGGCGCAGCCTCCGCAGCGGCGCGAACAGCGACACCCTGGCGCCCCTGTTCCGCTCGGTGCGCGCGTGGTCCCGTGCGGTCAGCTCCTGCATCAGCACCGTGGCGCCCTCGGCCTCCCGCTGCGGCACGGCAGGGCCGCCCAACACCGCGAGATGGCGGTCGAGCCGAGCGCTGGTCGACCCGCTCCCGCAGTTGATGGCAGGCACTCGTGGCCTGCTGCGTACTGTTATCTGCTCCATGTCACTCCCCACCCGTCGAGGGCACCCGCCCCGGGCAGAGTAACCCTACCTCGGCGAGCCGTCACCCACGCACCCCAGGTCGCTGATTCACCTCCGCGTCAAGGGCGTTGACGCGTCCATCGCGAATCATGGATCACCAAGGGCGAGTTGCACGACTGGATTCGTGGTGGGCCGGGTCGATCCGCCGTCCGGCTCCAAGGTCACCGCAAGGCGCTCGGTATGCGCGCCGAAGCCGCCCGTGACCAGAGACGTCCCTTCCCCGCTGCCCTTCAGGAGACCGGCCGAGCGGGGGGTGGCGGACCCTTCCGGCGCCCCTCCCGACGACCCTTCCGACGACCCTTCCGGCGCGGCGTCGATCATCCAGAGCTGATACGTCCGCCCGTCGGGCGGCGCCGGCAGCCCGGAGACGGTGACCACGGCGGCGCCGAGCCGGCGCGAGGTGACGGCGTTGATACCGCGCCCCTGGACGTCGCGTCCGCTGACCCCATGGGCGTCCGGCGCCGACAGGACCTGCTCGACGGCGCGCGTCGCACCGCGCTCCTGGTCGAGCCGGTCGCGAGTGCGGACCAGTTCGACGCCGAGCACGGCGGCCGCGATCAGGGACAGGGCGGCGACGGCCCCGGCGAGCCGCAGACCGAACACGGGGCGCCGGAGGTAGCCCCCGCCGCGCGCCCGCCGCCCGCCGGGCCCTGAACGGCCCGCGTGGGCGGCGCGCGCGGGCGGCGCGGCATATCCGCCGTCCGCCGCCGAGGACGCCTCCTGTGGGGTGGCCTGGGCGGCCGCCAGCACCCGCTGCCGCATCTGGGGCGGCGCCGGGGCGGCCACCGCGCGCGCCAGCCGTACCGCGCCCTGCGCCAGATCGCGCACTTCCTGGGCGCACCCCGGGCAGCGGGCGAGATGCCGCTCGTACCGCCGGCGCTCCTTGGGGTCCAGCGCGTTGAGGGCGTACGCGCCCGCTAGGACGTGCGCCTTGCGCCCCCTGCCGCCCCGATACGCCGGGGCTCCGCCTGACCGGTCAGATGGTCGGTCGGTTGACCGGTCAGCGGGCCGGTTGGAGGTCATACCGCTGCTCCCAAGCACTCGCGCAGCCGCGTCAGCCCGTCCCGCATCCGCGTCTTGACCGTCCCCAACGGTACGGCCAGCCGATGCGCCACCTCCCGGTAGGAATACCCCTCGTAGTACGCGAGGGTGACCGACTGCCGCTGCAGTTCGGTGAGTCGGGTCAGACAGCCGCGCACCCACTCGCGCTCAAGACGCCCCTCGACCGCCTCCGCCACCTGGTCGAAGGCCGGGCCCTCCGCCTGCCCGCCGACCCGCGCCTCACGGTCGGCCGCCGAGCGGGCGGACCGGACCCGGTCCACGGCGCGGCGGTGGGCGAGGGTGAGGATCCAGGCGAGCGCGGAGCCGCGGCGCGGGTCGAACCGCCCGGCGGTGCGCCAGACCTCCAACAGCGTCTCCTGCGCGACCTCCTCGGACTGCGCCGGGTCCCGCAGCACGCGCCGCACCAGCCCGTACACGGGCCCCGAGACCATGCCGTACAGGTCCTCGAACGCACGGTGGTCGCCGACGGCGACCAGCGGCAGCAGGTCGTCCGGGCCGCGCCCGCGCTCCCCTGCACGTCCCTGTCCGCCCACCCACCCGCGTACCGGTCCCCGTTCTCCCGTCTGCTCCACACTCACGCGGCAAACCCCGCTTCCTGCCATCCGTCTCAGCTGCCCCGTCTTCGGTTGCTTCGCGACGCCGCCAAAAAAAATCCACCGACCCACCAATCCGGTCGGCCGACCGCTCCGAATAGCCGGCATCAGCCTGTCCACCACACGTACGAAGGACCGACCCAGATGACCTCAATCACCAAGAGGAGTGTGGCCGCGCTCGTGGGCGGAGCGCTGGCCGCAGGAGGGCTCGCGGTGGCCGGTGTGGCCACGCTCGGGCCCGGGGAGGCAGAGGCCTCCAGCCACCGGGAGGCGCCGCTGATCTCGGGCCAGCCGGAGTACGACACCACCGACGTCTACGCGTTCGTGAGCCCCGACAAGGCGGACACGACGACGCTGATCGCGAACTTCCTGCCGTTCCAGGACCCGGCGGGCGGCCCGAACTTCTACAAGTTCGCCGAGGACGCCCAGTACGACCTGCGCATCGACAACGACGGCGACGCCCGGGAAGACCTGGTCTACCGCTGGACCTTCAAGGACCACGTCCGTAACGAGGACACGTTCCTCTACAACACCGGCCCGGTCACCTCGCTCGACGACCACGACCTGAACTTCTTCCAGACGTACGACATCGAGCAAATCAAGATGCGGCACGGCAAGGCCGGCGAGCGCACGAAGGTCGCGGACGATCTGGTCGTGGCCCCCTCGAACGTGGGCAAGGCGTCCATGCCGGACTACGCGGCCCTGCGCGACCAGGCGGTGCGCAAGGTGTACGGCGGCGCCACGGCCTTCGCCGGCCAGGCCGACGACCCGTTCTTCGCCGATCTGCGCGTCTTCGACCTGCTGTACGGCGGCGACCTGTCCGAGGTCGGCAACGACACGCTCAAGGGCTACAACGTCCAGTCCCTGGCCCTCCAGGTGCCCACCGACCAGGTGCAAGAGTCCCATGAGCAGCCGGTGATCGGCATATGGTCCACCACCCAGCGCGCGGACGCCTACGGCGACTACAAGCAGGTGTCCCGGCTCGGCATGCCGCTCGTCAACGAGGTTGTCAATCCCCGTAAGGACAAGGACAAGTTCAACGCCTCGGAGCCCAAGGACGACGCGCAGTTCCTGGACAACGTGGACGACCCGGAGCTGCCCAAGCTGATCGAGCAGATCTTCAAGATCAAGGCGCAGGACGCCCCGCGCAAGGACCTCGAACAGGTCTTCCTCACCGGGGTCCCCGACCTCAACCAGGTCAAGGGCGTCAAGGCCTCCGAGATGCTGCGCCTGAACACCTCGATCAAGCCGACCGACAAGCCCAAGCGCCTCGGCGTCCTGGACGGCGACCAGGCCGGCTTCCCCAACGGCCGCCGGCTGACCGACGACGTCCTGGACATCGCGCTGCAGGTCGTCGAGGGCGAACTGCTCGGCGAGAAGAACGACCTGGGCGACGCGGTGGACTCCAACGCCGACCAGAAGTTCGGCGGCTACTTCCCGTACATCGGGCTGCCCAACTCCGGCTCGGACGTCAAGAGCTCCACCAAGAGCGCCACGACCACGGCCGACGGCCGCACCCTGCTGAACGGCGGCTCCGGCATCGTCTCCACCTCCACCGAGGACAACAACACCCTGCTCGCCACGTCCGCCGC
>NZ_MUNE01000171.1 GCF_002154605.1 Streptomyces milbemycinicus | reverse complement strand
CTGCTCGGCGAGCGCGGCCACGGCACGCGAGACGCCGATGCCGTAGGAGCCCATGGTGACCCGGACCGGCTTGCCGTTCTGGCCGAGCACATCGAGCTGGAAGGTGTCGGCGTACTTCCGGCCGAGCTGGAAGATGTGGCCGATCTCGATGGCCCGGTCGAGCTCGATACCGGCGCCGCAGCGGGGGCAGGGGTCGCCGGGCCTGACCACCACGACGTCGAGGTACTGGTCGACCTCGAAGTCCCGGCCGCAGACGACGTTGCGCGCGTGCTTGCCGGGCTTGTTGGCGCCGGTCACCCAGGCGGTGCCGGGCGCGACGCGCGGGTCGGCGAGGTAGCGGAAGGACTTCCCGGCCAGGCCCTGCGGGCCGATGTAGCCGCGGACCAGGTCGGGGCGGTCGGCGAAGTCCTCGGCGGTGACGACCTCGACCTCGGCGGGGGCGAGGTGTTCGGCGAGCTTGCCGAGGTCCACCTCGCGGTCGCCGGGGACGCCCACCGCGGTGATCTCGCCGTCGACCTTGACGAGGAGGTTCTTCAGGGTGGCGGAGGCCGGGATGTTCAGATGCTCGGCGAGGGTGTCGATGGTGGGGGTGTCGGGGGTGTCCAGCTCCTCGACCGGGCCGTGCTCGGCGCCCTCGACGGGGGTGAGGGCGAGGGTGACAGCCTCGGTGTTGGCCGCGTAGTCGCAGTTCGGGCAGTCCACGAAGGTGTCCTCGCCGGCCGCGGCCGGGGCCAGGAACTCCTCGGAGGCGGAGCCGCCCATGGCGCCGGAGATCGCGGAGACGATGCGGTAGTCCAGGCCGAGGCGTTCGAAGATCCGCTGGTAGGCCTCGCGGTGCAGCCGGTAGGACTCGGCCAGGCCCTCGTCGGTGGTGTCGAAGGAGTACGAGTCCTTCATCTGGAACTCGCGGCCGCGCAGCACGCCGGAGCGCGGGCGGGCCTCGTCCCGGTACTTGGTCTGGATCTGGTAGAGGATCACGGGCAGGTCCTTGTAGGACGTGCACTGGTCCTTGACCGTCTGGGTGAAGATCTCCTCGTGGGTCGGGCCGAGGAGGTAGTCGGCGCCCTTGCGGTCCTTGATCCGGAACAGCAGGTCACCGTACTCTTCCCAGCGGCCGCTGGCCTCGTACGGCTCACGGGGCAGCAGGGCGGGCAGCAGGACTTCCTGGGCGCCGATGGCGTCCATCTCCTCGCGGACGATCCGCGCCACGTTCTCCAGGACCTTCTTGCCGATGGGCAGCCAGGTCCAGATGCCCGCGGAGGTGCGGCGGACATAGCCGGCGCGGACGAGCAGCTTGTGGCTGGCGGTCTCGGCATCGGCCGGGTCCTCGCGCAGCGTCTTCAACATCAACCTGGACATGCGCTGGACGTGGGCCATGGTTCTTCTCCTGCGTACGAGATGGGATGTCCAGGAGATTAACCGCTGCCGCCACCCACCGGGAAATGAATCCAGGGGTACGGCCGAAGAGGTGCGGGAATCAGCGGCGCAGCGGGAGCGGGGCGCCCATGACCGCGTACGGGGTCGGCGCGCTCGGGAAGAGCACGGGGCGGGCGAGGTCGCGGTAGCCGAGGGCGCGGTAGAGGTGGCGGGCGGGGCTGTCGGCGTCGATCGCGGAGAGGATGGAGCGCGGCTCGGCCGCTCCGTCGGTGATGGTGGTGATCAGTGACCGGCCGATGCCGTGCTGCTGGTAGTCGGGGTGGACATGCAGCTCGGTGATGACGAAGGAGTCGTCCAGCCAGTCCTGGTGGCCGGTGTCGCGCAGATACGGCTCGACGACGGTGGACCACCAGTGCGTGCGGTCGTTGGGCATGCCGTAGACGAAGCCGACGAGCCGCCCGGCGGGGGTGGTGGCGCCCAGCGCGCGGGCGCCCGGGCTGGTGAGGTGGCGCAGCACGATGTGGCGCCGTACTCCGGCCTCCTCGTCGGTGAGCCCGAAGGCGATCGCCTGCACGGCAAGGGCCTCGTCCACGCGCGCGGCGAGGTCGAGCGACCCCACGACGACGCCCTGCGGGTCCGGTGGCCCAACGCCTGGTTGTTGCAGCATGGGCGGCACCCTACTGGGCCGTCGATCAGAACAGCACACTCATGAAGGCGCCGACCTCCTGGAAGCCGACTCGTCGGTAGGCGGCGCGGGCGGCGGTGTTGAAGTCGTTGACGTAGAGGCTGACGACGGGCGCGACCTCGCTCAGCGCATAGTGCAGGACGGCGGCCATACCGGTCTCGGACAGCCCCCGGCCGCGGTATTCGGGGGCGACCCAGACGCCCTGGATCTGGCAGGCGTGGCGGGTGGCGGCGCCGATCTCGGCCTTGAAGACGACCCGGCCGTTCTCGATGCGGGCGAAGGATCGCCCGTGGCTGACGAGTTCGGCGACCCGGGCCTGGTAGAGCAGCCCGCCATCGCCGGCGAGCGGCGAGACGCCGACCTCTTCGGTGAACATGGCCACGCAGGCGGGCATGATCACGTCCATTTCGTCCTTGCAAACACGGCGGACGAGCGGGTCGGGCGCGATACCGGCGGGCATGGTGGTGGTGGCCATGAGCGGCTGGTGGGCGCGGACCTCGCGGGCCGGGCCCCAGCTGGGCTCGAGCAGCGACCAGAGCTCGGCGGTGGTGTCGGCGGGGCCGACGATCGAGGAACAGCGACGGCCGGACCGGCGGGCGCGCTCGGCGAAGCCGCGTACGGCGTCGCGGGTGGCGCAGATGGGGACGAGGTTGGCTCCGGCGTAGCAGAGCGATTCGAGCCGGCCACCGGTGTACCAGCCCCACATCTCGCCGCCGAGCCGCCAGGGGTCCAGGCCGGCGACCTGGACGCGGGCGGCGACGAAGGCGTTGGAGACCGGGTCGCGGTCGAGGACCGCAAGGGCCTCATCCAGCTCGTGGGGCTCGAGCACCCTGGTGGTGGACGTCGTCAGCACGTGTCGGTATGCCTCACCGGTTGCGGCCGAGGGCCAGAAGATTCGATTCTCCGCACTGTACCTCGGGGGTCGCCTCGACCACCGCCCGCGTTCACCGACCGGGCCGTGGTCCGGTCGGGTGCGGGCGGTGCAGCCGCGGGGGCGGGGCCGGCGTCAGCCGGTGACGGAGACCTCGGGCGCTCCGGAGGCGATGCCGTCCTTCTCCATCTGTTCGGCGATCTTCATGGCCTCGTCGATCAGGGTCTCCACGATCTTCGATTCGGGCACGGTCTTGATCACCTCGCCCTTGACGAAGATCTGGCCCTTGCCGTTGCCCGAGGCCACCCCGAGATCCGCCTCGCGCGCCTCACCGGGGCCGTTGACCACACACCCCATCACGGCGACCCGCAGCGGCACCTCCATGCCCTCCAAGCCGGCCGTGACCTCGTCCGCCAGCTTGTACACATCCACCTGCGCCCGACCACACGAGGGACACGACACGATCTCCAGCCGCCGCTGCCGCAGATTCAGCGACTCCAGGATCTGGATGCCGACCTTGATCTCCTCCACCGGAGGCGCCGACAGCGACACCCGGATCGTGTCGCCGATCCCCTCACTGAGCAGCGCGCCGAACGCGACCGCCGACTTGATCGTCCCCTGGAACGCCGGGCCCGCCTCGGTGACGCCGAGGTGCAGCGGGTAGTCGCACCGCTCCGCCAGCTGCTTGTACGCGTTGATCATCACGACCGGGTCGTTGTGCTTCACCGAGATCTTGATATCCCGGAACCCGTGCTCCTCGAACAGCGAGCACTCCCACAACGCCGACTCCACCAACGCCTCCGGCGTCGCCTTGCCGTACTTCTCCAGCAGCCGCTTGTCCAACGACCCCGCGTTCACCCCGATCCGGATCGGAGTGCCCGCATCCGACGCGGCCTTAGCGATCTCCTTCACCTTGTCGTCGAACTGCCGGATGTTCCCCGGATTCACCCGCACCGCCGCACACCCGGCATCAATCGCCGCGAACACATACTTCGGCTGGAAATGAATATCCGCGATCACCGGAATCTGCGACTTCTTCGCGATCACCGGCAACGCATCCGCGTCATCCTGCGACGGACAGGCCACCCGTACGATCTGGCACCCCGACGCCGTCAGCTCCGCGATCTGCTGCAGCGTCGCCCCGATATCCGCCGTCACCGTCGTCGTCATCGACTGCACCGACACCGGCGCATCCCCGCCCACCGCCACCGACCCGACCTGGATTTTCCGGCTGACTCTGCGGTCGGCGAGCTTGATCGGAACGGACGGCATTCCAAGCGAAATCGCTGTCATCTGGCGAGCAACCCCAAGGTCATGAATGAAGGTCCCGAGATCGGCGGGCTCCGGTGTCCGAGGTTACGGCACCACGCCCGGGCCAAGCACATTCCGGCCCCGAAGTCCACCGAATGGTGAACTTCGGGGCATTTCGCATCATCAGGAGATTTTCACCGGATTCACCACGTCAGCCACCAGCACCAGCAGGGTGAAGCAGATGAACACTCCAGCGATCACATAGGCGACCGGCATCATCTTGGCCACATCGAACGGCCCCGGGTCGGGCCGCCGGACCAGCCGGGCGGTGTGGCGCCGTACGGACTCCCACACCGCGCCCGCGATATGCCCGCCGTCCAGCGGCAGCAGCGGCAGCATGTTGAACAGGAAGAGCGAGAGGTTGAAGCCGGCCACCAGGAACAGCATGGTGGCGACCCGCTGGGAGGCCGGGATGTCGAGGCTGGCGACCTCCCCGCCGACCCGCGCCGCGCCGACGACGCCCATCGGCGAGTCCGCCTTGCGCTCACCGTCACCGAAGGCCGCGTTCCACAGGTCGGGGACCTTCGAGGGCAGGGCGATCAGCGAGTCGATGCCGTCCTGGACCATATTGCCCATCCGGTCCACCGACTGGCCGAAGGACTGCTTGACCACGCCACTGGCCGGAGTGAAGCCGAGAAAGCCCGCGGAGACGTACTGCCCCTCCACATAGCCGCCCTTCCCGTCCGACTTGGCGACCTGGTTCTTGATGAGCACCGCATGCAGATCCTTGCGGACGCCATCGCGCTCGACGGTGATCGTCGCGGGGCCGACGGTCTTACGGATGTGCTGCTGGAGGCTGTTCCAGTCCGAGGTCGGCTCACCATTGAAGGCGACGATCTTGTCGCGGGCCCGCAGCCCCGCGGCGTTGGCCGGGGAGTCCTTGGCGTCCTTGGGGCACTTGTCGGTCGAGGCCGAGGCCGCGACCACACACTTCTGGACCGTGCCCACGGTGGTGGTCTGGGTGTTGACACCGAAGGACATCATCACGCCGAGGAAGATCGCCACGGCGAGCACCAGATTCATGAACGGCCCGGCGAACATCACGATCACGCGCTTCCACGGCTTGCGCGTATAGAACATCCGGGTCTCGTCGCCCGGCTGCAGCTCCTCGTACGCGGCCGACCGGGCGTCCTCGATCATGCTGCGCCACGGCGAGGTGGAACGTGCCGCTATCTTCCCGTCGTCGCCGGGCGGGAACATCCCGATCATGCGGATATAGCCGCCGAACGGGACCGCCTTGACGCCGTACTCCGTGTCCCCCTTCTTACGGGAGAAGATCGTCGGACCGAAGCCCACCATGTACTGCGGCACCCGGATGCCGAAGAGCTTGGCCGTGGAGAGATGGCCGAGCTCATGCCAGGCAATCGAGAAGAGCAGTCCGACAACGAATACGACGATGCCGAGGACCGTCATCAGTGCCGTCATGCGCGAGCCTCCGGAGTCGCTTCGGCCGCGCGGGCGGCCAGTTCACGGGCGCGGGCGCGGGCCCATGCCTCGGCCTGGAGGACGTCCTCGACCGTGAGCCGGGTTCCCGCGGTGGGGGTGCCGTGTTCGGCCACCACTTGGGCGACCGTATCGACGATTCCGTTGAACGGCAGCTTCCGGGCCAGGAAGGCGTCCACACACTCCTCGTTCGCCGCGTTGAAAACGGCGGGCACGGTGCCGCCGAGCGCGCCGACGTGGCGGGAGAGCCCGATCGAGGGGAACGCGTCATTGTCCAGCGGGAAGAACTCCCAGGTGTGCGCCTTGGTCCAGTCGCAGCCGGGCGCGGCGTCCGGCACCCGGTCCGGCCAGCCGAGACCGAGCGCGATCGGCATCCGCATATCGGGCGGACTCACCTGCGCCAGGGTGGAACCGTCAATGAATTCGACCATCGAGTGGATATACGACTGCGGGTGGACCACAACCTCAATCCGATCGAAGGGAATGTCATAGAGCAGATGCGCCTCGATGACCTCCAGCCCCTTGTTGACCAAGGTCGCGGAGTTGATCGTGATCACCGGGCCCATGTCCCAGGTGGGGTGGGCCAGCGCCTGCTCGGGCGTGACCTCGGTCAGCTCCTGCTTCGTACGCCCCCGGAACGGCCCGCCGGACGCGGTCACCACCAGCTTGCGGACCTCCTGCCGGGAACCGCCGAGCAGCGCCTGGAAGAGGGCGGAGTGCTCGGAGTCGACCGGCACGATCTGCCCCGGCTTGGCCAGGGCCTTGACCAGCGGCCCGCCGACGATCAGCGACTCCTTGTTGGCCAGCGCGAGCACCCGGCCGGCCTCGAGCGCGGCAAGGGTCGGCGCCAGGCCGATGGAGCCGGTGATGCCGTTGAGCACGGTGTCGCACTCGGAGCGGGCCAGCTCGGTGGCCGCGTCCGGCCCCGCAACGATCTCCGGCAGCGGCTCCCCCGCCCCGTACCGCGCGGCCAGCGCCTCGCGCACCTCGGCCACGGCCTCCGGCCGGGCCACCGCGACCACCCGCACCCCGAGCTGGTGAGCCTGCTCGGCGAGCAGCCCGGGCCGCCCGCCGGCGGCGGACAGCCCGGTCACCCGGAAGCGGTCGGGGTTGCGCAGCACCACGTCGATGGCCTGGGTGCCAACCGATCCGGTGGAGCCGAGGATCACGATGTCGCGCGGGCCTCCGGTGGCGGCGGTGGCCGCCGGAAAGCGGAGGTGCGGGTCAGCGAGGGAATCCGTCATTGCCCCATTGTTGCCCGTCCCCCTCTTTGCGCCTAAACCGGCGCCGCTCTCGCGGACCTGGTTGCTCGCCATGGGGGTTGCTCAATTGATGGTTGCGCCCGGATGGGGGACCCGGGCGCAACCACGGGGCCTGGGGCCGCCGGTTTAGACGCGTCTGTGGACGTTTTCCTTGGTGGGCGGGCCGGGGGTGGCGTCGGCGATCCAGGGGCCGTCGCCGCTGGGGTCGAGCACACCCTCCTCCAGCCAGGTGTACGAGCCCGCCAGCACGCCCGAGACGACCTTGCGGTCGAGCTCGTCGGTGTTGGTCCACAGCCGGGCGAAAAGCTCCTCGGCGCGGATCCGCGCCTGCCGGCAGAAGACGTCGGCCAGCTGGTATGCCTCGGCGCCGTGGTCGCCCGTGGTGCGCAGCATCTCGGCCCGTACGCAGGCGGCACTCATGGCGAACAGCTCCGCGCCGATGTCGACGATGCGGCCGAGGAAGCCCTGCTTGGTCTCCATCCGGCCCTGCCAGCGGGACATGGCGTAGAACGTGGTCCGGGCGAGCTTGCGCGACGAGCGTTCGACGTAGCGCAGATGCGGGGAGAGGTCGCGGTGGCGGGGTGGGCGGAATTCGGCGTAGGCGCGGGGGAGTTGGCCGGGGCCGGTGACCAGGCCCGGCAGCCAGCGGGCGTAGAAGCCGCCGGCTTTGGCGGCCGCTTTGCCCTTGTCGGACAGGGACTTGTCCGGGTCGATGAGGTCGCCCGCCACGGACAGATGGGCGTCCACGGCCTCGCGGGCGATCAGCAGGTGCATGATCTCCGTCGAGCCCTCGAAGATGCGGTTGATCCGCAGGTCGCGGAGCATCTGCTCGGCCGGGACGGCCCGCTCGCCGCGGGCGGCGAGCGAGGCGGCGGTCTCGAAGCCGCGGCCGCCGCGGATCTGGACCAGCTCGTCGGCCATCAGCCAGGCCATCTCGCTGCCGAGGAGCTTGGCCAGCGCCGCCTCGATACGGATGTCGTTGCGGTCCTCGTCGGCCATCTGGGAGGCGAGGTCGATGACGGCCTCCAGGGCGAAGGTGGTCGCCGCGATGAAGGAGATCTTGGCGCCGACGGCCTCGTGCCGGGCGATCGGCTTGCCCCACTGCTCACGGGCCGCGGACCACTCGCGGGCGATCTTCAGACACCACTTTCCGGAGCCCGCACACATCGCGGGCAGCGAGAGCCGGCCGGTGTTGAGGGTGGTCAGGGCGATCTTGAGCCCGGCGCCCTCCGGGCCGATGCGGTTGGTGGCGGGGACGCGGACCTGGTGGAAGCGGGTCACTCCGTTCTCCAGGCCGCGCAGGCCCATGAAGGCGTTGCGGTTCTCGACGGTGACGCCTTCGGATGCCGTCTCGACGATGAAGGCGGTGATACCGCCCTTGTGGCCCTCGGACGCGGGGACACGGGCCATGACCACGAGGAGGTCGGCGACCACCCCGTTGGTCGTCCACAGCTTCACTCCGTCGAGGATGTAGCCGTCGCCTTCGGGTACGGCGGTGGTGGCGAGCCGGGCCGGGTCGGAGCCCACGTCCGGCTCGGTGAGCAGGAAGGCCGAGATGTCGGTGCGGGCGCAGCGGGGCAGGAAGGTGTCCTTCTGCTCCTGGGTGCCGAACAGCTTGAGCGGCTGCGGCACTCCGATGGACTGGTGGGCCGAGAGCAGCGCGCCGATGGCCGGGCTCACCGAGCTGACGAGGGCCAGTGCCTTGTTGTAGTAGACCTGGGTGAGGCCGGCCCCGCCGTACTTGGGGTCGATCTTCATGCCGAGCGCGCCGAGCTCCTTGAGACCTTCGATCGTCTCGTCGGGGATCTTGGCCTCGCGCTCGATGCGGGCGGCGTCGATACCGGTCTCGCAGAACTCGCGCAGCTTCTCGAGGAACTTCTCACCGCGCCGTACGTCATCCGGGGCGGGGGCGGGATGGGGGTGGATCAGATCGAGCCGGAAACGGCCGAGGAACAGTTCCTTGGCGAAGCTCGGCTTGTGCCATAGCTGCTCGCGGGCTGCCTCGGCGACCCGGCGCGCTTCGCGCTCGGACACCGGCCTGACGGATGATGCGGTCATCGGTGCTCCCTTGCCGCGAATGGACGATCTCGTGACATTACCGGCACGTACGGTGCCAGTGTGCCTCCGGTCCGACGGGGCGGCAAAGCGTGTGGCCCCAGGCGGTGGAAAAAGCGAGTTGAAGCGCTTCGACTATCTGGACACTGAACGCGGACAGGTCTACTGTCGATCCGCGCAGCCAGCCAAGAGCCGTTCGGCAACTCAGTCGAAGCGCTTCAATGACCCGGACGGAGTCCCGCATGGTCACCCTCGCCGAGGTCGCCCGGCACGCCGGAGTCTCCGCCAGCACGGTGAGCTATGTCCTCAGCGGCAAGCGCTCGATCTCCGGCCCCACCCGCGAGCGGGTCGAGCAGAGCATCAAGGAGCTCGGCTACCACCCGAACGCCGGTGCCCGCGCCCTCGCCAGCAGCCGCTCCAACATCATCGCGCTGATGGTGCCGCTGCGGACCGATATGTATGTGCCGGTGATGATGGAGATCGCCATCGCGGTGGCCACCACCGCCCGCACCCATGGCTATGACGTGCTGCTGCTGACCGGCGAGGAGGGCCCGGCGGCCGTGCGCCGGGTCACCGGCAGCGGGCTCGCCGACGCCATGATCCTGATGGATGTGGAGCTGGAGGACGAACGGCTGCCGCTGCTGCGGGACGCCCGCCAGCCCACCGTACTGATCGGATTGCCCGCCGACACTGTCGGACTGACCTGCGTCGACCTGGACTTCACAGCGACCGGCGCGCTGTGCGCCGACCATCTGGCAGGGCTCGGCCACCGCGAGATCGCCGTGGTCGGCGAGGCGGCGGCGGTGTACGAGCGCCACACCGGCTTCGCCGTACGGACCCTGGAGGGGCTGCGCGGCCGCGCCCGCGAGCTGGGGCTGCGCCTGCTGCACCGGCCGTGCGAGGGCAGTTATGAGTCCATGGCCGGGGCGCTGGCCCGGATCTTCGACGAGCGCCCCGGCACCACCGGCTTCGTGGTGCAGAACGAGGCCGCCATCGACCCGCTGCTCAGCCTGCTGCGCCAGCAGGGCCGCGCGGTGCCCGAGGACGTCTCGGTGGTGGCGATCTGCCCCGACCAGGTGGCAGCCCAGGCCTCGGTGCGGCTGTCCTCGGTCGCGATCCCCGCGCATGAGATGGGGCGGCGGGCGGTTGAGCTGGTGGTGGCCAAGCTGGAGGGGCACGGCTCGGACGAGGTGGCGCTGCTGGAGCCCGAGTTGACCGTACGGGCGAGCTCGGGCCCGGCGCCGAACGCCGCGCCCTGACCCGGCCCCGGCCCGGCCCGTAGCGCCCGTCCGCCGCGCCCCCTCTTACCGAAACCCGCGGCCTCTTACCGAAACCCGCGGCGACCTCGCCGAAACCCCCTGAAGTCCCGCCCTCGCAGCGCCCCCGAGCCGTACGTCCCCGAAGCGATACGCCCGTAAAGCTCACCCCCGTACGTCCACCGCCGCACCCCGAGGAGCGCCCCGTGAACCCATCACCGCCGGCCACCGCCTCAGCGTCGCTCGCCCAGTCCTCCCCCACCGTCGGCACCTTCAGCGAGCGCGACGGCGCGCTGGAGTGGAGTGGGCGGCAGGAGACCGTACGTCTGGAGCCGTGGGGGCCCGACGCGATCCGGGTCCGCGCCCGGCTCGGCGGGCCGCTGCTGGAGGATCTGCCCGGCGCGCTCCTCGACGGTCCGCCGAAGGCGACCGCGAGCGTCGCGATCGAGGCCGGGGAGGCGTCGCTGACCTGCGGCGCGATCACCGCGCGGATCAGCGCGGAGGGCATGATCCGGTTCGCGGCCACCGAGGACGGCCGGGAGCTGCTGGCCGAGCAGCGCGCCCACTTCTGGTGGCCGGGGCCGCGGCTGCGCACCGCCACGGGCAACGGCTACCACCGCATCGAGCAGCGCTTCAAGGCGTACGAGGGCGAGCGGCTTTACGGCCTCGGCCAGCACCAGCACGGTCTGCTGGACCAGAAGGGCGCCGTGATCGACCTGGTGCAGCGCAACTCCGAGGTGACGATCCCGGTCCTCACCTCCAGCCGCGGCTACACCCTGCTGTGGAACAACCCGGCCATCGGACGGGTCGAGCTGGCCGCGACCGGCACCCGCTGGGTCGCCGACAGCGCCCGCCAGATCGACTACTGGATCACGGCCGGGGATCCGGCGGCCGCGCAGCGCCGCTACTCCGCGGTGACCGGCCGCGCGCCGATGCTGCCCGAGTGGGCGGCCGGGTTCTGGCAGTGCAAGCTGCGCTACCGCACCCAGGAGGAGCTGCTGACCGTGGCCCGCGAGCACAAACGGCGCGGGCTGCCGATCGACGCGATCATCTGCGACTTCTTCCACTGGACGCATCTGGGCGACTGGAAGTTCGACCCGGTGGCCTGGCCCGACCCGGCGGCGATGACGCGGGAGCTGGAGGAGCTGGGCATCAAGCTGGTGGTCTCGGTGTGGCCTTCGGTCTCGCCGCTGAGCGAGAACCACACCACGATGGAGCAGCGTGGCTTTCTGGTCGGCACCGAGTACGGGCCCACAGCGCACGCCGACTGGCCCGATGTGCGCGAGGGCGAGCGGATCCACGTCGCCTTCTACGACGCGACTCATCCCGAGGCCCGGGAGTTCATGTGGTCGCGGGTGCGGGCGAACTACCTGGAGCCGTACGGGATCCGCGCCTTCTGGCTGGACGCGTGCGAGCCGGAGCTCAAGCCGGGCTTCCCGGCGAATCTGCGCTACCACGCGGGGCCGGGCCTGGAGGTCGGCAACCTCTACCCGCGCGAGAACGCCCGCGCGGTCCACGAGGGCATGCGCGCGGCGGGCGAGGAGGAGGTGGTGACCCTCAACCGCTCGGCGTGGGCGGGCAGCCAGCGCCATGGGGCCGCCCTGTGGTCCGGCGACATCGGCACGGACTTCGCGACGCTGCGCCGCCAGATCGCCGCCGGGCTGAACGTCGCCCTCTCCGGTATCCCGTGGTGGAACACCGACATCGGCGGCTTCCACGGCGGCGATCCGGACGACCCGGCGTACCGCGAGGTGCTGATCCGCTGGTTCCAGTTCGGCGCGCTGTCGCCGATCATGCGGCTGCACGGCTTCCGCGACCCGGGGCTGCCGCTGGGGCCCGGGATGACCGGCGGCCCGAACGAGGTGTGGTCGTACGGCGAGGAGGCCGAGCGCATCCTCGGCTCGTATCTGCGGCTGCGCGAACGGCTCAAGCCGTACGTACTGGCGCAGATGCGCGCCGCCCACGAGGAGGGGCTGCCGCCCATGCGCCCGCTCTTCCTCGAGTTCCCCGGCGACGAGGCGGCCTGGGGCGTCGCGGACTCCTTCCTGCTGGGCCCCGACCTGCTGGTCGCCCCGGTCCTCGAGGCGGGCGCGACCGAGCGGACCGCCTATCTCCCGGCGGGGGCGCGCTGGACGGACGCCTGGACGGGCGAGAGCTGGGAGGGCGGTACGACGGTGACCGTGCCCGCCCCGCTGGACCGGATCCCGCTGTTCCTCCGCGACGGCGCGCGGCTGCCGGTACGGGAGGTACGGGAGCCCTGACGGGCCGTCGCCGGGCCGGCGGCCCGGCGGGCTCAGATCGCCTCAGGCAGCGTCCGGGCGTTCCAGCGCCACCTTCGGCAGCCGGCGGGCGAGGGACGCGGGCAGCCACCAGGCGTGCCTGCCGAGCAGCCGCATGACGGCCGGCACGATCAGACAGCGGATGACCACCGCGTCCAGCAGGACGGCCACCGCGAGCCCCAGTCCGAACTGCTGGAGCATGCGGCTCGGGCTGAGCACGAAGGCGGCGAACACCACGATCATGATGGCGCCGGCCGCCGTGATCACCTTGCCGGTGGCCGCCAGGCCCTCGCGGACCGCGTGGGAGTGGTCCTTCGTCCGCTCCCACTCCTCATGGATGCGGGCGATGAGGAACACCTCGTAGTCCATGGAGAGGCCGAAGACGATCGCGAAGATCATCACGGGGATGAACGCCTCGACCGGGCCGGGCTGTGCCCCGAACCAGCCGTGCTGGAAGACCAGCGTGATCACGCCCAGCGCGGCGGCTATGGACAGCAGGTTGAGCAGCGCGGCCTTCAGCGGGATCAGCAGGGAGCGGAAGACCACCATGAGCAGCAGCGCGGAGAGGCCGACGACGACGGCGACGAACAGCGGCATCCGGTCGGCGACGGAGTCGGCGAAGTCCTGCGCGGCGGCCGTGGGCCCGCCCACCAGGTAGTCGGCGCCGGTGCGTTCGCCGAGCCGGGGCAGGACGCGGTCGCGCAGCGTGTGGACGAGGTCGGCGGTGCCCTCGTCCTGCGGGGAGGTGCGGGGGAAGGCGAGGACCGTGGCGACGGCGCCGTCCTCGGAGGGCAGCGGCGGTGTCGTGGCGGCGATGCCGTCCGTACGGGCGAGCGTGGTCCGCAGCTCCCTGGCGGCCGCCGCGTCGCCCCGGCTCACCACGACCAAGGGTCCGTTGAACCCGGGCCCGAAGCCCTCGGCGAGCAGGTCGTAGGCCCGGCGGCTGGTGGAGGTGGTCGGGTCGGTGCCCGCGTCGGCGAAGCCCAGGCGCAGGCTCAGGGCCGGGGCGGACAGCGCGAGGAGCGCGACGACGGCGGCGAGCAGCGCGGGCAGCGGGCGCCGTTGCACGGCGGCGGCCAGGGCCCGCCAGCGCCGGCCCTCCTCCTTCCCCTTGGCCCGGGCCCGGTCGGCGCGCCGCAGCACTTGGCGCTGGACGCGCCCGCCGAGTACGGCCAGCAGCGCGGGCAGCAGGACCAGGGACGCCGCCATGGTGACGAGCACGGTCAGCGCGACGGCGAGCGCCACGCCCTGAAGCGCGCCCAGGCCCAGGGCGACCAGGCCGAGCAGGGCGATGATGACCGTGCAGCCGGCGAAGAAGACCGTACGGCCGGCGGCGTCCAGCGCGGTGCGGGTGGCGGTGTGCCGGTCGGCGCCGCGGATCAGTTCGTGCCGGTAGCGGTAGAAGATCAGGAGCGCGTAGTCCACGCCCACCCCGAGCCCGACGAGCATCATGACGGGCGGGGTGAAGTCGGCGACCGTGAACAGGTGTGAGGCCAGGGCGATCAGACCGATGGCGCCGCCCACCGCGAACACCGCGGTGATCAGCGGCAGCGCCGCCGCCACCAGCGAGCCGAACAGCAGGACGAGGATGACCAGCGCCGCGAGCATGCCCGCGCCCTCCGCGGCGCCGCCCGCCTCCTCCTCGGCGCCGCGCACCGCCTCGCCGCCGAGCGCGACTTCCAGGCCGTGCCCTTCGGCGGCCTTCGCGGCGTCGATGATCCGGGTGACGTGCCCCTTGGGTACCTCCTCCGCCTTGCCGTCGAGGGTCACGGTCGCATAGCCGACGGTGCCGTCCCGGGAGACCGCGGAGGCGTCCGCGTACGGACCGCGCACCTCTGTGACGGAAGGCAGGCCGCGGACCCGGTCCAGGGTCTTCTCGATGGCACCGCGCTCGGCGCGCAGCCCGCCCTCGTCCTTGAAGACGATCTGCACACTGTCTCCCGCCTGCCGGGAGCCGTGCTCGGTCAGCAGGTCGGTGGCGGTCTGCGAGTCGGTGCCGGGCAGGGCGAAGTCGTTGCGGTACGCGCTGCCGGCCGCCAGCGATCCGGCGGTGATCCCGGCCACCACGAGGATCCACAGCAGCAGGGCGCCCCAGCGGTGGCTCTGGGACCAGGCGGCGAGACGCCAGAAGGTTCCTCTGCGGCCCGGGGGCCGGCCCGCGGCGGGCTCGGTGGTCGCGGGCGTTATGCGTGGCGGAGACATCATGCCCCGCAGCATCCGGGCCCGGTCCGCCCCGGGGCGTCGGCCCCCGGCGGACACCCGCGGTACCCCAGTGGTTGTCAGCCGTGGGGCCCGTGTACTCCCCCGGTCGTGTGGCTAGCGCGTCAGCCAGCGGGGGCTGACCATGCCCGACTCGTAGGCCAGCACCACCAGTTGGGAGCGGTCCCGGACGTCCAGCTTGGTCATGATGCGGCTGACGTGGGTCTTGGCGGTGGCCGGGCTGAGCACCAGCCGGGCGGCGATCTCGTCGTTCGTCAGCCCGGCGGCCACCAGCCGCATCACCTCCCGCTCGCGGTCGGTGAGGGCGCGCAGCCTGGGGCCGGGCTCGGGGGCCTGGACCCGTCCGGCGAACTCCGCGATGAGCCGCCGCGTGACGGAGGGGCTGATCAGCGCGTCGCCGCGGTGCGCCACCCGTACGGCGTGGATCAGCTCCTCCGGTTCGGTGTCCTTGACCAGGAAGCCGGTGGCGCCGGCGCGCAGCGCGCCGTAGATGTAGTCGTCCAGGTCGAAGGTGGTCAGGATGACGACCTTGACGCTCTCCAGACGGGGGTCGGCGGTGATCCGCCCGGCCGCCTGAAGGCCGTCGGTCCCGGGCATCCGGATGTCCAGCAGCGCCACATCGGGGCGCGTCTCGCGGCAGGCCGCGACGGCCTCGTCGCCGTCGCCCGCCTCGGCCACCACCGTGATGTCGTCCTCGTCCTCCAGGATCGAGCGGAATCCGGCCCGCACCAGCCGCTGGTCGTCCGCGAGCAAGACCTTGATCATGACTGTGGGGACGCTCCGTTCCCGTGCGGCAGCCGGGCCCGTACGGCGAATCCGCCGTCCGGGCCGCCCCCTGTGGCCAGCTCGCCGCCCAGCGCGCGGGCGCGCTCGCGCATGCCGCTGATGCCGCTGCCGGGCACGGTGCGGGCCGGGCCCCGTCCGTTGTCGGTGATCTCGATCCGGACCTCGCGGGGCGCGTGTGAGACATGGACGGTGACGGCGGTGGCCCGGGAGTGCCGGGTCACATTGGTCAGCGATTCCTGGACGATGCGGTACGCGGCCAACTCCACTTCGGTGGGCAGCGGCTCCGGCTCGCCGCTGGTGTGCGCGCGCACGTCGAACCCGGCCGACCGCGCCGACTCGACGAGTTCACCGATCCGGGCCAGGCCCGGCGGCGGCGCCGTGGGCGCCTCCTCGTCGACCTGCCGCAGCACCCCGAGGGTCGCCCGCAGCTCGCGCAGCGCCTCGCGGCTGGAGGACTTGATCGCGGCGAGGGCCGTCCGGGCCTGCGTCGGGTCCTTCTCGATCCGGTGCAGGGCGGCCGTGGACTGGACGCTGATGAGGGAGATGTGGTGGCCGACGACATCGTGCAGATCCCGCGCGATGCGCAGCCGCTCCTCACCGGCCGCGCGCTGCTCCACCTCGTGGACGTACGCCTGGCGGCTGTGGCGCACCCAGCCGAGCGCGACCACCGCGACCAGCCAGCCGGTGAGCATGAAGAGGGCGACCCCGTTGACGTCCTCGTTGCCCGCCAGCGTGCCGACGCCGACGGCGACGACGCTGAGCGCGGCGAGGGCGACGGCCGCCCGCAGCAGCCCCTCGGCCGCGACCGCGTACAGCGCGACCACGAACGCGACGAGGAGGGGCCCGTCGTAGACGCTGACGAGGTAGTACGCGGCGGTGGCGGCCAGCACGCCGAGGGCGACGGCCACGGGTCGGCGGCGGCGGAACCAGAGCGCGCCGCTGGCGGCGGCGATCATCGCCAGGCCGAAGACGGTGACCGGCCAGGGCTCCTCGCGCTCGCCGACGAGCGGCCCCACGCCGCCGACGGCCGCCAGCACGAAGACACCGCCGGCCAGAGCCGCGTCCGCCCACCGGTCACGCGGCGGCCGGACCCGGGCGAAAGAGCCGAGGAGGACCATGCGGTCAAGCCTAGGGCCGCCTCGCGTACGGGCCCTTCCTCCGCACGGCGGAACGAGCGTGCCCGCCCCGCAACCCGGGGAGTACGCGCGGCGCCGGGGGCACAACCGGTGGGGTACGGCGGGGCGGCGGACCGATGTGCCGTCGCGGGGCGGTCATGTGCCGCCGCCCCCGGGGGAGCGGCGGCGCACGGTCGGCCGGGGGCGCGATCAGCTGAAGGACACGCCGAAGCTGTTGGTCTTGAAGTCCAGACCGCCGGCCGAGGAGGTGATCTCGTAGCCGAACTGGACGTCGCCGATGGTCACATCGCCGAACCAGCCCTTGGTGTTCTTGATCCAGTTCACGATGGCCTTGATGTCCACAGAGCCGGAAGTGGAGTTTGAAGTGCGGATGAAGGAGAAGACCTCATTGGCGCCGTTGCTGCCCTTGTAGACGGTCCAGCTGTGGCCGCCGAGGGTGAGGCTGCCCTGGGAGGTGCCGAGGGGACCGACCGGGCCGGTCTTGTTCATCCAGAGCATGATCTCGTAGTCGTAGTTGGTGTCCCAGATGTCGTACGAGGTGTTGTACGCGCCCGAGGACGGCACGGTGACGTTGTAGCTGCTGTTCAGGCTGCCTATGGCGCTGACCTTCTTGCCGACGACCCGCTTGGCGTTGGGGTAGGACTTGATGCCGCCGGTGTTGGGGTGGTTGGCCCAGACGCCCCAGTCGGTGTACGAGTTGGCCCAGATGGTCTGGGCTCCGGCGCCGGAGCCCCAGATGTTGTTGTAGAGCGTGTAGCCGCCGTTGGACCAGTTGCCCCACTGGTCCGAGGAGGACCAGGTGGCGGCGTGGGCGGGGGCGGCGGCGAAGCCGATGAGCGCGAGGAGCGCGAACAGCGGGGTCAGGAAGAGCTTTCGAGCCTTTCGGTGCACGGTGCTGCTCCCTTCGGGTGGGGGGAATCGAGCGGGGCCAGGACCACGGCCGCGGAGCGGTCGAGGCCGACCTCGGTGTCGTACACGCGGCCGGTGAGCAGGTCGGTCCGCGCGGACGGGAGGGGGACGACCGCGGGGGTGCGGCCGTGGTTGAGGAGGAACAGGTGCTCGCCGCGGAACACGGCCTCCACGCCCTCGGGGAGGCCGGGCAGCGGTGGCCGCAGCCCCGCCTCGTCGGCGGCGCGGGCCGGCAGGGCGCGCAGCGCGGCGGGTTCGGGCAGGGTGGAGACGTACCAGGCGGTGCCGGCGCCGTGGCGGTTGCGGGTGATGGCGGGCCCGCCGTCGAGTTCGCCGCCCTTGATCCGGGCGACGGTCTCGGCGGTGGACGGCTCCAGGTCCTCGGACCAGAGGGTGGCGGTGAAGCCGGCGGGCCAGGAGGGGCCGTGGGCGGTGACGGTTTCGCCCTCGTCCAGCGGCCACCACTCGTGGACCGTACGGATGCCGAGAAGGTCGCGGAGCCGCTGGTCGACGCCGCCCGGGCGGACCCGGTCGTCCTCGTCGGCGACGCCGGTGAAGAAGCCGCAGACCAGGGTGCCGCCACCGCGTACGTAGCCGACCAGATTGTCCAGCGCCTCGTCGGTGAGCAGATACAGCTGGGGGACGGCGACCAGGGCGTAGTCGGTGAGGTCGGCGTGCGGATGGGCGAAGTCGGTGGTGAGGTTCTGCTCCCACAGGGCCCGGTGCCAGGCGCGCACCACCTGGGGGTAGTCGAGGCGGGCGGAGGGGCGGCCGTCCTGGACGGTCGCCCACCAGGCGTGCCAGTCGTGCAGGATCGCGGCGCCTGCGGGGACGCCGCGGCCGACGACGCCGCCGAGCCGGCGCAGTTCGGCGCCGAGCCCGCGCACCTGCTGGAAGGTACGGCTGTGCTCACCGGCGTGCGGCACCATCCCGGAGTGGAACTTCTCGCTGCCCTGCCGCGACTGCCGCCACTGGAAGAAGCAGACGACGTCCGCGCCGCGCGCCACGGCCTGCAGCGACCACAGGCGCATCAGCCCGGGCGGCTTGGGGTGGTTGACGCCACGCCAGTTGACCGGGCCGGCCGCCTGCTCCATGAGGACCCAGGGGCCGCCGGCCTGGGAGCGGGTGAGGTCCTGGACCATCGCCCCGTACGCGGCGGCGTGCGGGTCCTTGGGGTCCGGGTAGACGTCGACGGAGACCACGTCCTCCTCGGCCGCCCACGCCCAGCCGTCCTGGCCGATGAACAGCGGCATGAAGTTGGTGGTGACGGGGGCGTGCGGGGTGCGGTCGGCCAGGACGTCGCGTTCGGTGGTGAAGCACTCCAGCAGGGCGTCGCTGGTGAAGCGGCGGAAGTCCAGCGCCTGGGTGGGGTTGACCAGATACTGGGCGCGGCGGGGCGGAATGATCTCCTCCCACGAGTCGTAGCGCTGGCTCCAGAAGGCCGTGCCCCACGCCTCGTTGAGCGCGTCGAGACCGCCGTACCGGGTGCGCAGCCAGCGGCGGAAGTGGCGGGCGGTGGTGTCGCACCAGCAGTGGGTGCCGTATTCGTTGCCGACGTGCCACATGCGCACCGCCGGGTGGCCGCCGTAGCGCTCCGCCAGGTCCTCGGTGATGCGCAGCGCGTACTCGCAGTAGATGGGGGAGGAGGCGCAGAACTGGTTGCGCGCGCCGTACCAGACGGTGGCGCCTGACTCGTCGCGCGGCAGGGTCTCGGGGTGGCGGGCGCCCATCCACGGGGGCGGGGAGGCGGTCGGGGTGGCCAGGCACACCTCGATACCGCCCTCGTGGAGCAGGTCCAGGACCTCGTCCAGCCAGCCGAAGTCGCGGGCGCCGGGGCGCGGTTCCAGCCGGGCCCAGGAGAAGACCCCGACGGTGGCGGTGGTGACCCGGGCCTCGCGCATCAGCCGTACGTCCTCGCGCCAGACGCTCCGCGGCCACTGCTCGGGGTTGTAGTCGCCGCCGTAGAGGATGCGGCCGCGGGTGACATCGCTCAGCTCGGGCATCGCTCGCTCGCTTCGGGTCGGCCGGCAACGGGGAGTGGTGCGGGGAGGCGGGCTAGCCCTTGATGGCGCCGGTGAGCATGCCCTTGGTGAAGTGCTTCTGGACGAAGGGGTAGAGCACCACGACCGGGATCAGCGCAAGCACCATGACGGCCATCTGGACCGCCAGGCCCGGGACCTGGCTGCTGGAGATCATCTGGGACATGCCCTGGGGCGCCTGCTGTTTGATGACCAGCTGGCGCAGGATCATCTGCAGCGGCCACATCTCCTGGTCGTTGAGGTAGAGCATCGCGTTGAACCACTGGCTCCAGTAGCCGACCGCGTAGAAGAGCGAGACGACCGCGATGACCGCCTTGGACAGCGGCATCACGATCTGCAGCAGGATCCGCCACTCCCCCGCGCCGTCGATCCGGGCGCTGTCGATCAGCTCGGGCGCGGTGGTCTGGAAGAAGGAGCGCAGCACCAGGATGTTGAAGACCGAGATGGCGCTGGGCAGGATCATCGACCAGTAGCTGCCCTCCAGGCCGACCCCGGTGACCAGCAGATAGGTCGGGATCAGACCGGCGTTGAAGAACATGGTGACGAGCAGCACCATCAGGATCGGCCGGTGGAGGAAGGACCCGCGGCGCGACAGTCCGTACGCGCACAGGATCGAGACCACCGTACTGATCACCGTGCCCACGGCCGTCAGGGCGAGGCTGACGATCGCCGCGCGGGTGACCGTGCCGCCGCCGAGCAGTTCGGAGTAGGCCCGGAAGGTGATCGTCTCGGGCACGATGACCAGCCCGCCGGCCTCGGTGATGGCCTTCTGGTCGGAGAGGCTGGTGACCACCACCACCCACAGCGGCCCGAGGATCGCCAGGCACACCCCGACCAGGGTGGCGCCCTTGAGCCCCTGGCCGGCCTTGCTCGGCTCCTCCTCCCACACCGGGCGTCTGCTGTCGCGGCGCGGCGGAGCGGCCGGGGCGGGCGGCGCGGCGGCCCTCTGCGCGGTCACCGTCATATCGCTGTCATTTCTGGTAGACCCCCTGCTCGCCGAGCATGTGGGCGACTTTGTTGGCGATCAGGACAAGCACCAGGCTGAAGGCGCCCTTGATCAGGCCGCCCGCGGCGGCGATCCCGTAGTCGGTGTTGGCGATGCCGACCCACCACACATAGGTGTCGAAGACCTCGGAGGCGCCCGGCCCCACCGCGTCGCGCTGCAGCAGGATCTGCTCGAAGCCCACGGTGAGTGAGTCGCCGACGCGCAGCACCAGCAGCAGGGCGATCACCGGGCGCAGCGCGGGCAGCGTGACATGCCACATCCGCCGCCAGCGGTTCGCCCCGTCCACCGCCGCCGCCTCGTACAGGTCCTGGCTGACGGCGGAGAGCGCGGCCAGGAAGACGATGACGCCCCAGCCGCCGTCCTTCCACACCAGCTGCGCGGTGACCAGGAACTTGAAGACGCCGGGGTCGGTCATCAGGTCGAAGCCCTCGTACCCGTGGCGGCGCAGCTGCTGGGCGAGCAGCCCGGCCCCGCCGAGCATCTGCTGGAAGACGGTGATGACCAGCACCCAGGAGAAGAAGTGCGGCAGATACAGGATCGACTGCACCAGCCCGCGGATCCGTTGGCTGAGCACGCTGTTGACCAGCAGGGCGAGCGCGATGGTGAGGGGGAAGAAGAGGACCAGCTGGATGAAGGTGATGCCGAGGGTGTTGGCGAAGGCGTCCCAGAAGCGGCTGTCGTCGAAGAGGAGGGTGAAGTTGTCGAGGCCGACCCAGGGGCTGGTCCACAGGCCCTGGGTGAACGGGTCGTAGTCCTTGAAGGCGACCGTGGTCCAGATCAGCGGGACGTAGTTGAACAGCGCGAGCAGACCGACGGCGGGCGCCACCATCAGCAGCAGGGTGCGGTCCCGGCGCAGCCGCTGCCACCACCGGATGCCGCCGTCCGGCACGGCGGGCGGCGGGGCGGACGCGGCGGAGTCGTCGGGGCCGCCGGGGCCGCCGCGCCGCGCGGATCTCGCGCGGCGCGGTTTACCGGCCCGGCTTCCGGTGTCCAGTGCCATCAGGCGCCGCTGCCGTTCTTGTCGAGGAGCCTGGCGTACCAGTCGCGGAGTTTGTCACCGCCGCCGCTGCGCCAGTCGCTGATGGCGCTCTGGGCGTCGCTGATGGACTTGCGGCCCCGTACGACGTCCTTGGCCAGGTCCTCGAAGGGGGTGTAGAGGGAGGCGTAGCGGTTGGGCTCCTGGATCTGCATGCCGTAGAAGACGGGCTTCTTGGCGAACTTGCCCATGCGCTGCATCCAGCCGCAGTAGTCCTTCACCATCTGCGGGAAGTCCGGGTACGCGACGGTGGCCTCGGGCGAGACGATGAAGCGGTAGGTGTCCTGGACCTCGGTGACGCCCTTGGAGTTCTTGACCGGGGCGCCGTGCTTCATGGTGTGGTGCGTGCCCTCGACGCCGTAGTCGATCAGGCGCTGCTCCTTGGTGCCGTACGGCGCGGCGATGAAGTCGGCGACGGCCAGGATCTCCTCGATTTGGTCCTTGGAGAGCTTCTTGTTGAGGAAGGACCAGATGTTGGCGGGCGCGCCCAGGTAGAGGGTGGGATCGCCGCCGTCGGCGCCGAAATAGTCCATCCCCTGGATCTTGAACTCGGGGTTGGGCTCGGCCTGTTCGAAGGTGGCGCCGTACCACTTGGCGTCGCCGTCGTTCATGATGAGCGACTGGCCGGAGGTGAAGCGGGTGAGCGAGTCGTTGGCCTTGCCCGCGACCGCGTCGGGGTGGACATAACCGCTCTTGAAGAGCTTGCGGCACCACTCCAGGGCCTCGAGATAGTTGTCCAGCTCGACCTTGTGGACGAGCTTGCC
>NZ_MUNE01000170.1 GCF_002154605.1 Streptomyces milbemycinicus | reverse complement strand
CCGACGTCGGTGCCCGGCAGCCAGGCATCGATCACGGCGTCGGGCCGTACCGTGAAGTCCTCGACGACCGCGGAGGCCGAACGGGTGCCCGGCCGGACCGGGCCGAGCAGGGCGACCACGCCCGCCGCCAGCAGCGCGCACAGCTGGCGGACGCGCAGCGCGGGCGGGCCGCCGGAGACGAAGTTGGCGAATCCGTTGAACCAGCCGAGCACATCGCGCCGGTAGGACTCGCCGCTGAGGTTGCCGGCGGTGATCAGGGTGCGCAGGGCGGGGCGCGCCTGGCGTACGGCGACGGCGAGGGCGGCCCTCGGCGGCAGGTGTGGGTCGGTGGCCGCGGCCAGGTCGGCGTCGAGATGCCCGGCCCACCAGTCGCCCAGCTCCGCGGGGTGGGCGAAGCGGCGGCCGCGCAGCGGTTCGGCGATCGCGTCCAGGTCCAGGCGCAGCGGCTCGGGCACGGCGGCGCGCAGGGCGTCACCGCGGTCCGGGCCGGGCGGCAGCGCGGTCAGGGCGCGGCGCAGCTCCTCGGGGGCGGGCAGGGCGTCGGCGTGGAGCGCCAGCACCCGGTCGTACCAGGCGAGTTCGAGGTCGGCGGTCAGCCAGGGCACGACGTCGGCATGGAAGTCGAGGCGTTCGCGGGCGGCGAGGGCGGCGACCCGCTCGGGGGTGAGGAAGGCGGTGGGGACCCTGACGCCGGGGGTGTCGACGCGGGCGTGGAAGGGGACGCCGCGCCGGGTGGTGATCCAGATGCGCGGTTCGCGGCCGCTGGGGGTGTAGCCGTGCTCGTCGAAGCGGCCGCCGCGGCCCAGGGTCAACAGGGCCAGAACATCAAAGGCGTTGAGGCCGCCGCCGCGCAGCAGCACGTCGGCGTCGGGGGCGATGGCGTCGAGGGCGTAGTCGGCGGGGTGACCGCCGGGCAGGTGGAGCACCTTGGCCGACGGGCCCGCGGAGGCCGGATACGGCGCTTCGAGGTGGCCGGTGGCCAGGACGGCGGCGCGCGCGGTGATCCGGGTGCCGTCGTCGAGCGCGATGTCGTAACCACCGCCGGAAAGGCCCGAATAGCCCGCAGTTTTCGGGGAGTCCGGCGAGCCCGGCGCGGGGGTCACGCTCCGCGCGGCGGCGGTACGGACCTCGATCCGCACCCGGCCCCCGCCGAGCGCCCGTATCCGCTCCAGGGCGTCCACGAGATAGCTGCCGTAGACCCGCCGGGGCGCGTAGGCGCGGTCATCCGCATACGCGGCGAATTCCGCGGCGGCGGAATCCCGATGGCCGCCGACGGCGATGTCCCGGAGCCATTCGGCGAACGTCGGCCCGGTGCCGACGGGCGCGTCGAGCCGGACCGATTCGTCGGGGAAAACGGTGTTGTCGGCGACCATCGTGTTCATCAGGAGCTGCGGCGGCTGACCGCGCCACCACACCCGTCCGGCGCCCGGCGGATACGGGTCGACCAGCGTCACCCGCAGCGCGGGACCGGTCGCCGAGGCCCGCGCCACCAGCCGTTCCAGCACCGAGACGCCGCGTGGGCCGGCCCCGAGCACCACGGCGTCGGCCGTGGCGCGGGCGGGCCGCGGCTGCGGTGCGGCGGAATCGTTCATAAAGATGTCACATTTCAGGGGCTGTTGATGAAAGGCGGCAGGCCAGGGAATTTTGCGGGCGGTGTACGCCTGCGTCAAACGCCTGCTTGGGGAATCTCAAATGCTGACTTGGGGCCCGTGGAGAAAACCCCTGGAGAACGCGCGCTAATCTGATGCATCAGATTTCCCGGCCGCCGGGAATGGCGCGATGGCCCAGGCTTTCGGCGCTGTGCCGGCCGCCGCACGGACGCACCTGGTGCATCAGGCCGGCGGCTGTGTGGTCCGTCACAGAGCCCGCGCAAAGGCCTGCCCGAGCCCGGAGGAGACGGAAGAACCGCGATGACCGAACCACCGGCCTACCTCCGGGTGGCCCAGGATCTGCGCCGTCAGATCGAGGACGGCCTGCTGCCCGCCGGGGAGCGGCTGCCCTCCCGCGCCCGGCTCGCCGAGGAGTACGGCGTGGGGTCCAATGTCGCGGTGGCCGCGGTGCGGGTGCTGATGGCAGAGGGCTTGGTCTACGGGCGCGCGGGCAGCGGGGTGTATGTGCGCGGGCCCGCGGCGCTGCGGCGGATGCTGCGCTCCTGGCACGACGGCAGGCTCAGCGGCACGCCGTATGTGCTGGACCTGCCGGACCACGGCGCGGGGCGGCGCGAGGGCAGCTCCACCACGGTGGCCGCGCCGCCCGGGATCGCCGAGCGGCTGGGGCTCGCGGCGGGCGCGCAGGTGGTGCGCAGCGCGTACGTCTTCTGGACGGGCAGCGATCGCAGCATGGTCTCCACCAGCTGGGAGCCGCTGGAGCTGACCGGCGGGACGCCGGTGGCGCTGCCGGAGGCGGGTCCGCTGGCCGGGCGGGGGGTCGTGGCGCGCATGGCGTATATCGGGCTGCCGGTGGACCGGGCGGTGGAGGCGGTGGTGGCGCGCACGGCCTCGGCGGAGGAGGCGGGGCTGCTGGAGATCGCGGCGGGCTCCGTGGTCGAGGCGCTGGAGCGCACGTACTACAGCGGCGACCGGGCGGTGGAGACGGCCGACATCGTGGTGGCGGCCGGGCGTTATCAGCTGGTGTACGAGTTTCCCGTGGGTTCCTGAGGGCCTTCGCCGGGTGTTCGCCGCCCGTCGGGTATTGACTGGAAAGAGCTGGAAAGAGCCGGCGAGAGCCGGACGGGCGGCCGGTGTCATACTGGAAGATGTTTGAAGATGTGAGTATCTGGGCGCCTTTCCGCCGGGGCGCGGCGGTTCGCCCCCGATCTCATCACCTCGGCCGGATGTACCAGGCAGCGTGAGATGAACGACCATGAGGCGACGGGACACCGCGCGGGACCGGCCCATCCGGTCCGACGACCTCTTTGACGAGGCGTCCACGGCCAAAGCCACCATCGATGAACGGGGCATCGTCACGGGGTGGAACGAGGGGGCCCGCAAGCTCCTCGGCCACCCGGACTCGGCGGTGGTGGGCAGGCCCGCCTCCCGGCTGCTCGCCGACGGGGCGGCCGGGGACCTCCCCGGCCGCCTGGAGCCGCTGACCAGGTGGAGCGGGGAGCTGACGCTGCGCCACCGCGACGGCCGCCCGCTACGGGTCGGCCTGCTGGCGCACCACAGGCGGACGGCGGACGGCGGGGCCGAGTGGCTGCTGGTCTCCCCGCTGGACCGCACGGGGCCGACCGCCGACGACGACGAACTGGTCAGGGCCGCCTTCGCCCAGGGTCCTTGCACGATGGCGGTCTTCGACGCCCGGCTGCTCCTGCGCTGGGCGAACACGTACATGGAAGGCGTGGTCGGCTTCGGTCAGGCCCAGGTGCGCGGCTTGCGCGCCTCGGACGTCGTACCCGATACGCGCGGCGCCGAGATCGAGCGGATGATGCGCCTGGTGCTCGATACGGGCCTGCCGCAGTATCTGAGCCTCCCCCCGAAGCACGGCAAGGCGGCCTGGTCGATCTCGCTGGCCCCGCTGCTCGGCGACGACGACGGCCGGTTGCTCGGCGTGGTCCTGTCGGGTCACGACACCACCACGCGGTACGAGGCGCAGCGGCGGCTGGCGCGGCTCAACGAGGCCAGTGTCCGGATCGGTTCCACGCTGGACATCGTGCGCACCGCGCAGGAGCTGACCGATGTGGCCGCCCCGGAGTTCGCGGACTTCGCCGTGGTGGATCTGTTGCCCGAGATCCACCCCGGCGGCGCGGAGCCACCCCCCGGGCCGGTGCCCGGCACCGTCGTACTGCGCCGCGTCGCCGCGCAGTCGGCGCTCGAAGGCACACCGGAGATGGTGGTCGCGCTCGGCGATCTTGCCGTCTACTCGAAGCACTCGCCCGCGGCCGAGTGCCTGGCCGCGGGGCGGGGGGTGCTGGTCACGGTGGTCCCCGAGACCACTGCCCGGTGGGAGCGGGACGATCCCGCGCGGGCCGCGAAGGTGCGCGAATTCGGCTTCCACTCCACGATCGCCGTCCCCCTGCTCGCCCGCGGCACGACGCTGGGCGTGGCCGCCTTCGCCCGCCACCGGCGCCCGGAGCCGTTCGAGGCGGACGATCTGCTGCTCGCCGAGGAGATCACCGCCAGGGCCGCGGTGTGCATCGACAACGCCCACCGCTACACCCGCCAGCGCGCGGCCGCCCTGACCCTGCAGCGCAGCCTGCTGCCGCAGGCGCTGCCGCCCCATGCGGCGGTCCAGGCCGCCGGCCGCTATCTGCCCGCCGGCTCGCGGGCGGGGGTCGGCGGCGACTGGTTCGATGTGATCCCGCTGTCCAGCGCCCGGGTCGCGCTGGTGGTGGGCGATGTGGTCGGCCACGGCTTCCAGGCGTCCGCCGCCATGGGCCGGCTGCGGACGGCGGTGCGTACGCTGGCCGATGTCGAGCTGCCCCCGGACGAACTGCTCACCCACCTCGACGACCTGGTCAACCGGCTGTCGGCCGAGACGGAGGACGAGCCGGGCGCCGAGGCACGCACCGCCGCGGACATCGGCGCCACCTGCCTGTACGCGGTGTACGACCCGGTCTCGCGGCGCTGCACGCTCGCCCGCGCCGGCCATCCGCCGCCCGTGCTGACCCGCCCTGACGGCACCGCCGAATACCTCGACCTGCCCAGCGGGCCGCCGCTCGGCCTGGGCAGCCTGCCCTTCGAGTCCCGCGAGGTGGAGCTGGCGGAGGGCAGCCTGCTGTCCCTGTACACCAACGGTCTGATCCAGGTCCCCGACCGCGATGTCGACGAGGCGGTGGACACGCTGCGCACGGTGCTCTCCCGGCCCGCCGAGTCCTTGGAAGACCTGTGCGACGCGGTGCTCAGCACGCTGGTCCCCCGCCGCCCCGCCGACGATGTGGCCCTGCTGGTGGCCCGCACCCGGGCACTGGACGCGAGCCAGGTGGCCACCTGGGACCTGCCCGCGGAGCCGGCCGTCGTGGCCCGGGCCCGTAAGAACGCCACCGACCAGCTGGTCGCCTGGGGCCTGGACGAGGCGGTCTTCACCACCGAACTGGTGGTCAGCGAGCTGGTCACGAACGCCATCCGGCACGCCCAGGCACCCATCCAGCTGCGCCTGATCCACGACCGCGACCTCATCTGCGAGGTCTCCGACGGCAGCAGCACCGCCCCGCATCTGCGCCGGGCGCGCGTCTTCGACGAAGGCGGCCGGGGGCTGCTGCTGGTGGCTCAGCTCGCCCGGCGCTGGGGCACCCGGCACGGCCCCACGGGCAAGACGATCTGGGCCGAGCAGGCCCTGCCTGACCCGGCCGGATGAGGGCGGGCCATACAATCACCGCCATACAATCGCCAGAGAAACAAAGCCTGTTCGGCCGGAGCGCGTGGCACCCAAGGAACGAAAGGCCGCATCTCCATGCGAACTCAAGCCTCGCTCGGCACCGGCCCGCTGGCCGATCTGAGCCCCGCCGAATCGGCCCGCCTCATGGCGGTCATGCGCGAGGCCGCCCTGAGCCGGGGCAGGCTTCCGCTGCCCGCGCGCCCGGTGATCGGGCAGTCCTGGGACCGTATGCTGCGCCTGGGGCTCGACCCGGAGCGCGGCAGCGCGCCGCGGCTGCTGGGCATCGAGGAGCTGGAGCGGCGGCGGCAGCAGACCCGGCTGGCGGATGTGCTGCCCACGTTGCACAGCGGTCTGCTGGAGGCGGCGGAGGCGGCCGGACACATCATGATCATCACCGATGGAGACGGCCGGGTGCTGTGGATCGACGGCCACCGCGGGGTGCGCAGACACGCCGACGGCATCGCCCTCATCGAGGGCGCCCACTGGGCCGAGGACGTCGCCGGCACCAGCGGCATCGGCACCGCGCTGGCCGTCCGGGCGCCCGTACGGGTGCACTCCGCCGAGCACTTCGTCCGCGCGTTCCACACCTGGAGCTGCGCCGCGGCCCCGGTCCTCGACCCCCGGGACGGGCGGCTGCTGGGCATCGTGGACATCAGCGGCCCGGCCGCCAGCGCCCATCCGACCGTACTGTCCCTGGTCACCGCGACGGCCCGGTGGGCGGAGGGCGAACTGCGGCTGGCCCACAGCCGGGATCTTGACCGGCTGCGCGCCGTCGCGGCGCCGGTGCTGGCCCGGATCCGGGGCAAGGCGGTCGCGGTCGACCCGCACGGCTGGATCGCCGGTGTCACCGGGGTCACCCCGCGGGACCACCGGCTGCTGCTGCCCAAGTCGGCGGCGTGTGGGCCGGTGTGGCTGCCCGCGCTCGGCACCTGCGCGGTGGAGCCGCTGCCGGGCGGGCATCTGCTGCGGGTCGTCGGCTCCGGCGCGGACGAGACGGGCGAGCTCTACGGGCCGGAGGGCACCGGCCGCGTGGTGCTGGACGTGCGCCGTCCGCACGAGTGGTCGCTGACCTTCTCGGGGCCCTCCGGCACCTGGACCCACCAGCTCAGCGCGCGACACGCCGAACTGCTTCTGGTCCTCGCCGCGTCCCCCGGCGGGCGGACGGCGGCGCAGCTGGCCGACGACCTCTTCGGCGACCCGACGCGGACGGTCACCGTACGCGCCGCCATGTCCCGGCTGCGCCGCAGCTTCGGGGCGGTGCTCGCGCACCGCCCCTACCGCATCGCCGATCAGCTCCGTGTCGACGTACGACGGCCGGACCGCCTTCAGGACCTGCTGCCCTTCAGCGCCGCGCCGGGCGTCGCCCGGCTGCGGTGCGCGGGTTAGCCGCGGCCGGCGACCTCTTCGGGGCGGAGGACTGCCGCGAGCCGGTCGGCGGGCAGCAGGCCCTTTTCCAGCACCAGTTCGGCCACGCCGCGGCCGGTGGCCAGGGCCTCCTGGGCGATGCTGGTGGCCGCGCTGTAGCCGATGTGCGGGTTGAGCGCGGTGACCAGGCCGATGGAGTTCTCCACCGTCGCGCGCAGGTTCTCGGCGTTCGCGGTGATCCCGGAGACGCAGCGCTCGGCGAGCGTCAGGCAGGCCGCGCGCAGATGGGTGATGCTCTTCGAGAGGGAGTGCAGGATGATCGGCTCGAAGGCGTTGAGCTGGAGCTGTCCGGCCTCGGCGGCCATGGTGATGGTGACGTCGTTGCCGATCACCTCGAAGGCGACCTGGTTGACCACCTCGGGTATGACCGGGTTGACCTTGCCGGGCATGATGCTGGAACCGGCCTGGACCGGGGGCAGGTTGATCTCGTTCAGCCCGGCGCGCGGGCCGGAGGACAGCAGCCGCAGGTCGTTGCAGCTCTTGGAGAGCTTGACGGCGATGCGCTTGAGGACGCCCGACAGATGGACGAAGGCACCGCAGTCCTGGGTGGCCTCGACCAGGTTGGCGGCGGTGACCATGGGCAGTCCGGTGATGGCGGCGAGGTGGCGGCGCGCGGCCTCGGCGTAGCCGACGGGGGCGTTGAGGCCGGTGCCGATCGCGGTCGCGCCGAGGTTGATCTCGTGGACGAGGCTCTGGGCCTCCAGCAGCCGGCTCTGGTCCTCCTCCAGCATCACCGCGTACGCCGAGAACTCCTGGCCGAGCGTCATCGGCACCGCGTCCTGCAGCTGGGTGCGCCCCATCTTCAGGATGTCGCGGAACTCCTCGGCCTTGGCGGCGAACGCCTCGCGCAGGATCTCCATCGCGGCCAGCAGCCCCTGCACGGCGAGGATGGTGGAGACCTTGACGGCGGTCGGGTAGACGTCGTTGGTGGACTGGCTGAGGTTGACGTCCTCGTTCGGGTGCAGATGGGCGTAGTCGCCCTTGGCGTGGCCGAGGATTTCCAGCGCCCGGTTGGCGATCACCTCGTTGGCGTTCATATTGGTCGAGGTCCCCGCCCCGCCCTGGATCACATCGACCACGAACTGGTCGTGCAGCCGGCCCTGGCGGATCTCCTGGCAGGCGGCCGCGATGGCGTCGGCCTTGCGCGGCTCCAGCAGCCCCAGGTCCTGATTCGCGCGGGCCGCGGCCTCCTTGACGGCGGCCAGGGCGCCGATGAGGTGCGGGTAGGCCGCGATGGTGGTGCCAGTGATGGGGAAGTTCTCCGTGGCGCGCAGGGTGTGGACGCCCCAGTACGCGTCGGCCGGCACATCACGGTCGCCCAGCAGGTCGTGTTCTCGGCGGAAGCCGGTGGCAGTCATCGGTGTGCGGTGTCCCTTGGTGAGGCGGGGTGAGGGTTGGGTGTGGGGGGCGTCAGGCGGACGGGTCTGAAAGGAAATCCGCCGCGCGCAGGCTACCGACGGGCCGGCCGCCGCCGAGGACGGGGGCCTCGGCGAACTCGGTGAGGAGGCCGGGGTCGACGCCCAGGCGGGCGAGAGCCACGGCGGTCACCGGCATCCGGGCGCGGTCCCCGCCGTCGGCGATCTTCACGGCGAGCGCCCGCCCGTCGGGCAGCGCGGCGACCTGGACCCCCTCGAAGCCGTCCTTGGCCACGAGGCCGGGCACCGCGCGCATCAGCCGGGCGACGTCCCGCCCGGTCCCGGCGACCATCTCGGGGTGCTCGCGCATGGCGGCCGCGACCCGGCCCTCGGGGGTGTCCGCGGGGGCCGTGGCGATCCGCGCGAGGGCGCGGGCCAGCCCGTGCGGGGAGATGGCGAACAGCGGCGCGCCGCACCCGTCCACCGTCACCTGGGCGATGCGCTGCCCGGTCAGGTCCTCGACGGTCTCGGCGATCAGCTGCTGCAGCGGATGCGCCGGGTCGAGATAGCCCTCCAGGGGCCAGTCGCGCAGCTGGGCGGTCAGCAGCATCGCGGCGTGCTTGCCCGAGCAGTTCTGGGCGAGCCGGGAGGGCCCGTACCCGGCGCGCAGCCACGCCTCGCGCTCGGGGGCGCCGTACGGCAGGTCGGGGACGTTGCGCAGCAGGTCCTCGGCCAGTTGGCCCTGCGCGAGGATGCGCCGCGCCCCGGCCAGGTGGCGCTGCTGGCCGGAGTGGCTGGCGGCGGTGAGCGCCAGCAGCTCGCCGTCCAGCGGCAGCCCGGCGCGCAGCATGGCGACGGCCTGGACGGGCTTGAGCGCCGAGCGGGGGTAGAACGCGGCGTCGGGGTCGCCGGCCTGGCCGATCACCTGGCCGTCGGCGGCCAGCACCACGACCGAGCCGTGGTGGACGCCTTCGACCAGCCCGCCACGGATCACCTGGACGAGTGGCACATGGCGTGCCTCGCGTATCTCGGGCGGCGCGGCGGGCACCGGGTGTTCGGGGG
>NZ_MUNE01000017.1 GCF_002154605.1 Streptomyces milbemycinicus | reverse complement strand
CCCCCGACGAGGCGTCCGCCATCGTCCCCGCCACGCCGATCACCCGGTGGCTGCTGGAACACGGTGGCGCGATCGACGCGTTCCACCAGTCGACGCTGCTGCGCGTGGCGCCCGGGCTCGGCACGGACCGGCTGGCCACCGCCGTACGAGCCGTGGTGGAGCGCCACCAGGCGCTACGCGCCCGCCTGCGGGACGACGGCTCCCTCGCCCTGGCCCCGGTGGACCCGCGCGGGCTGCGCGCGGCGATCCGGCGGGTCGATGTCTCCGGGCTGGCCGCGGGCGACCTCCGCCGCCGGATCTCGGACTGCGCCGGTGCGGACGCCGACACCCTCGCCCCACGCGACGGCGTAATGCTGCGGGCCACCTGGTTCGACGGCGGCGCGAGCCGCTCGGGGCGGCTGCTCGTCACCGTCCATCACCTGGCCGTCGACGCGGTCTCCTGGCACATCCTGCTGACCGATCTGTACACCGCCTGGCGGAGTCGTACGGCGGCCGCTGCCGCCCCGGTGGCGGACCCCGTGCCCGTCCCGCTGCGGGAGTGGAGCCACCGGCTGTACGCCGCGGCGAAGGCGCCCACCGTGCTGGATGAACTCCCCCTGTGGCGCCGGATCCTGCGCGCGGGCGGGATCGCGCTCGCCGACGCCCCGCTCTCGCCGTCCCGGGACATCCACGCCACGGCCGGGGAACTCACCCTCACCCTCCCCGAGGATCTGACCGCGCCGCTGCTCACCACCGTGCCGGCCGCCTTGTCCACCGACACCAGGGAGGTGCTGCTCACCGGCCTGGCGCTCGCCGTCGCCGCCTGGCGGCGCCCCGGCGCCGACACCGCAGTGCTGGTCGATGTGGAGGGGCACGGCCGTGAGCCCATCGGCGAGGACATCGACCTGTCGGGCACCGTCGGCTGGCTCACCTCGCTGTATCCGGTGCGGCTCGACGCCGGGTTCGGCGACTGGGACCCGGACGGCGATCCGGCGTCCGCGCGCCTCGGCGAGGCCGTACGCCGGGTCACGGACCAGGCCCGGGAGATCCCCCGGCGCGGCATCGGTTTCGGCCTGCTGCGCCATCTGAACCGGGACACGGCCGCCGAGCTGGCGGCCTACCCGGCCCCGCAGCTCGGATTCAACTACCTGGGCAGACAAGACGGTTCGGCCGACGGGGACTGGAGTGTGGCGCCCGAGTCGGACGCGCTGCCGAGCGGAGCCGATCCGCGGATGCCGATGGCGCATGTCGTCGAGGTGAACGCGGCGGTCGAGGACGGCCCGGCGGGGCTGCGGCTGGCCGCCCACTGGCTGTGGGCCCCTCGTCTGCTGACCGAGGGCGACGTCGGTGAGCTGGCCCGGCTCTGGTTCGCCGCGCTGCGCGCGCTGGTGGCGTACGGCATGAGCGCGGAGGCCCCCAAGCCCGTGTCCACGCCCGCGCTCCCGGTGGACGCCGTGCCCGCGCTCCCGGTGGACGCCGGGGAGCGGGACGAGACGGAGCTGTCCCGGCTCGGCGCCCGGATCGGCATGCCCGTAGCCGAGTTGCTGCCGCTCACCCCGACGCAGGAGGGGCTGCTCTTCCACGCCCGGTACGACAGTGGGGACCTGGACGTCTACAACGTGCAGATCATCCTGGAGGTGGGGGGCAGGCTCGACGCCGAGCGGTTCCGGGGCGCGTGCGACGCGCTGCTGCGCCGCCACCCGATGCTGCGCGCGGCCTTTCTCCAGCGGCGGTCGGGGGAACCGGTGCAGGTCATCCCGGAACAGGTCCGGATGCCCTGGTACACCCACGACCTGACCGGCCTCGACCCGCGGGAGCGGGACGCGCGGCTGGAGGCGCTGCTGGACGCCGACCGGCGGCAACGCTTCGATGTGGCCCGGCCACCGCTGGCCCGCTGCACTCTGGTCACGCTCGCCGAGGACCGGCAGACGCTGGCCTTGAGCATGCACCATCTGCTGGTGGACGGCTGGACCACCTCGCTGCTGCTGCGCGATCTGCTCGCGCTCTTCGACCATGGCGAGGACACCGGTCTGCCGGCCCCCGGACACTACCCCGACTATCTGCGGTGGCTGGCCGCGCAGGACCGCGAGGAGGCGCATACCGCCTGGAGCGGCGCGCTGGCGGGCCTGGCAGAGCCCACCCTGGTCTGCCCGGACCAGGACACCGCGCGGATCCGCGTCCTGCCGGAGCGCATCGCCGTCGAGCTGTCCGAACCGGACACCGCCGCGCTGCTCGACGCGTCGCGCCGCGCCGGTGTCACGCTGAACACGCTGCTGCGGGCCGCGTGGGCGCTGTGTCTGCACCGGCGGACCGGACATCGGGACATCGTGTTCGGGGCCACGGTCTCGGGGAGGGTGGCCGAGCTCCCCAGGGTCGAGGAGATGGTGGGGCTGTTCGTCAACACCGTGCCGGTACGGGTGCGCCTGGACGCGGCCGAGCCGGTGGCCGAGCTGCTGGCGCGGCTTCAGGACGAACACGCCGAACTCCTCCCGTACCACCACCTCGCCCTGACGGACATCCAGCGGGCGGCGGGTCTTGGCACCCTGTTCGACACCTGCGTCGTCTTCGAGAACTTCCCGACCGCCGAAGCCCTGCCCAGCCCGGAGGACGGTCTGCGGCTGACGGATGTGGCCGGGCACGACGCGTACCACTACCCCCTCAAACTGATGGTCGCGCCCGGCCGGCGACTGCTTCTCGAGGTCAGCTACCGCACCGACCTGTTCGACGCCGAGGACGGCCGGCAGGTGGTGGCGCGGCTGCGGGAGCTCCTGACCGACCTGCCGGCGGCCCTCACGGCCCCGACCGGACACCTACTCACCGATGTCACCGATGTCACCACACCGGCCGTCGAACCCGCGGTGCGGCGGCTGTGCGAGCTGATCGCCGAGGTGCTGGGACGCGGATCCGTCGGGGCGGACGACGATGTGTTCGCCCTCGGCTGCGACTCGCTGACGGCGCTGCGCCTGGCGGGCCGGATCGAAGCGGAGCTGGATCGGACCGTCGATGTCGCGACCGTGTTCCGCTGCCGCACCGCGCGGTCCCTCGGCGACGCACTCTGACCACGTCTTACGGAACAGGCAGGTGGACCCGCACATGCGATATTCGGCGGCCGTCAATTCATGGAACGAATGGGACCCGCTCCAGGAGATCGTGGTCGGCTCCGCCGACAACGCCTGCTTCGAGCCGACGGAGCCGGGCAGCCGCCCCGCGATCCGCGACTCCCCCGACACACCGTTCCCCACCGGACCGAAATCCAAGGAAGCCATCGAGCGGGCCAACGAGGAACTGGCCGGGCTGGCAGCCCTGTTGGACTCCCAGGGCATCACCGTACGCCGCCCGGAGCCGCATGACTTCTCGGCCCCCGTCCGCACCCCCGGCTTCGAGGTCGAGAACCAGTACTGCGCGGTCTGCCCGCGCGATGTGATGATCACGATGGGCAACGAGATCATCGAGGCCACCATGTCGCGCCGGGCCCGGTACTTCGAATACGAGCCCTATCGCAAGCTGGTGTACGAGTACTGGAACGCCGACCCGCGCGTCGAGTGGACCACCGCGCCCAAGCCGTCGATGCGCGACGGGATGTACCGCGAGGAGTTCTGGGAGTGGCCGCTGGAGCAGCGGCATGCCCGGATGCATTCCTTCGAGTTCTGCGTGGGCCAGGACGAGGTGGTCTTCGACGCCGCCGATATGAGCCGGCTGGGGCGCGACATCCTGGTCCAGGAGTCGATGACCACCAACCGGGCGGGCATCCGCTGGCTGAGGCGGCATCTGGAGCCGCGGGGCTTCCGGGTCCACACGGTCCACTTCCCGCTGGACTTCTTCCCCTCGCACATCGACTGCACCTTTGTGCCGCTGCGCCCGGGCCTGGTCCTCACCAACCCCGAGCGGCCGCTGCGCGAGGGCGAGGAGAAGATGTTCCTGGCGAACGGCTGGGAGCTGGTCGACGCCCCGCAACCCGTGCTGGGCAATGACGAGATGCCCAAGTACTGCCAGTCCTCCAAGTGGCTTTCGATGAACGTGCTCAGCATGTCGCCGACCAAGGTGATCTGCGAGGAACGGGAGAAACCGCTCCAGGACCTGCTGGCCAAGCTCGACTTCGAGGTGTTCACCGTGCCGTTCCGCCATGTCTTCGAGTACGGTGGCTCCCTGCACTGCGCCACCTGGGATGTGCGCCGCGAGGGCATCTGCGAGGACTATTTCCCCGCCCTCCGGTACGAGCCCCTGGTCTGACCCACTGGCTGGAACACGAGGACGAAAAACCTGGTGCCTCGCCCCCGCCGGATTCCCTACACTCGCCACGAACCGCGCGCCACCGCCGCATGAGGGCGCGCACCGTGACGTATGAGGGGAGTCGGCCGTGTGTGACCACACCGCTGGCACCCCTGTTTTCGTTTACCCGTCACAGTACGAGGTGATCCTGGTGTCTTCGGGCGCCCGGTGCCGGCTGCGCGGCCGGCTCCGGATGCCCGTGACGAACGTATGACGGCTCCCTGGGAGTTCCGCCCGGCCTGACCACAGGCTGTGTCGTCCGGGAATCGCGCCGCCCTTTTCTGGATCACTCTGAAAGGCCCTGGGCCGTGCGTACCGACTTCAACCGCCACCGCCATCTCGCCACCCCGCTCGCCAATCCGCCGGCCAATCCGCTGGCCAATCCGCTGGCCGCGGTCCGCAACCTGGGCATCCTGGCCCATGTGGACGCGGGCAAGACCACCGTCACCGAGCGGATCCTCTACCTCACCGGGACCACCCACAAACGTGGCGAGGTCCACGACGGCACCACCGTCACCGACTTCGGCTCCCAGGAGCGCGACCGTGGCATCACCATCTTCGCGGCCGCGGTGAGCTGCGCCTGGGACGACCACCGGATCAATCTCATCGACACCCCCGGCCACGTCGACTTCTCGGACGAGGTGGAACGCTCACTGCGAGTGCTCGACGGGGCGATCGCGGTGTTCGACGCCGTCGCGGGGGTCGAACCGCAGAGCGAGTCGGTGTGGCGGCAGTGCGACCGGCACGGCGTGCCGCGCATCGCCTTCGTCAACAAGATGGACCGCGCCGGTGCCGACCTGGACACGGCGGTCGAGTCGATCCGGGAGCGGCTGCATCCGGCCCCGCTCGTCGTCCAGTTGCCGATCGGCACGGAGGACGGTTTCACCGGGGTGGTGGATCTGCTGCGGATGCGCGCGCTGGTGTGGCCCGACGGCCACGGCACGTACGAGGAGGGCCCGGTGCCCGACGCCCTGCGGGAGGAGGCGCTGCGGCGGCGCCGGCTGCTGGAGGAGGCGGTGGCGGAGCTCCACCCGGGCGCGCTGGAGGAGTTCTGCGCGGACTCGGCCGTCTCCACACCGACCCTGGCCGCCGCGCTGCGCGAGCTGACGCGCGGCGGCGAGGGCGTGGTGGTGCTGTGCGGTTCGGCCTACCGCAACCGCGGTATCGAGCCGCTGCTGGACGCCGCCGTGGCGTATCTGCCCTCGCCACTGGACGTACCGGCGGTGCGCGGCACCCGGGGCGAGGCGGTGGAGGAGCGGGCCGCCGACCCCAGGGGGCCGTTCGCGGCGCTGGTGTTCAAGGTGACGGCGACCGCCACCGGGCGGCTGACGTATCTGCGGGTGTATTCGGGGACAGTCGACAAGGGAGAGGCGGTGTTGGACGTGGGCGCGCGGCGCACCGAGCGGATCGGCCGCATCCTGCGGGTCCAGGCCGACCGGCACTCGGAGGTGGACCGGGCGGTGGCCGGGGACATCGTCGCGGTGGTCGGGCCGAAGGCCGCCCGCGCCGGGGCCACGCTGTGCACACCGTCGGCTCCGCTGCTCCTCGAACCGCCCACGGTCGCCGACCCGGTGGTCTCGGTGGCGGTGGAGGCCCGCGGGCGCGCCGACGCCGACCGGCTGGCCACGGCGCTGGCGCGGCTGGTGGAGGAGGATCCCTCGCTCACGGTGAGGACCGACTCCGAGACCGGGCAGACGGTGCTGTCGGGGATGGGCGAGCTCCATCTGGAGGTGGCGGTGGAGAAGCTGCGCCGCGCCCAGGGTCTTGACGTGGCCGTCGGGCGGCCGCGGGTGGCCTACCGGGAGACCGTCGTCCGCGGGGTGTCCGGACTGGTGTACCGGCATGTCAAACAGGACGGCGGCGCCGGTCAGTTCGCCCATGTCGTACTCGACACGGAACCGCTGGAGGTTGCGCCGGACACCGCACCGGCCGCCGGGGGCACGGCCTTCGCGTTCCGCTCGACGGTCGTCGGCGGGCGGGTGCCGCAGGAGTACGTGCGGGCGGTCGAGGCCGGCTGCCGGGACGCCCTGGCCGAGGGTCCGCTCGGCGGCCACCCGGTGACCGGCGTACGGGTCACCCTGACCGACGGGGCCACGCATTCCAAGGACTCCTCGGAGATGGCGTTCCGTACGGCCGGGCGGCTCGCGCTGCAAGCGGCGCTGCGCGCCGGTGCGATGGTGGTCCTGGAGCCGGTGGCCGAGGTCACGGTCACGGTGCCGGAGGACGCGGTGGGCGCGGTGCTCGGCGATCTGGCGGCGCGGCGCGGCCGGGTCTCGGGCACGGTCGCGCGGACGGGCACGGCGGTCATCACGGCGACCGTGCCGCTGGCCGAGCTGTTCGGCTACGCGACCCGGCTGCGCAGCCGGACCCAGGGCCGGGGCACCTTCACCACCCGGCCCGCGGGCTACGCCCCGGCGCCGGACGCGGCGACCGCCGGGACACCGTCCCGGTAGCCCGTCGGCGGCCCCGCCCCTGACCCGGGCGGGGCCGTCCCGCCCGGGTCCGCGCCCCCGCGGCGCGGGCCCCCACGGTGCGGGCCCGGCCGGGGGCGCGAGCGGTTGGGGCCTCCATCGGCGGCAGTCGGTCCCAGGGTCAGGTCCGGCAGGTGACCTTCATCTGGGCGGCGGCGTGATGGGCCAGGTTCCAGCCGGCCGACCAGTCGTCACCGCGGTCGAGCAGCTTGATGCCGATCTTGCCCTGTTTCACCGCGAAGCTGCCCGCGTTCACCCACTGGGCGCGGTGGCCGGCCTGGTTGATGGTGAAGGAGTCGTACTTCGTGGTCCGGTCGAAGGGGTCGGTGAGGACGTGGTACGTGGTGGGGTGGCCGGCGACATCGCGGTCGTTGGGGCCCTTGGGGACGTACACCGACAGCTGGCAGCTCTTGGCCGAGGTGCCCGGCTCCCACCACCACATCACCCGGCTGTTGGCGTCCTTGGCCGGGTCGCCGGACATCGGCACGGAGGCGAACACTCCGTTGCAGCCGTGGCCCACATAGCCGCCACCGCCGAGGGAGTACCAGCCGCCGTCGCCGTCGGTGAAGCGGTTCTGCTCGTAGTAGCCGCCCTTCGGCGGGGTCGGGCAGCTCGGCCCGGCGTAGTCGGTGTAGATCACCTTGCTGCCCGCCGGCTTGGGCGCTCCGCCCCCGCCCCCGCCGCCGCTCGTGGCCGGGGTGTCGGCGCCGCCACTCTTCGACCCGCCGGAACCGTCGCCCCCGGAGGAGGACGGCGCCCCCGTATCGTTGCCGCCACCACCACCGCCGCCACCATTGCCGCTTCCGCCGCCGCTGCCACCTCCACCGCCGGAGCCGCCCCCGCCGTTGGTCCCGCCCGGGGCGCCCTTGTCGCCGCTGGGGGGTGCCGCGCCGCCGTCCTCGGCCCCGCCGTCCGGTTTCTGGGCGGAGGAGCTGCCCTTGGCCTTGTCCGCGGCCTTGTGCTGCGCGGCGACGGACTTGGCTGTGGCGGTGTTGTCGTCAGCTTCGAATCGAAGCTGGGACACGCCCGTGGAGACCAGCACCACCGCGCCGACCGCGAGACCGGCGGTCACCGGCAGCCCGACCACCGTGGACCACACCCGGCGGCCCGGCGCCAGACCGCGCAGCGGCACCCGGGTCCGCCGGGCGAAGGTGTCCGCGAACCCACGCTGTGCCGTCCGCTCCCCGCCCTGTGTCTTGCCCTGTTCCTCGCGGCTCGGCTCGGACACCGCGGCCTCCTTCTGAGAGCTGTTGTTCGTCGATCGTGGTGCTGCCGCGGTCATCGCGGTGGCTCCGGCAGCTCGGGCACATCGAGTTCGGAGAGCGTCATCAGCTCGCTCTCCGAAGGAGTTTCGATCTCCGACACCCGGTATGCCTGCCGCTCCGTCATGGCCTGGAACACCTGCCGGGCGGAGCGGCCGTTGCCGAACCGGCCGTCCCTGGGCAGGAGTTCGAAGTAGCCGGTGAGGGAGGCGCGGGCGGCGTCGGTCAGAGCGTACTGGTGCGAGGCGGCGTGCCGCTCCACGATGCGCAGCAGCTCCTCCGTGTCGTAGTCCTCGAACATCAGCGTGCGGTTGAACCGCGAGGACAGACCGGGGTTGGAGTCGATGAAGTGCTCCATTTCATTCGGATAGCCCGCCACGATGACCACCACCGAGTCCCGGTGGTCCTCCATCAGCTTGACCAGGGTGGCGATGGCCTCCTGCGCGAAGTCGTTGCCGCCCCCGCCCTGGGCCGGGGCCAGCGAGTACGCCTCGTCGATGAACAGCACCCCGCCCATGGCCTCCTGGAACACCCGCTGGGTCTTGGGGCCGGTGTGGCCGACGTACTCGCCCACCAGCGAGGAGCGGTCGGCCTCCACCAGATGGCCGCGCTCCAGCAGCCCCACGGCGGCCAGGATCCGGCCGTACAGCCGGGCGACGGTGGTCTTGCCGGTGCCCGGGTTGCCCGCGAACACCAGATGGCGGCTCAGCGGCGGGGCCGCGAGCCCGGCGCTCTCCCGGCGCTGGACCGTACGCATCAGCTTGACCAGCGACGCGACGTCCTGCTTGACCCGGGCCAGGCCGACCAGCCGGTCGAGCTCGCCCAGCAGCTCCTCAAGGGTCTCCTCCGAGGCGGGTGACTCCGCCGACCCTTCGGACCTGGAGACCCCCTCGGATCCGGATGCCTGCCCGGCCCCGGACGACTGCCCGGCTCCGGGCCCCGCCGGCTTCGGCCCCGGGACGCCCCCGGCGGTCTCCGGCGCGGGCCACCGCGCGGACTTCACCCGGATCGAGACGCAGTCCACCACCTCCGGCCGGGCCCCGGGCTCGGCGCTCAGATCCTCCGCGGCGTCCCGGACCCGGATCCGGCGCAGCGTGGGCGCCGCCCGGTCGGCCAGGTGCACCGCCGGGAAGCCGGGCCGGACGATGTCCACGTCCTCGAAGACCCCGGCGGCGCCCCCGTCCAGGATCAGACCGTTCTTACCGGGCCTGACGATCCGTACGCCGGTCACCCGTGGCGCGGCCTCGCCCGCCACGACCAGCCCTGAGCCGGCCGCCTCGCGGATCTCGGTGTCGGTGACCCGCGCGGTGGCGCCCGTGGTGAACACCAGGCCCGCGGTGCCCGGCCGCAGGATCCGGCCGCCGGACACCTCGGCGTCGCCGGGGCCGAGGGTGATTCCGGCCCGCTCGGCGTCGGTCACCTCGCAGTCGGTGAGCCTCAGCGCGCCGTCCGCCCCGGCTGTGATGCCACTCAGGCAGCGGGTCACGGCGAGCCCGGACGCCTCGGCGCGCGCAGCGCCGGCCAGGTCCAGGCCCGACATGCCGCAGTCGGCGAGACGGGCATCGGCGATCGTGACGGCGGCCTCGTCGACGGCGTGCACCCCGTGTTCGGGGGTGGCGCCCACCCGTACCCGGGTGAGCGCGGTCGTTGTCCGCTCACCGAGGTGGACCGCGCTGTAGCGGCTGCCGGTCAGTTCGCCGTCGGTGAGGTCGACGGCCGCGGTGCCGGTGGCCAGCAGCCCGTTGGCCGCCGAGTCCCGTACGGTCACTTCGCGCGCGGTCAGCGTGGCGGAGCCGTGCGCGACCAGGGCCGTGGCCCCGGTGCGTACGACCGCGACGGCGGCCAGCCGCACCCGGGCGCCGTCGCCCGCCGCCACGCCGGAGCCCGCGCAGTCGCGCAGTACGGACGCGGTGACCTGGAGCTGCGCGGGGCCGGTGACGCCGATCGCATCGGCCGCCGGGCCGCTCAGCTCGCAGCCGCGCAGCACAACCCCGCCGGTGGCGTCATCGGTGTCGGCGGCGTCGGGGGTTGCGGGCTCCGGCAGGGGTGAACTGCCCAGCGCGCGGACCGCCTCACCCCCGGTGTCCCGGATCCGGCAGTCCGTCAGCAGCGCGGCGGCCCGGTCCTCGGTGAGCAGCCCGCTGCGGCCGGGGCGGTCGACCAGGCACCCGTGCAGCACCGCGCGGGCGTCCTCGCGCACCCGTATGCCCGAGCCCGTCGCGGCCCGGATCTCGGTGCGCTCCAGCTCCACGCGGGTGGTGCCGCCGACCACCAGCCCCGTGCCGTCGATGTCCGCCAGCAGACAGCCGGTGAGCCGGACGGCGCCGGTGGTACGGAGCAGCACCCCGGCCAGCGCGGCGCCGGACAGCACGGCGTCGGCCATCCGCAACGCGGCGTCGCCGCGCACCTCCAGCCGCCCGTACCGCACCCCGCCACCCGTCCAGTCGGTGGCGCCGCCCGCGAGCAGGGCGGCGCCACCG
>NZ_MUNE01000169.1 GCF_002154605.1 Streptomyces milbemycinicus | reverse complement strand
GCCCGCACCATCCGCGAGGTCACCAGCGCCGCCGTGCCCCGCTTCGCGGACTTCGCCGGCACCCATCTGCGCGCCCAGGTGCTGGCCGGCGAGGGGTTCCCCGACGGTCCGCCCGACGTCACCACCATCTGGCACCGGGTGTGGGTCGAGCACAACGACGAACCGGGCCGCTGGGACGACACCGTGCCGGTCGGGGAGTCCATCGCCTTCCCCGAACACACGCCGTTCTTCCAGTGCATGGTCACCGGCGAGCCCGTGCTGATCCCGTACATCGACGATGCGCTGGGCGACCGGATCTCCGGGGAGTTCGAGAAGCGGGACCTGCGGCCGCTGATCAACGGGCGGTCGCTGCTGATCGTCCCGCTCAAGGCGCGCGATGTGGTGCTGGGCTTCATGGTGCTGATGCGCCGCGCGGGGCGGGAGCGGTTCCACGACATGGACCGTACGACGGGGGCCGAACTCGCTGCCCGCGCGGGCCTGGTGCTCGACAACTCCCGTATGTACACCTACCAGGAGAACGTCGCCGAGACGCTCCAGGACAGCATGCTGCCCCAGGTCACCCCGCGGNNGGGTCGGCGGCGACTGGTTCGACTGCGTCAAGCTGTCCGGCTCGCGCACCGCGCTCGTCGTCGGCGATGTGATGGGGCACGGCCTGAACGCCGCGGCGATGATGGGCCAGTTACGTACCGCCGTACAGACCATGGCCGCCCTCGACCTGCCGCCCGCCCAACTGCTGCGCAGCCTCGACGACCTGGCGCAGCGGCTCGGCGAGCACTACCTCGCCACCTGCCTCTACGCCGTCTACGACCCGATCCGCTCCGAACTGCTGATATCCAACGCGGGCCATATCCCACCCGTGTTGGTCCGCGCCCAGGACGGCCGCAGCGAACTGCTCGACCTGCCGACCGGAGCACCCATCGGGGTCGGCGGGGTGCCTTTCGAGACAGCCCTGATACGGGTGGCGCCCGGCGACCGCCTGGTGCTGTGCACCGACGGCCTGGTCGAGGTGCGCGGCCAGGACATAGGCGCCGGGCTCGCGGCGCTGTGCGAATCCGCCGCGCACCCCGCGGCGTCGATGGACGAGGCATGCGACACCATCATCCGAGCCCTCAACACCCAGGGCGGCCGCAAGGACGACGTGGCGCTGCTGATGGCCCGGCTGAACGGCATCCCGGCGGCGGACGTGGCGCAGTGGCGGCTCGCGCTGGAGCCGAGCGAAGTGGGCCGGGCCCGGCGGCTGGTGCGCGAGCGGCTGCTCGGATGGGGCCTGCCGGAGGCCGTGGAGACCGCGGAGCTGCTGGTCAGCGAGGTGGTGACCAATGCGATACGGCATGCCCACACCCACCATGTCGTGCTGCGTCTGGTGCGTACGGACGCGCTGCTGTGGGAGGTCTTCGACGACGACCACGAACTGCCGACGCTGCTGAGCGCGGGCCGCGACGACGAGACGGGGCGCGGGCTGCGAGTGGTCGGCGCCCTGGCGCGGGAGTGGGGCAGCAGCCGGTCGGCGGACGGCAAGACCGTCTGGTTCGAACAGAGCCTTCCGCGCCCGGCGCGCGCGGCGTGCGCGGGCGCGAATATCGCGTGAAGGAAGACGCCGGGCCCTTGTCCGGGCCCAGGGAGTGCCGGTAGTCACCTGGAGCGTACGGGCAAGAGGAGGCATCTACTCCGGGGAGCGGCGGATGAGCGTACCGGAGCGCTACAGGCAGGCGTGGGAGAGCTACTGGCAGAACACCTCGGACGCGCCGGGGGAGGCCATCTGGGACGCCGACCCGTCGCTGTCCGCGATCCCGCACCTCGCGCTGCTGGCCCCGCACGCCGACGCCACACTGCCGATCGCCGACCTCGGCTGCGGCAACGGCACCCAGACCCGCTATCTGGCCACCCGCTTCCCCCGCGCCATCGGCGTCGACCTCTCCCACGCGGCCATCGAACACGCGCGGCGCGCCGATACGGAGAAGGTGGCCGAGTTCGAACAACTCAGCCTGACCGACACCGCGCGGGTACGGGAACTCCACGAGCGGCTGGGCGACGTCAACGTCTATCTGCGCGCCGTCATCCACCAGAGCGACGCGCCCGACCGGCCGCCGGTCGCCGAGGCGGTGGCCACCCTGCTGGGGCGGCGCGGTCGGGCGTTCGTGGCCGAGCTGACCGAGGAGTCCAAGACCGTGCTACGGGAGGCCGCACAGAGTCCCGGCGGCCCGCCGCCCAAACTCCGCCGGGTGTTCGACCACGACCTGCGCCCCGCCGACGCGCGCACCGCCGAGGTGCCGGAGCTGCTGCGCGAGGCGGGGCTCACGGTGCTGGCCCACGGGCCCACCACCCTGCCGCAGACCGAGTACCGGGCGGACGGGACGCGGATCGACCTCCCGGCACACTGGTACGTGGTCGCCCGGGCTTGAGGGCTGTCCTTATGGGCAACCTGATGGGCCGCGCTGTTGTTCCACGGCGGCCTTGATCAAGCCGATGAACAGGGGATGCGGACGGGTGGGCCGGGAGCGCATCTCCGGATGCGACTGCGTACCCACCAGATACGGATGTATCTCGCGCGGATACTCCACATACTCCACCAGTCTGTCGTCCGGAGAGACGCCCGAGAACACCAGCCCCGCCTTCTTCTCCAGCTCGACCCGGTAGGCGTTGTTCACCTCGTACCGGTGCCGGTGCCGCTCTTCCACCCGGTCCCTTCCTCCGTACGCCTCCCACACGAGTGATCCCTGGGTCAGCTTCGCCGGGTACATCCCCAGGCGCATCGTGCCGCCCAGATCCCCCGAACCCTCGGTGATGTCCAACTGCTCCACCATGGTCGAGATCACCGGGTCCGCCGCGAGGGGGTCGAACTCCGTGGAGTACGCCCCCTCGATCCCGGCAGCGTTCCGCGCCGCCTCGATCACGATGCATTGAAGGCCCAGGCACAGTCCCAGCAACGGAATCCCCTGTTCCCGGGCATGGGCGATCGCACCCACCTTGCCCTCCACACCGCGCTCGCCGAAGCCACCCGGCACGCACACCGCGTCCGCGTCCGCCAGCTGCCGCTCCGCTCCCAGGGGAGTGCGGCAGTCATCGGCGGCGACCCACTTGATCCGAACCCGGACGCCATTGGCGAATCCGCCCGCTCGCAGGGCCTCGGTCACCGACAGATAGGCGTCCGGCAGGTCTATGTACTTTCCCACCAGCGCCACGACGACGTCATGCCGCGGCTCGTGGACGCGTCGCGACAGGTCGTCCCACTGCCGCCAGTTCACATCGCGGAACGGCAGGTCCAACCGCCGCACCACATAGGCGTCCAGCCCCTCCGCGTGGAGCACTCTGGGGATGTCGTAGATCGACTTCGCATCGACCGCCGCCACCACCGCCGCGTTGTCCACATCACACATCAGTGAGACCTTGCGCTTGATCGAGGCGGGCACCTCGCGGTCCGCGCGCAACACGATGGCGTCCGGCTGGATGCCGATGTTGCGCAGCGCGGCTACCGAATGCTGCGTCGGCTTGGTCTTCAGCTCTCCGGACGGACCGAGGTACGGCAGCAGGGAGATGTGCACCACGAACACATGGTCGCGGCCCACTTCGTGCCGTACCTGCCGCACGGCCTCCAGAAACGGCAGCGACTCGATGTCCCCCACCGTCCCTCCGACCTCGGTGATCACCACGTCCACATCGGGCGATGCCATCCCTCGGATCCGGCGTTTGATCTCATCGGTGATATGAGGGATCACCTGGACCGTGTCTCCCAGGTACTCTCCGCGCCGTTCCTTGGCGATCACGGAGGAGTACACCTGGCCGGTGGTCACATTGGCCGAACCGTCCAGGTCCACGTCCAGAAACCGCTCATAGTGGCCGATGTCCAGATCGGTCTCCGCCCCGTCGTCGGTGACGAAGACCTCGCCGTGCTGAAACGGATTCATGGTGCCCGGATCCACATTCAGATACGGATCCAGTTTCTGCATGGTCACTCGCAGGCCGCGTGCCTTCAGCAGGGCACCCAGACTGGATGCCGTCAGGCCCTTGCCGAGCGAGGAAGCCACGCCTCCGGTGACGAAGACATGCTTGACGGTCGGGACTTCCAGGCGCATGGCCACAATCGCTCCCGTGGTCGAAGAGGGGAAATGACGGCGCGCCGGGCATGCCGACGGTGCCGTGGTCACGCGACGGCGACGCCTGCCGAACGGTGCGGCCGGGAACGGCTCAGTGGCCTTCCCCGCCATGAGCGAACGTGCCGTCCTTGATCACAGAGCCGCGCTTGTAGGCGTGGGTGATGAGCTCGGTATCGACTTCGGTGATGTCGGCGAAGTGTGCCAGCCGTTCCCCCAGGAACCGGTAGAGGTCGGCCTCGTGTTTCAGACACACCTCGACGAGGAGGTTGTGGGCACCGGTGATGGCGGCGCAGTAACGCACTTCGGGGAGCGCGGCCAGTGCGGTGCCGACGGCCTCCACGCCTGCGGGGCGGACTTTCAGACACAGCTGGGCCTCGACGAGCAGGCCCAAAAGCGCCGGTTCGATCTCGGTGCGCAGATAAAGCATCTGACGTTCCAGCAGGGCGGTGACCCGGCGGCCGGCTGTGGCCACCGAGAAGTCGAGCTCCTTCGCCAGGCTGGTCAGGCTGATACGGGCGTTTTTGATGAGGGCCTCGGCCACCCGCTGATCGGTGGGGGAGATGGGGTACCGGTCCTTGGGCTTGCTGATGGGTTGAACCGCGCTTTCCCGGAGCAGTCTCCTCTCCTTTTCGGACAGCAGTGGGGCGTGCCATTCGGCCACGGTGGCGAATGTGCGGAGGGTGACGTATGCGTCCAGTCTCCTGACCGCAGAGATACCAGGGATTCCGTTCTGCATCAAGGAATGGAGTGTTCGCTCAGGTGACAGGATCACCTCGCACCAGAGCACATTGCCGCGCCCGCTGACCGTAATGACGCCCCGGAAGTCATTGCGGCTGACAAGTTCCTTTGCCATGCGGACCGACGCCCCACTCTCCACCTCGAGCCGGACGTGCACCGAACTGCCGAGCCCGCAGCGCATGACGTCGTACAGGGCCGTGGGGCGCACGATCCCGGACGCGGTGAGCCGTTGTATCCGACGGGCGACGGTTCGCTCGTGCTCGCCCAGGATCCGTCCTATTTCGCCGCATCCGGCCCGGGGATGGACCTGCAGAGCTGCCACCACGCGACGGTCGGCGTCGTCAAGCGTGTCGGAAGCGTTCATCATGGCGGGATTGTTTCAATTTCCCTAGCGTAATGACTAGCCCTGTTGTCGGATCTCATCACGTCGTGCAGAATCGTCTCCCGTTGGGTGTCACTGAGTGTCAACCGGAACCGCTTGATCGGGCAGTGACCTGAGGAGGCGTGACAGGTGCGGAGCACACCGCTCGGCTGCACGCGGGCGGCGCCCTGTCCGGGCGCGTGCCGACCGATCGAGGCGCACCGGCGCCGATGTCAAGGCCCCATGTGTTCCTGACGCATTCCTGCTTCGCCTGAGATCGGCCATCCGTACGGGGCCCAATTGACCGGGTGGGAAGCGGGTGCCATGCTCGTCGCCCTGTTGGGCCGATTTCCTGGAAACCGAGAACAAAAGCGCCGATGCAACCGCTCCAGCCGTCTATGCCGGTGAGGATGGAAATTGTCTGGCGAGAAGAGTTCAACGGTGGTTCAGCAACATTTCACCGAACAAGCGATGCGGTCGGTTCTCGGGCATTTCTGTTCGGGAGTGACGGTGGTCACCGCGATGGGCCGTGCCGGTCCGCTGGGGTTCACCTGCCAAGCCTTTTCCTCACTTTCGCTTCGTCCGCCGCAGGTGCTGCTGTGCCCCAGCCTCACCTCGACGACCTGGCCTGCCATCAGCGAATGCGGCCGGTTTTGTGTCAACGTTCTCGCGCAGTCGCAGAGCCTGCTCAGTGAGCGATTCGCCCAGTCCGGAGGCGATAAATTCCACGGAGTGCGGTGGACCACCTCGTCTCACGGCTCGCCCCGGCTGACGGGCGCCGTCGCCTGGCTGGATTGCGAAGTACACGCGGAGTACGACGGAGGCGACCACCTCATCGTCAGGGGCGACATCCGCTCGCTGGAAGCGGCCCCCGCCGCCCGGCCGCTGCTGTACTACCGGGGCCGTTACACCGGCCTCGCCGAGGAGGCGTTCGGCGCCTCCTGAGTGGTCATCCGCCTTCCCCGATCCACAGTCCTGGGGCACCCATGCCCCGGAGAGCGAAACCGCACCTCACGGAGGAGTACCAGCATGCAAGACATTCCCACCCCCACCGGTCTGCTCGCCGGCCTCGACGTGTTCGTCGGCGGACCGATCCAGCACGCCATCCTGTCCAACGGCTTCGCCGGCGACCTGCAGGACGCGATCTCCAGGGCCATCGACGTGGTCCGGGAAAACGGGGGAAACGTCTTCTCGGCACATGTGGTCGAGAAGTTCGGGGCGGAGACGGCCGCCTTCACGCCGGAGCAGGTCTCCGTGCGCGACTTCCGTTGGATGAAGAAGTGCGACGTCTTCGTGCCCGTACTCCCCCTGTTACCCGATCGGACACTGCGCCGGACCGATGGCACACACGTCGAGCTGGGCTGGGCCACCGCGCTGGGGCGCCCCATCGTCATCGTCACCAAGCAGCCCTTCGTGGACTCCGCGAGCCATCTGCTGAAGGGCCTGCACCGGGTCGGCTCGGTGTGGACGGTCGACTTCGACGAGTTCACCGAGAAGCCGAGTCTGCTGATCGAGGCGGTACTCGCCGCGACAGAACGCCAGCGGGAGGCGATCAGCGCGGGCATCGTCGCGTAACCCCGGCCCCGTCCGGACGGCAGGGCCCGGTGTCCTGCCCTCACCCCCGGAACACGCCCCCTCGTTCGCCGCACCTCCGACGGAGAACCAAGTGTCCGACGTGACAATAATGGGCCTGAGCCTCAAGAACCCCGTGATCGTTGGGTCCGGGCTGCTCACCGACCAAGAACGCAACATTCGTACGCTGCTCGCCGCGGGAGCGGGCGCGGTCGTCACCAAGACGATTCACCCCAACCCCCCGAAGGACCTGGACGAGAGAATCCTGCGCCTTCCGGTCGGGATGATCAACAGCACCACCTACTCCAAGAGGTCGGTCGACCACTGGCTGAAGGTGCTGCGCTCGCTGACCGAGGACCAACTCCCCATCATCGCCTCCCTCCACGCGGACACCCCGTCCGAGCTGGGCGATCTCGCGGCGCAGGTCCAAGGCACCGGATGCCGGGCGCTCGAGCTGGGCATCTCCTGCCTGAACGAGGAGTCGGGGCTGGAGGACGACAACCCGGACCGGGTGTACGCCTACACCTCAGAGACCCGCGCCCGGACCTCCCTGCCCCTGTCGGTCAAGCTGGCCATCGGGGAGGGCCTGGAGGACCGGGTACGTGCCGCGATCGCGGGTGGGGCCGACGCCATCACCGTCAGCGACACCATCTCCGGTGCGGCGGTGTCCCCGGACACCGGCGAGCTGGAACTGGGAGGGGTCTTCGGCTACTCGGGCCCGGGCATCAAGCCACTGGTCCTGGCGGCCATCTGGCGGCTCCGCAAACGGGGCTTCGTCCTGCCCATCATGGGCGTAGGAGGCATTTCCTCCGGCCGGGACGTGGCCGACTACCTGCACGTCGGCGCCAATGTGACTCAGGTGTACACGGCCCTCCACACCGACATGCGGGCCACGCTCCAGCGGATCGTGACCGAGGCCGAGCAGGCGATCCCGCGCACCGCCGAGTTACCGCTGGGGGTGGCCACATGACGCGCGTCGCGCCGAGCCTGGCGGATCTGACGAGCACCCAGGTCAGGGACGTGCTGCGGGGCCGCACCCTCGTCTGGCCGATCGGAGCCACCGAGCAGCACGGGCCGCACCTGCCGCTCTCCGTGGACTCCGTCCTCGCGGAGGAGTTCGCCGCCGAGATCGCGGCCGAATTGGACGGCTTCACTGTTCCCGTGCAGTCTATCGGCGCCCGGTCCCTGCCGCAGAGCGGAGGCGGGCTGTCCTTTCCCGGCACCGTGTACGTGGGTGGCGAAACCCTGATCCGGTTTCTCGCCGAAACCCTCCGGTCGCTGGCCGGCCTGCCGTTCGCACGACTCATCGTGGTCAACGGCCACTATGAGAACGAGCCGTTCATCTTCGAAGCGCTCGATCAGATACGGCAACAGGGGGACTTCGGCCACCGGGAGGTCATCGCCTTCAGCTGGTGGAGCATGGTGCAGGACTCCTGGCTCGCCGCCGAGGTCGGCGACTTCCCCGGCTGGCACGCCGAGCACGCCGGCCTCACCGAGACCAGCCTGATGCTGCATCTGCGGCCGGACCTGGTGACCGACACACGGCTGGACCACGACCGTCCGCCGCGCAGCGGCGTCTACCTGCACCCCATCGATCTGGCCCAGACCACCAACCAAGGGATCCTGTCCTCGACCTCCGGATCCAGCGCGGACCTGGGCGAAAAGCTGTTCCGGCATGTGATCGCGGAATCCGTCGCCATGGTGCGGGAAGGGGAAGGGCTGCTCTTCGCCCGGACCAGACCGGACCGGCGGTGGCGGGCCAAGGTGAGCGAAGGGAGGCAGTCATGAGCGGTAAATTCCATCTGGCTTTTATCTTCAACTTCACCCCGGACGACTGGCAGGGCCCGTTCGGGACGGGCGGCTCGCCGTGGAGTGGCGCGTTCCATACGGAGGTCGCCCAGGCTCTGGAGCGCGCCTGCTTCGACTACGTCATCGTCGAGGACAAGCTCATGGTCCCGGAGAGCTACGGCGGCTCCAGGGAGGCGGCGCTGAAGCAGGCCATGGTGGTGCCCAAGCACGATCCCGTGCCGCTGGCCGTCGCGATGGGTCTGGCGACCTCGCACCTGGGGATCGTGGCGACCCTGTCCACCCTGGCCTATCCGCCGTTCATGACCGCGCGTCTGGCCTCGACGATGGACAGCATGCTGGGCGGGCGCTTCGGCTGGAACATCGTCACCAGCGCCGAGGACCTGGCCGCGCAGAACTTCGGGATGGAGAAGCTGCCGCCGCGCGACGTCCGCTACGAGATGGCGGACGAATACGTCGACGTGGTCAAGCAACTCTTCGCGTCCTGGGACAAGGACGCGGTGGTCCTCGACCGGGAGAACGGCGTCTACGCCGACCACACCAAGGTCCGCCCCATCCACTTCAAGGGCAAGCACTTCAGTGTGCGGGGCCCGCTGAACACTGTTCCCTCTCCCCAGCACCGACCCGCGTTCGTCCAGGCGGGTGCCTCTCCGCGCGGGAAGGTGTTCGCGGCGCGCAACGCCGATTCGATCATCGCGATCGCCAGCGGCGTCGAGACCATGAAGAAATTCCGTGACGACGTCCGCCGGCACGCCAAGGACATCGGGCGGGACCCCGCTGAGATCAAGGTCCTGTTCTGTGTCACACCCACGCTGGGCGAGACCGAGCAGGACGCGCGGGAAAAGCAGGCGCGCATGGTCTCCTCACCGGAGTTCATCCAGGACATCCTCGCGCAGACCTCCGCCCTGACGGAGATCGACTTCGCGCAATTCGACCTGGACAAGCCCCTGCCCCACAAATTGGAGACCAACGGCGAGCAGGGCTCGCTGGACAAGCTTCAGCAGTGGGGCAGCGGCAAGACGCTGCGCGAACTCGTCGTGGACGGCGCGGGCGGGCTGGTGTCCTCGGTCGACCTGGTCGGGACGCCGGACCAGGTGGCGGAGCGGATGGGCGAGGTGATGGAAGAGGTGGGCGGAGACGGTTTCATGCTGACCACTCCGCTGCTGCGGCTGAACCGCCGCTACATCGCCGAGGTCACCGACGGGCTGATCCCCGCGCTGCAACGCCGGGGGCTGACCCGGACGGCGTACACCCCCGGCCGCACCCTCCGGGAAAACCTCATGGAGTTCTGAGCGAAGGCGCGAAGGCCCACCCCTTCGCGCCGCGCAGAATCTGCTCTTCCGCCAGGCCCACACCGCACACGCCTTCACTGACGAGCCGGTGCCCGACGAGACCGTCGAAGAGATCTACGATCTGGTCAAATACGGCCCGACGGCATTCAACCAGCAACCCCTGCGCGTGCTGCTGCTACGGTCCCCGGAAAGCCGCGAAAGGCTGCTGCCGCATCTGTCGAGGGGTAATCGGGACAAGACCGAGCGGGCCCCACTGGTCGCCGTACTGGCCGTCGACCACGAGTTTCACCGGGAACTTCCGGAACAATTCCCCGCGCTGCCCGGGGCAAAGGACCTCTTTTACGGCGACCGCGAGGTGCGGGAGCGGTCCGCCGCCGTGAACGGCGCACTGCAGGCCGCGTATTTCATCGTCGGCATCCGTGCCGCCGGGCTGGCCGCCGGGCCGATGACCGGGTTCGACGCGGCCGGTGTCAACGCGGAGTTCTTCGCCGACGGGGAGCACTCCGTGCTGGCCGTGGTCAACATCGGCAGGCCGAAGGCGGACGGTCTGCGCCCGCGTGGGCCCCGGCTGGAGTACCACCAGGTCTTCTCCAGCATCTGAGGCCCCAGGTCACACGGCGGCTCGGTCCTCCCGGGCGGCCGTCGTCCGCCCCTGTGAGGCGGCCGGGCCCGCCGCGTGGACGCCGCGGTACCAGCGCCCCCACGCGTCCAGCAGTCCGGCGATGTCGTCCAGGCTGCGCCCGACCTCGGTGAGTGAATACTCGACTTTCGGGGGGACCTCGCGATACACGGTGCGGGTGACCAGCCCGTCGGCTTCCAATTCCCTCAGCTGGCGGGTGAGCATGCGCTGGGTGATACGCGGCAGCGCGCGCCTGAGTTCCCCGAAACGCTGCGTTCCGCTCAGCAACTGCTTGAGAATGGCCAGTTTCCAGCGGCCGCCCAGAACTTCCATCGCGATCTCGATGGAGCAATAGTCCGGTGAATCGGTGATGTCGTCTCGCATCGCCTGCCGCCTCTACCTCGGATGGTATACATCATGATACTAGGGCACATCATTGACCGTACTTGTGTATGGGATCAGTACGCCACGATAGTGCGGATATGACGAACAGTGAAGCGTCCGTCCACGCCATGCGGGAGACCGAACAGCCGCCCTTGCCGAGCCGGATTCGGTGGCTTGTTCTGGCGGTCCTTTCCACCAGTTTGCTGCTGTGCGGAATCGATCTGACGGTGCTCCACGTGGCGGTACCCAGCATGAGCCAGGACCTCCGGCCCAACGCCGTGGAACTGCTGTGGATCGTCGACATCTACTCGCTGACCCTGGCTTCCCTGCTGGTCACCTGCGGCACGCTCGGCGACCGCGTCGGGCGCAAACGCATGGTGCTGAGCGGCTTCGCCCTGTTCGGCCTGGCCTCGGCCGGTGCGGCCCTGTCGGGCTCGACGCCTCAGCTGATCGCCGCGCGCATCGCCCTCGGTATCGGCGCCGCGATGATCATGGCGTCCACGGTGGCCATCATCAGGGTGGTCTTCACCGACGCCCGCGAGCGGGCGATCGCCATCGGGATCTGGACCTCCGCCCACAGCGTGGGCGCGACGCTCGGGCCGCTGGTCGGCGGGCTGGTCACCGAACGGTGGGGGTGGGGCGCGGTGTTCTTGATCAACGTGCCCATTGTCGCGGTCATTCTCGCCGTGGGAGCCCGGGTCATCCCGGAATCCAAGAACCCCACCCCGCGCCACTGGGATCTGGCCAGCGTCGCGCTGTCCATCGTCGGACTGGGATGCGTCGTCTACGCGCTCAAGCAGGCCGGTGAGACCCTGAAGGTCAACGGTGTCATGCTCGCCGTCGCCATCGGCGGAATGGTGCTCCTCTTCGTCTTCGTCCGGCGGCAGCGCCGGCTGGCCGAGCCGCTGCTGGACTTCTCGCTCTTCGCCGACCGCCGCTTCTCCACCGCCACCATCTGCGTCATCGGCTGCTTCGGCAGCTATGTGGCCCTGCTGTTCTTCCTCACCCAATGGTTCCAGCAGGTGGGCGAGTACTCCCCGGTGCGAGCGGGGCTGGCCCTGATGCCGCTGGCGGCCGCCAACGCCGTCGGTGCCACAACCGCTCCCTGGGTGTCGGCACGGTGGGGAAACCGCTGGGCGCTGACCGGAGCCCTCGCGGTGTTCTCCGCCGCCCTCGGCTATCTGGCGGTGGTCAGCGACGCCTCGAACTACGGCCCGCTGGTGGTCCCGCTGCTGGTGGCCGGATACGGGGCCGGGGTGGTGATGACGCTCGGCGCGGACTCCATCATGGGCGCGGCCCAGCCGGAGCGCTCGGGCGAGGCCGCCGCGATCCAGGAAACCTCCTTCGAACTCGGGGCGGGCCTGGGCGTGGCGGTGCTGGGCACCGTGCTGACCGCCGTCTACCGGACCGAACTGCCCGATGTCCCCGGGCTGTCCTCCGGCCAGCAGGAAGCCGCCGAGGACACCTTCGCCGAGGCGGAGGACGTGATGCACACGCTCGACGCGGACACCGCGCACCGCCTGCTCGACGCCGCACAGCAGGCATACGACCGCGGATTCACCGCGGTGACCGCCATCGCCTCGGTCGGGGTGCTGATCACCGCCGCGCTGGCCGCCGTGCTCCTGCGCTCGCGGCGTCCGGGCGAAGCGCGCGCAGAGTGATGACCGTGGCCGTGCCGAGGGAGCCTTCGGTGGGGATCGTACGGGTCGTGGTGGCGCGCCCGCCGATGAGACGGCGCAACGACGCGGGGCCGGGCTGCAACCGGCCCCGTTCGAAGAGAATGAGGCTCACCTCGGCCCCGGAGGCCGGGGCCATGCGCCGGTACTGGCCGAAGGTGACCGCGTCGCAGCCGGAGTACCAGCCGAGGTCGGGCTCGTAGCCGGTGACCAGCAGACAGGGCCGGTCACCGGTGAGCTGCCGGGCCACGGCGAGAGTCGAGACGCGCTGGGCGGTGGGGCCCGGCATTGCGTCGTGTGCCACGTACTGCGCGGTCGCGGGCACGGTGACGGCGGCCAGTGCGGCGATGGCGGTCAGCACGGCCTGGGACCAGCGGCCGGCCGACTCGGCGAGGGTCTGCACGCCGAGGACGGTCAGCAGGACGACGGGCAGATAGACGAAGCGGGGCTCGCCGTCCGTCGCCACCCCCAGCACGATGAAGGTGAGCACGGCGGACATGCCGAGGAACACGCGGCTCCGGTCGCAGGGCCGCGAAGTCGCCGCCCCCGTACGCCGGTTGCCACGGCGCCGCCGGATCGCGGCGCCCAGCCCCCACAGCCCCGCGGCCATGACGACGCCGCCGAGGTCGCCGGCCAGCCGGTACGGGAAGACGGACAGGTAGTACAGGAGACCGTCGCCCACATAGGCCCGGCCGGCATGTTCGGTCGCGGAGAAGACCAGGCCGAGGGGGCTGCCGGTGACGTCGGTGGCGTAGATGAAGTGGGGTATCAGCCCGGCGAGCAGGACACCTGCGCACAGGGCCAGTCGGCGCCCCTGGGCCAGCCAGGCCCGGGGACCGTAGGCGAGGACCGCGGCGACGGCGACGGCTGCGAGGGTGCCCACCACGCCGTACCGCAGATAGAAGGCCGCGAGCGCCGGGAGGGGCAGGACGAGCAGTGCACGTGAACCGGGCTTCTCCTGCGCGCGGACGAGCAGATAGACCACGATCAGGAGCAGGCCCGTGGCGCCGATGTCATTGAGGAACAGCGGAACGCGGCGCAGGAAACCCAGTCCGCTGAGGAGCAGAAGTGTCGCCACCACGGCCCGCCGGGGAGTGGTCAGCCGAGCGGCGACCAGATAGGTCGCGGTGAGGGTGAACAGGGTCAGGAGCAGTGCCACCACCCGGAGCGCCCCGACGTCGTCGTGCACGGCCAGGGCGATCCGGCCGAGCGCGGGGAGTCCCACCGGACGGTAGGTGTCCCAGCCCGCGTCCGGGGTGCCGTCGAGCCAGGAGCGGGCCTTGTTGCCGTACACCGCCTCCTCATGACCGATCAGCGGCTCGTGGTCCTGAAGAGCGGCCCATACGGCGGCGGCCATGGCCAGGACCGCGGCGGCGCCCGCCCACGCGGGTATTCGGCTCAGCCGGCCTGTGGCACGTACGACCACGGGCGGCGGAGCGGGCACCGCCCGCAGGCCCCGCAGGGCGAGCAGCCACGCCGGGGCGGCGACCAGCAGCCAGGGCCAGGGCTGCCCGCCGACGACACCCACCGCGTGCAGCACCTGCTGTACGACGGCGGCGAGCGTCGTCACCACGGCCACCACCGGAGCCACCCGTCGGCCACGGGGCGTTCTGACTTCTTCGCCGCGCACCGGGACGGGGCTGAGGACAGGGGCGATGGTCACAGGTCACCTCAAAGGCCGGAAAGCAGGCAGGGGACAGGCAGGGAACAGACGGGGAACGGGCCCGATGGTCACCCGGAGCTGCTGAGACGACGCTGAAGGATCCTGAAGACCTCTTCAGGGACCGCGGGAACGGCCGTGAATACTTAGTCCGGTGCGGCTACTGGTGGTGGAAGACGAGGAAGGGCTCGCGATCGCCCTGAAAAGGGGCCTGGAAGCGGCCGGATACGCGGTGGACGTGGCCCATGACGGCCTGATCGGGCTGCACATGGCGCGCCAGAACCCGTATCAGGCGATCGTTCTCGACATCATGCTGCCCGGCCTGAACGGATACCGGGTCTGCGCCAGGCTCCGTGCGGAGGACATCGAGACGCCCATCCTCATGCTGACCGCCAAGAACGGCGAGTACGACGAGGCCGAGGCGCTGGACACCGGCGCCGACGACTTCCTGGCCAAGCCCTTCTCCTATGTGGTGCTCGAGGCCCGGCTGCGGGCCCTGCTCCGCCGCGGCGGCGCCCGGACCCGCACCGTGCTGCGCATCGGGGACCTGTGGATAGACCCGGCGGGCCGGTCCAGCGGCCGTGGCGATGTCCAGTTCAGGCTGACCGCCAAGGAGTTCGCGGTGCTGGAATGCCTTGCGCGGCGGGCCGGTGAAGTGGTCCCCAAGATAGACATCGTCGATCAGGTCTGGTCGGCGGATTTCGAAGGTGATCTGAACATCGTCGAGGTGTACGTGAGCGCCCTGCGCCGGAAGATCGACACGCCTTTCGGCCGTGCGTCGATCGAGACAGTACGAGGCATCGGCTACCGCATGACCGGCCATGGAGTCTGAAGCGCCGAACAGCCGGGCGGTACGCACTCCGCGCAAGGCGGTTGCGCCGCACGTACGCGCCGCCGTACGGGCCGGGCTCACCGCGGCCTGGCTGCTCATCACGGTCGCCGTATGTCTCCCGTCCATGGATGTCCTGGAGCTGGTACGCAGGCCCGAGGTCGAGGGCCCGGCCGTCATGCTGATCCTCGGCGCCACGGTGTGGGCGCTCGCACGGCCCGCCCGACAGGCGCTGTCCCTGCGGCTGCGCGTCGCGCTCGTGGTCGGCGCCGCCACCGCCCTCCTCTTCGCCGCCGAACTCTGGTGGTCGGTCCAGACCGGCGGATCCGCGTTCGGCTACCTGGCCGGCCTCGGGTGGGGCCTGGCGTTCTGGGGACCCCTCGCCGTCGTGATCCTCGCCGTCATCGCGTGGACGGCGGCGGACCGGGCGCTGCGCCCCGTCGAGGCCATCCGCCGGGAACTCGAGGACATCACGGCCCGGTCGCTGGGCCGCCGGGTGCCGGTCTCGTCCTCGGGCTCGGCCGATGAAATCGCCCGGCTCGCACGCACCATCAATACGACCCTGGACCGGCTGGAGCGGTCGGCCGAACTCCAGCAGCGGTTCATCGCCGACGCCTCCCACGAGCTGCGCAGCCCCCTCGCCGGGCTGCGGGCCTCTCTCGAATCGTCACTGACGCACCCGGACGGCGTCGACTGGGAGGCCCGGGTACGCGACGCCCTCCGGGACATCGTGCGGCTCCAGAACCTCAGCCACGACCTGCTGCTCCTGGCCCAGTTGGACGGCGGCGCGCCCGCCGCCGACACGAAGGTCAATCTCACCGACCTCGCCCACGATCTGGTCGTGGAACACCGCCATCTGCGCCACCCCCGCGCGCTCGACATCCGCTGCGTCGCCGACGACCCGCCGGTCTGGGTCCGGGGCAGTGACACCCAGCTCGAACGGCTGCTGCGCAATCTGCTGGGCAACGCCTGCCGTTACGCCCGCACCACGGTCGAGATCACGGTCGGTACCGAGCGCCGCCACGAGGACAGGGACACCGTCGTGTTCGAGGTCCGCGACGACGGCCCCGGAATCCCCGCGGCGGACCGGGAACGGGTCTTCACACGCTTCAGCCGGCTGGAGGACGCCCGCACCCGAAAGTCCGGCGGGGCAGGGCTCGGCCTCGCCATCGCCCGCGAGATCGCGGTCCGCCATGGCGGCACCCTCCACTTCGCGGACACGGCGCACGGGACGTGTGCCGTCGGGCGGCTGCCGTCGGCGACGGCCCCGCCGTGACCGCCGCGAGAACGCAGGGCTCCGATCGCCGCGCGAGACGGCGGCGGTGGCCGACGCGCTGGTCTACGTGCCCTGAGCGGTCTCGAAGGTGACCTGCACGGTGAGGCCGCCGTGTACCCGGGCGTGCGCGGTGAGTGTGGCGCCGTGGGCGGTGGCGATGGCTCGTACGATGGAGAGCCCCAGTCCCTGGTGACCGTCGTCGGCTGTGCGGTGCAGGCGCTGGAAGGGTTCGAAGAGTTCGTCGACCTTTTCCGGCGGTACGACCGGGCCCGTGTTGGCGATGCGCAGCACGGCCGTGCCGTTGCTGTGCCCGGTGCTGATCTCCACCCGGCCCCGGTCCACGTTGTAGTGCAGGGCGTTGTCGCAGAGGTTGGCCACAAGCCGGTCGACCAGGGCCGGGTCGCCGACGACCGGCGCCGGCTCGAGCACCGCGTCGATTTCCACATCCTCACGGCCGCGATCCTCCAGCGTTCGCGCCACCACCGAGGCCAGGTCGAACGGCTCGTCGCGGTCGCGCACATGGGCGCTGCCGGCCAGGGTCAGCAGCGACTCCAGCAGCCGGGTGCGCTGCTCGTTGATGGCCAGCAGCCGTTCGAAGTTGGCCCGGAACGACGCCACGTCCGCGGCCGGGTCCATGAGCGGCTCCTCGAGCAGCGCATGCTCGACGGTCAGCGGCGTGCGCAGTTCATGGGCGGCGTTGGCGACGAACCGCTTGTGCGCGTCGAGCGCCACTTCGAGCCGGCCGAGCAGCCCGTCAATGGTGCCGGCGAGGTTCTTCAGCTCGTCCTCCGGCCCTGTGGGCATGAGCCGTTCGTGCACGTTGTGGTCGGAGATCTGCCGCAGCCGCTCGGTCATGGTGCGCACCGGGCGCAGCATTCGGCCGGCGATCAGCCAGCCCAGTGCCAGCGAGATGAGCCCCAGAATGATCAGCGCGGCGGTTGGCAGGACCAGATCGATCTGGGGCTGGTCCGGCCGTTGCTCGGCGTGGTTCGGCACTCTGGTGCCCGGCGGGAGCGGGTCTGCCGGCACGGCCTGGTTGTCGCGCGGGATGAAGCCGATGTCGCCCGGCAAGTGTCGCGCGAGCGTGTACATGATGGCCAGCAGGAGCGCGCCCGAGACGACCGACATCAGGCAGTGCAGCAGGGTGAGCCGCAGGCGCAGACGGGACGGCATGGTCAGATCCGGTAGCCGGCGCGCGGCACGGTCTCGATGAGCGGGGGGTCGCCGAGCTTGGCGCGCAGCCGGTTCATCGTCGCCTTGACGGTCGTGGTGAAGGGGTCGGCCGCCTCGTCCCAGACCCGGTCGAGCAGTTCCTCGGCCGAGACCACCCGGTTGTGGTTGGCCAGCAGGTATTCCAGCACGGCGAACTCCTTCGGGCTCAGTGGCAGGCGCGCACCGGCTCGGGTGGCGATGCGCTGGGCCGGGTCGAGTCTGAGTTCGCCGTGGACCAGCACGGGCGGGGTCGCCCGCTGGGTGCGCCGGGCGACCGCGCGGATACGCGCCACGAGCTCGGCGTACGCGAACGGCTTGGGCAGGTAGTCGTCGGCGCCGAGGCCCAGGCCCTCGACCCGCTCGGCGACGGTGCCGGAGGCGGTGAGCATCAGCACCCGGGCCGGCGCCTCCGCCGCCATGAGCGTGCGGCACACCTGGTCGCCGTGTACGACCGGCAGGTCGCGGTCGAGCACGACCACGTCGTAGTCGACGATCGCGGTGCGCTCCAGGGCATCGGCCCCGTCGTAGGCGACATCGACGGCCATGCCCTCGCGACGCAGCACCCTCGCCACCGAGTCGGCGAGGGTGCGCTGATCTTCGACCACCAGTACCCGCATGAGCGCTGAGGGTAGCTCGGCCACCCGTCACAGCCGGGTCACAACGGCGCGGACCGTCCCGTGACCGGCGGCTGGTTAGAACGGTCGCCATGACAACAGCAGTTATCGAAACCGAGCAGCTGGGCATGCGGTACGGGCGCCGCGTCGCCCTCACCGAGTGCACCTTGCACGTCCCGGCCGGGCGGGTTGTCGGGCTGGTGGGGCCGAACGGCGCCGGCAAGTCCACCTTCCTCGGCCTGACCGGCGGCCTGCTCACCCCGACGTCCGGGCGGATCGCCGTGCTCGGGCACCGGCCAGGCGACGGCGCGGCCCAGCTCGCCGACGTCGCATTCGTCGCCCAGGACGCGCCGCTGTACCCGAGCCTGACCGTCGCCGACCACCTGCGCTTGGGTGCCCGGCTGAACCCGCGGTGGGACCAGCCGTACGCCGAGGCACGGATCAAGCGGCTCGGCCTCGACCCAGGGCAGAAGGCCGGCCGGCTCTCCGGCGGGCAGCGAGCCCAGCTCGCGCTGACCCTGGCCGCGGCCAAGCGTGCGCAGCTGCTGATCCTCGACGAGCCGGTCGCCTCGCTCGACCCGCTGGCCCGGCGGATGTTCCTGCAGGACCTGCAGGAGTTCGTGGCCGAGGTCGAGGTGAGCGTGGTGCTGTCCTCGCACCTGCTCAGCGACCTGGCGCGAGTCTGCGACCACCTCATTGTGCTGTCCGCTGCCCATGTGCAACTGGCCGGGGACGTGTCCTCGTTGCTGGCCGGGCATTCGCGCGTGACCGAGGGCGACGGTGAACGCATCGTGCCGAAGCCGGACGGCAGGCCGGTGGACCTGGAGGATCTGGTGCTCGCGTACATGGCCGGCGAGGTTGTCCGATGACCTGGGTGACGTGGCGGCAGTTCCGCGCGACGGCGTTGTTCATGCTCGCGGGATGTGCGGTGTACGCGCTGGTCCTGTGGATCGTGGGCTACTCGATGCGCCACGCCTACAACGCGGAGATCCTGGGCTGCCGGCTGGCGGACGGCTGCAAGCTCGCCGATGAGAAAAGCGCCTTCCTGCGGGAATACACGGGCACGGTGAATGCGGTGCAAGCAGTCCTGCTCCTGCTGCCGGCCGTCATCGGCGCGTTCTGGGGCGCACCACTGCTGGCCCGCGAGTTCGAGGCGGGCACGCAGCGGCTGGCCTGGACCCAGAGCGTGACCCGGCGGCGCTGGCTGGCTGTGAAACTGCTGCTGCCGGGTCTTTCGGCGCTGGTGTTGACCGCCGCGCTCAGTCTCCTGCTGACCTGGTCCGTCAGCCGGTACGACCTGGTGGAAGGCAACCGATTCACCCCGTTGTCGTTCGCCTCGCGGGGCGTCGTGCCGGTCGGGTACGCGCTCTTCGCGTTCGCGCTCGGCACCACGGCCGGGCTCTTCCTGCGCCGGACCGTGCCGGCGATGGCGGTGACGCTGCTGGCGGTCGGTGCGGTGCTGGTCCTCGCGCCGGAACTCGTGCGGCCCCATCTGCGCCCGCCGGTGACCTACTCGGTGGCCTACGACGAAAATGTCCGCGACTACAACGCGGACGTGGCCCTCGGCGGGCGCGACCACCCGGCTTTCATCGTCGGGTACGAGGTGCCCGGCGCCCTCATGCTCAGCCACATCTCGGACCTGCGAACCGAGTCCGGCCGACTGGTCTACCGGTCGACGATCCAGGACTGCCTGGACCAGGCCGCCAAGTCGAGGTCCAGGGCCGAAGGAGCGGCCGGGGTCGACGAATGCATGACCGCCAAGCACCTGCACTTCGACGTGACCCTGCAACCGGCCGACCGGTACTGGTCGTTCCAGTGGATCGAGCTCGGCGGCTACCTGGTGCTGACGGCTGTGCTGGGCAGTCTCGCGTACTGGCGGATCAAACACGTGCGCGCATGAGTCGGCCGCTCCCCGCACAATGGCAACTTGGCGCAACACGCAGGCGTGAAGGGGCGGACTCCTGCTGTTCATTGCACGGAAGGTCAAGAGCTGTGCGCTGGGCATCAATGACATTCCGGCACCCTGATGACACAGTTGCCATTTCTATTGAGGTGAGGAGGCCAGGGTAGTGGCTGACCCGAAGCAGGTCGTATACGACTTCAATGCTGCGGATGCGCTGAGCAAAGCGCTTGGCCTGGCGTACGACAAAATTACAGCGCTCGCAGAGCTGCGCGCAGGGCAACGCACGGCGCAGTTGGAGCAGGTCGGTAGGGAATGGCGAGGCGGGAAGCGTCAGCAGTTCGACTCCGAGTTCAATGCCCAGCAAGCGGCACTGGGCAGGCTCGCCAAGGAAGTAATCGGCATCCAGGCCAAGGTCAACCACGCAACCGATCAGGCAAATAAGGCCCGTGCGGCTCTCCTCAAGAATCCCGAAGGAAACTGAGCGCATGGGTAAAGCAGCTGCGGTTCCGCAAAATCTCTATAACTATTCCGACAAGACGACCGGTGCCGCCCGGGACCTGAAAGGGTGGGTTACCGGCGTGTTGTCTCCGGCGATCTCGTCCTACCAGGCAGGCGCGAAGGACTTCGGAAACGACATCAGCAATCTGACCATCGCGCGGTGGGGGCCGAGCGGAGGTGCCGTGGACGGCGAGGTGCTCAATGACCTGGGAGCGATTGCCGCCACCGATGCCGAGGTCAAGGCTGTTGGCAAGGCATTCGAAGTGGCTGGGGGCGGCGGCGGGGCGCAAGTATTCAACCAGGGCTTGCTGCCTTCAAGCGGGCTCGTCGTCACGACGGATGACAGGGTCAATCAGACACGTGAACTGGCCGACGTATACGATAAATACTTCGGTGCGATACCTCACATGTCGTCGCAGACAACGACATGGGTCCGCCCGTTGAGTGGCAATCATGGGGTCATCCTCGGCCGGTTCTTCATCCCGTACGAAACGGGGGCATTCGGCGTTCTGGAGGGTGACAAACGCTCATTCTCGGCTAATCCGAACGCTCCGTACCGTATAGCCTTCGCATGGGATACGGCCACCGGAAAAATCACCTACACCGTCACCCCGTCGGTGGAGCTCAAAGGCGGCCACATGGTGGGAAGGACATACATACCACCCTCGAAGGAAACGATTCCGGCAAAGGGTATCGGCAATGGCTTCTGGGAGAACAAGGTCAAGGTTTACCTGGACAACAACGGTTCCCTCCAGGTGAAGTACAAGGGTATCAACAGTAAAATGCCTGTTTTTGCCGTGAACGGGGACATCGGAGTCAAGTTGAATGATTCGGGTGGCTCCCAGGTCAAGCTCGAGGGTGATGCGTACCCGAACTTCGAGCTGCTTCAGTATCGTGCGGGTCACCCGCCCCAGTTCCTGGCGCAGTCGAAAACCCGGGAGAACCCGGGGAATGCTATCGAGCCCGGCCTGAACTCGACGCCTCATTGGCCGGCCGGCCAACGGAAAGAGGCGTGGGACAACGGGAAACGCGTATCGTTCGACAATTCTCCTGTTGAGACTCCGAATACGCATATCTGGAGGGAGCCGGGGCCGCCTCAGCCGCGAACGGTGTCTTGAGATGCGGCCGGTGCCTGGATGGCGGAGGCGAGGAGCGCGAGTTTGTCGGCGCTATCGCTGCCCGGGTCCGGGTGGAAGGCGATGAGCGTCTGGCCTGCCGCGCCGCCGATGCCCAGCCGCTCCTGGTTCAACCGCAGGCGACCGACCTGGGGGTGGTCGATGCACTTGGTCGTGCCTTCGCACACCACTACGTCATGGCGGGCCCACAGCCTGCTGAAGCGGGGGCTGGCGAGGGAGAGCTCACCGACGAGCTCGATGAAGCGGGGGTCGTCCGTATCGGTCCCGACGGCCTCGCGGAAACCGGCCACCATGCCCACGATGGCGTTCTCCCAGTCCGGGTAGAGGGCCCGCTCGGCCGGATCCAGGAACGCGTCCAGCAGGCGGTTGCCTCCCACCGTCAGGCGCGGTGACACGGCAGTCGCCAAGGCGTTGGCGGCGAGCACATCGAAGTAGCGGCCCTCGACGTACGCGGGCAGCGGGAGCGCCGCCACGAGCTTGGCGATGCCCGCAGGGACGGTCTCCTTCCGGCGCGGGCGTCGGCGTCGCTGCCGTCGGGGTTTGTCGGCGCCAAGGCGCAGCAGGTACGCAGTAGCGCCGTCGTCGAGCTGGAGTACGCGCGCAAGGGACTCCAGGACCTGTACGGAGGGGTTGCGGTCGCGGCCCTGCTCCAGGCGCAGGTAGTAGTCGGCACTGATCCCGGCGAGCATCGCGACCTCCTCCCGGCGCAGGCCCGGCACGCGCCGTACCCCCACTACGGGGATACCGACCTGTTCAGGAGTGACGAGCTCACGGCGGGCGCGTACGTAATCGCCCAGCAGGTTCTGTTCGTCCGCCATCTCCTCACCGTAATGCGCACCGGGTGCGTGTGCCTGGCCCTGTCACCCCCAGGATCGCGGGGGCTCTGGCTCGGCCGGAGCCCCGTCGGCAGCGTGGTCAGCCGACAGCAACAACACCAAGGAGCGAAACCATGGCCACGTATCTGCTGGTACACGGCGCCTGGCACAGCGGCCAGTGCTGGGAGCGGGTGGTCCCGCTGCTCGCGTCGGCGGGACACCGCGTGTCCGCGCCGACGCTGACCGGCTACGGCGAGAAGGTGCATCTGCTCAGCCCCGAGGTGGGGCTCGACACGCACGTTGATGACGTCGTCAGGCTGATCACCGAGGGGGCCATGACTGAGGTGATCCTCGTGGGCCACAGCTACGCCGGGCTGGTCATCTCGTCCGCGGCCAACCAAATCCCGGACCGCATCGCGCATTTGGTCTACCTCGACGCGATGGTCCCCGAGGACGGTGAGACCGCGGTCGATGTCCTCCCTGTCGCCCAGGCCCAGATCGACCGCGCTCTCCAGTCCGACAGCGGCTGGCGCATCCCGCCGCTCCCTGAGTTTCCGCCGCCCATGGGCCTGTTCGGGGTCACCGACCCGGCTGACGTCGCCTGGCTGCGCACGATGCTGTCGGACCAGCCCGTACGCTGCCTCCAGCAACCGGTCCGACTGGACAACCCGGCGGTGGACGCGATCCCCCGGACGCACATCCACTGTGTTGTCGGCGAGCCCGAAGGCATTACCCGGCGCCCGGTCCCCGCAATACAGCCCAACGGCGACCCGGCCCAGGTGTGGGAGCTGGCGACCGGCCACGACTGCATGATCACCGCGCCGGTCGAGCTCACCGATCTCTTGCTGAAGCTCGGCTACTGAGGTTTTCGGTTCGGGTTGACTGCTGTGTGCTGCCGGCTTCGCGGGTGGCTTCGCTTCGCTTCGCCTGTGCCTACGCCGTCGTCTCGCGGCATTCGGTTCGGG
>NZ_MUNE01000168.1 GCF_002154605.1 Streptomyces milbemycinicus | reverse complement strand
AGCTCCCCGAAGCACTCCGCGAACCGCCGCCGCTCGCGCCGGGGCCGGGGGACGTACGGGCGGCGCGAGCGGCGGCGGTTCGCGGAGTGCTTCGGGGAGCTGGCGGCGGCGATCAGCGCGCCGGGCGGCCCCGGCAGCCCCGGCGCGCCCGCTGCCGCCGGGACGGCGGGGCCTGCCGGGGCCGCCGGATCGCAGGCGGACCGTTTCGCCAGCGGCCTGTACGGGCTCGCAGAGCTGGCCCGGGAGCGCGGCGGGCTGCCCGCCGCCCTGCGCTCCGAGACGGCCGTACGCGCCCTGGAGCGGGCCTGCCACGCGTCCGGTGCGCTTCAGGGCGCGCACCGGGCGCGGGTGGCCGATCTGCTGACCGTGACCGGCGCGCTGGAGCGCGCGCTGCGCCCGCTGTCGCTCGACTGGTACGGCGACGGTGAGGGAGGCGGCGAGGGCTCCGTCGGTGAGGGCTCCGCGGGGGAGAGCTGCGTCGGCGAGCCGGGCCTGTCCGGCGTGGACCTGTGCCATGCCGCCTCCGCCGGCCCGGCCGCGCTCCCGGGGCTGCTGGCCCGGCGCTTCTTCGGCACGCCCCTCCTGATCACCGAGTACGGCGTACGGCTGCGCGAGTACTACCTGGCGAGCGCGGCGGGTCCGGGCGGCGCGGTGCTCTCCGCCCCGGTGCGGACGCTGCTCGCCTCGTTCCAGGGCCGGCTGACCGCCGAGGCGTACGCCCGTGCGGCGCTGATCACCCCCGGCAACACTCATGCGCGCCGCTGGCAGGAGCGGTGCGGCGGCGCCCCGGAGCGGCTGCGCACCGTCTACCCCGGCATGGACGCGAGCCGCTTCGCGGAGGTCGGCGAGCGCGGCGCGGGCGGCGGCGCCGGGGAGCGGGGCGACGACGGCTGGACGCTGGTGTGGCTGGGCCGTCTCGAGCCCGCCAAGGACGTCGTGGCCCTGCTGCACGCCTTCGCCCAGGTGCGGCGTGCGGTGCCCCGGGCGCGGCTGCGCCTCGTCGAGACCGGGCGCCCCGCCCCCGCCGCAGACGGCTACCCGGCCCACTGCCGAGCCCTCGCCGCCCACCTCTTCCCCGACTTCCCCGACTTCCCCGACGAGGCGGCCGACGCCCACCCGGTCGGCGACAGCCCGGTCTCCTTCGCACGCCTCGGCGACCCCGGACTGCCGTCCGCGGCTGACGCGTACGCGGCGGGGAGCGTGGTGGTGCTGTCCAGCGTGGTCGAGGGCTTCCCGGTCGGGCTGGTGGAGGCGATGTTCTGCGGGTGCGCCACGGTGTCGACCGACGTCGGCGCGGTGTGCGAGGTCATCGGCGGTACGGGCCTGGTGGTCCCGCCGCGCAACCCACGGGCGCTCGCCGACGCGTGCCTCGAACTCCTCGCCGACCCCGAGCGCCGCGAGCGCCTGGGCGCCGCGGCGCGCGCCCGCGCGCTGGAGCTCTTCACGGCCGAACAGAACGTGGCGGCGTTCCGCGGCATCTACCTGGAGCTCATGTCGCACTGCCCGGTGCGCCGCGGGGAGTACGGCCCAGGTGGCGAACCCGTGCCCTTCGCCCGCCCCGCGGCCGGGGATATGGGCCTCCGCGGGGCGGGCGAAGGGCACGGGT
>NZ_MUNE01000167.1 GCF_002154605.1 Streptomyces milbemycinicus | reverse complement strand
CTCGCTCATCAGGTGGCTGGAGACGAAGACGGTACGGCCCTCGGACGCCAGCTGCTTCATCAGATTGCGGACCCAGAGGATGCCCTCCGGGTCCAGGCCGTTGACCGGCTCGTCGAAGAGCAGCACCTGCGGGTCGCCCAGCAGCGCGGCCGCGATGCCCAGGCGCTGCCCCATGCCCAGCGAGAACCCCTTGGAGCGCTTCCTCGCGACGCTCTGCAGCCCGACCACGCCCAGCACCTCGTCGACCCGGCGGGCGGGAATGCCGGACAGCTGGGCCAGGCACAGCAGGTGCTGGCGGGCGCTGCGGCCGCCGTGCACGGCCTTCGCGTCGAGGAGAGCGCCCACCTGGCGCGGGGCGTTGGGCAGCTTGCGGAAGGGGTAGCCGCCCACCGTGACATGGCCCGAGGTGGGCTCGTCGAGCCCCAGGATCATGCGCATCGTCGTCGATTTGCCGGATCCGTTGGGCCCCAGGAAGCCGGTGACAGTGCCAGGCCGCACCTGGAACGAAAGGTTGTACACGGCTGTCTTGGCGCCGTAGCGCTTCGTCAGGCCGACTGCCTCGATCATGCCCTGCCCCTCGTGCGATGCGTCCGGGGCGCGTGCCCCCGTGCGGGTAAGGAGGATAACCGCGCGAGGGTGGTTCCCGTTAAGCGAGAGTCGAGAGCGGATTGTAACCGTGCAGCACCCAGCCCTCATCCGCGAACACCGAGGCGGCCGTCTCGCGCAGTGCGCGGTCCGCCGCCGCGCGCCGGATCCAGGCACCCGGGTCGGGCCCCAACAGGCCCCGCAGCCGCGCCGAGGACGCCAGCAGCCCGGTCAGCAGGGCGCTCTGGTCACCACCGCCAGGCCGTGGCCTGCCGGAGGGGCGGTCCGGGGCGCCGTCGGGGCCCGCGAGCACCCCCCGCGCGCCGACATAGAGATACGCGCCGCCCAGCCGCTCCCCGGACGGCAGCACCATCGGAAAGCTCGCGCCGGGCAGCAGGATCCGCCGGTAGTTGGGGAATTCGGTGGCGTCCACCGACGCCAGCTGGGCGGCGTCGAGCCAGCTGACCACCAGCGGGGTCTCGGCCGCCGGATCCGCGTACGGCGCGGTGGCGACGTACCCGTACCGCCCGATGTGCGCCGAGCAGCCGACGCCTATGCCGCGCACCCGCACCGGCACCATCGGCACGGCGGCCGGGTGTCCGAGCGCCGTCAGCTTGTGGTGCAGCTGCGCGGGGGAGGCGTTGGAGCCGACCGCGATGACCGGATGGCGCTGCTCCAGGGGCACTTGGCCGAGCCGGGCCAGTACGGCGTCGAGCGGTTCGCGCGGCGGTCGTTGACCTATCCGGGCCGCCCCGAGTACGGGCCAGCCGCCCGGCCCGCCCGGCGAGGGCGTCAACTCCCACAGCTCGGAACCCGCGAGAAGCGCGGGCGCGGTGACGGGTCGGCCCGGATAGGTCAACGGCCGCAACGCGGGCACATCGGCGAACCCGAGGGCGGCGAGGCTGCGGTCGGTCACAGGGGGAGGTTACGCACCGGGCGGCCCGCCCGTAAGAGGCCGTACACGAGGAGGACACCCAGGGCCTCTATCGCCCGCGCCCGATGCGCCGTCATGCGCGTGCCCCGCGCCGCATGGAGCGGGCGCGGGGCACGAGATGCGCGGGCGTGATCCGACGTCAGCGGTGCTGGACGTCAGCGGCTCTGCTGGGCCGGGACACCACGCGAGATCGGCTCGTCCTCGGTGGGGGAGCCGGCCGCGGCCACCGCGGCACCGGTCAGCGTGGCCAGCATCTCGCGGACGTTGGTCAGCTGGGCGTTGATGCTGTCGCGGCGGTTGGTGAGCGCCGCCAGCTCGCGCTCGGATTCGCTGCGGATGCGGTCGGCCTTGGCGTTGGCGTCGGCCACGATGTCCTCGGCCTGGCGCTGCGCGGTCTCCACCGTCTGGCGGGCGCGGCGCTCGGCGTCTGTACGCAGCTTCTCGGCCTCCAGGCGCAGCTGCTCCGCCCGGTGCTCGATCTCCGCCAGCCGCTTCTCGGCCTTGGCCTGACGGGAGGCCAGGTCGCGCTCGGACTGCTCACGGCGCTTGGCGAGGTTCGTCTCGAAGTCCGCGGCGGCCTGGGCGGCCTTGGCACGGGTCTCCTCGAAGAGGGAGTCGGCCTCCTCGCGCTTCTGCTGCGCGTCCTTCTGAGCGTCCTGGCGCAGCGTCGTCGCGTCGCCCTTGGCCTTCTCGACGATACGAGCGCCCTCGTCCTCCGCCTTGGCCTTGCGCTCGGCGGCGAACGACTCGGCGTCGTTGCGCACCTGCTGGGCCGCCGACTCGGCGAGCTCCCGGTGCTGTTCGGCGGCCCGGCGGGCCTCCTCGCGCAGGTCCTTGGCCTCCTCCTCGGCGAGACGGAGGATCTTCTCGACGCGCGCGCCGAGCCCCGCGTAGGACGGCTCCGCGTCGTTGATCTGGGCCTGAGCGTTCTGCGTCTCGAGGTGCAGCTCCTCGATGCGCTTTTCCAGAGAGGTGATACGGGCCAGTGCACTGTCACGGTCGGCGACGAGCTTGGTAATGCGGTCGTCCACCTGACCGCGGTCGTATCCACGCCGCACGAGCTCGAAGCCGAAGGGGGAGGAAGTGTCGCTCATGGGGTTCCTGTCGAAAGAGACCGGTGAGGTGATAGAGGGAATCCTAGGGGGCCAAACGGCGTGTCATCGAGTCAACGTCCGTTTGATCTGGAGAATGTCCAGCCTTTTGAGTGGCAGACAGCCAGACGGCTTGTCACTCGTCGGGATGATACGGACACGACACGGGGTGTGTCTCTAGCGCCCCCGCCCGCGAACACTACGATTCGGCAGCGCCCGCCCCAGGAGTCTCAGCCGTCCGAACGCTTGCCGCTCGCCCGGGTACCCGCGCCGGCCGCCGTCTTGACCCCACCGTTCTCGTTCCTTCCCGAGTTCCCGCCCGAGCTGCCCCCCGATGCGGGGGCCTCAAAAGACTCCAACGCCGCCAGCACGTCCTGGACACGGGAGATCTCCGCGTTGATGTCCTCCTGGCGCCGTTTGAGCAGCTCCAGCTCGCGCTTGCCGTCGTCGACGATCCGCTTGGCCTCGGCCTCCGCCTCGGTGCGCCTGCGCTCGGCGTCCCGCTCGGCGTCGGCCTTCTTCTGCTCGGCCTCCTTGAGCAGCGACTCGGCCTTCTTCACGGCGGCGATACGGACCCGGCTGGCCTCGCTGTTGGCGTCGGAGACCAGCGTCTTGGCCTTCTCCTCGGCCTTCATCAGCTGCGCGGTCGCCGCCGCGACCAGCTTGTCGACGCGCTCGCCGGTCGACTTCATCTGCTCCGCCGACTCCCGGCGGGCCCGCTCGTGCAGCTCCTCGACGTCCGCCTCGGCCCGGGTCCGCAGCTCCTCGGCCCGCTCCCGGATGGCGGTCGCATCGCCCCGGGCCTCGCCGAGCATCGTGTCGGAGTCCGTACGGGCCTTCTCCACCAGGCCGTTCGCCTGCGCGGTCGCCTCGCCGACGAGCCGGTCGGCCTCCTTGCGGGCGACGCCGACCATCGTGTCGGCCTGCTCCTCGGCGACGGTCGCGGTCCGCAGCGCGGCCTCCCGCGCCTCCTTCGTCAGCCGGTCCGCCTCCGCCGTGGACTCGGTGATCAGCCGGTCGACCTGGATCGCCGCATCCGAACGCCGCTTGTTGGCGTCCTCGCGCGCGCTGTCGACCGTACGCTCGGCCTCGGCCTGCGCCTTGGAACGGATCCGCTCCGCTTCCGCGGCGGACTCGGTGGCCACCCGCTCCGCCTCCGCGCGGGTGCGCGCCGCGTGCTGCTGCGCCGAACCCACGGTCTCCGACGCCTCGGTGCGCAGCCGCTCGGCCTCCGCACCCGCATCCGCCAGCAGCCGCTCGGCTTCCTTTGTCGCCTCGCCGACCAGCCGGTCGGCCTGCCCGGCCGCCTCCGAGCGGATGTTGTTGGCGTCCCCGCGGGCCTGGGCCCGGGTGCGCGCCGCGTCCTGCTCGGCCGCCGCCCGCGCGTCGGATGCCTCCGTACGCAGCTGCTGGGCCCGCGTATTGGCCTCCGAGACCAGCCGCTGGGCCTCCTCGGTCGCGCCGCCGACCAGCGTGTCGGCCTGCTCGGCCGCCTCGTTACGGGTCTTGTTGGCGCTGCGGCGCGCGTCGTCCAGCACCTGCTGGGCCTCGGCGCGCAGCCGCTCGGCCTCGCTCGAGGCCTCGGTGATCAGCCGGTCCGCCTGCTCGGCGGCGTCCGAGCGGCGCCGGTTGGCCTCCTCGCGGGCCTGGGCGGACAGCCGGTCCGCCTCCTCGATCGCCTCCGCGACCGTACGCTCCGCGAGCGCCTTGGCGGCCTCCGCCTCCTCATAGGCCTCGCGCCGCAGCCGCGCCGCGTCCTCGGCCGCCCGCTCCCGCTCGGCGTGCGCGTCCGCGCGGACCCGGTCCGCCTCCGCCTGCGCCTCGTGGCGGGTGCGGTCCGCGGCGTGCTCGGCGGCCGTACGCAGCCCCGCGATCTCCGCCTCGGCCTGCTCGTGCAGCCCCGCGACCGAGTCCCGCACCTGCTGCGCGTGCTGCTCCGCCGCGCCCACCAGCTCCGCCGCGTGCCGCTCGGCCTCCTCGGCCAGCCGCTGCGCCTCGGTCTGCGCCTCGGCGACCCGGTTGCGGGCGGCGGCCAGCAGCTCCTCGCTCTGCTCGTGGGCCAGGCTCCGCTCCCGCTGGGCCTCCTCGCGGGCGTCGCTCAGCGTCTCCTCGGCCTCGCGGCGGCGGCGGACCGCCTCCTCCTGGGCGGCCGCCAGCGCCTCGGCGGCCTCGGCCCCGATGCGCTCGGCCGCGGCGTTCGCCTCCGCGCGCACCCGGTCGGCCGTGTCCTGCGCCTCGGCGCGCAGCCGCTCGGCCTCCGCGGCGGCCTCGCCGCGCAGCCGGACCGCGACCGACTCGCCCTCGGCGCGCATATTCGACGCGTCCGCGACGGCCTCGTCGCGCAGCCGGTCCGCCTCCGTCTCGGCCTGCTGACGCAGCGCGGCCAGCCGCTCGGCGGTCTCGCCGCGCAGCCGCTCGGTGTCCTCGGCCGCCTCGCGGCGCAGCCGCTCGGCCTCCTCGCGGGCGTCCCGCAGCGCCTGATCGGCCGAGGCCAGCCGCTGTTCGGCCTCTCCGTGCAGCCGGGCCAGTTCGGCCTCGGCCTCCTCGCGGCGGGCCGCGGCGGCCGCCTCGGCCTCCTCGCGGATCCGCCGGGCGGCCTCCGCCGCCTCCGACCTGACCTGCTCGGCCTGAGTGTCGGCCGAGGTCACCAGCTCCTCGGCCTCGCCGCGGGCCCGGTCAAGCGCATCGTCGGCCTGGCGGCGCAGCGACGCGGCCCGCTCGATCGCCTCGGTCCGTACCCGCTCGCTCTCGGCGGTGGCGGCCGCGCGGGTCTCCTCGGCGCCGGCCTTCGCCTTGGCCAGCAGGTCCTCGGCGGTGCCGGCCGCCTCCTCGATCTGCTGGACCGCCTCCCGGCGGGCCTCGGTGCGGATCCGCTCGCCCTCGGCCACCGCCTCGGCGCGCAGCTGCTCGGCCTCGCCGCGCAGCCGGCGGGCCTCCTCCTGCAGCTCGACGGTCTTGGCGCGGTACTCCTTGGTGTCGTCCTTCGCCGCGCCCTTCAGCTGCGCGGCGGTGTCGTGCGCCTCGGCCCGCAGCCGGTCCGCCTCGGCCTCCGCCTTGGCCCGGATCCGCTCCGCCTCGTCGGCCGCCGCCTTGGTGGTGGCCTGGGCGTTCTCCGAGGCCTTGGTCAGCACCTCCTCGGCGCTGCGGGCCGCCTTGGCCAGCTGGGCCGCCGAGTCCTCGGCGGTCTTGGCGCGCGCGGTCTCGTCGGCCTCGGCGATCAGCCGCTCGGCCTCGGCGCGGGCGTCGTCCCGTACCTGCTCGGCCTCGGCGCGCAGCGCCTCGGCTTCCTTGGTGGCCTCGCCGACCAGCCGGGCGATCTCCGCCTTGGCGGTCCGGGTGCGCTGCTCGTTGTCCGTCTCGGCGGCCGACAGCCGCTTCTCCGCCGCCTCCTTGGCCTCCGTGAGCACCTTCTCGGCCTCGAAACGCGCCTCGCGCAGCGACGTCTCGGCCTCCTGCACGCGCAGCTCGGCCGCCCGGGTCAGCTCGGTGGCCTGCCGGCGCGCCTGGTCGGACTCGGAGGCGGTGGAGGTGCGCAGCTGCTCCGCGTGGTGGGTGGCCTCCTGCGCCTGGGCGCCGGCCGTGTTCACCAGCCGCTCGGCCTCGGTACGGGCGCGGCGCAGGATGGCTTCGGCCTCGGAGCGGGCCGACTCCGCCTCCGAGCCGAGCCGGTCACGGGTCTGGTCGGCCAGCCGCTGGGCCTCGGCACGGGCAGCGGCCAGCGACTGCTCGGCCTCGGTACGCGACTCGTCCATGAGCCGGCGGGCCTGCGCCTCGCTACGGGCGCGCAGTTGCTCGGCCCAGGCGACGTTCTCGTTGACGTGCGACTCGACGGTGGCGCGGCGCTCGGCGAGCTCCTGGTCGAGCCGCTGACGGCGCGCCACCGCCTCGGCGTGCAGCTCGGCTTCGAGCCGCGCCTGCCGCTCGGCCTGCTCCTGCAGCAGCCGCTGGGTCTGGGCCCGGGTCTCGCGCACCTCGCGCTCGGCGTCGGCGCGCAGCTGTTCCGCCTGCACCTGCGCGTTCCGCAGCAACTGCTCGGCCTGGTAGCCGAGGTTGGCGCTGTCGTAGGCAGGGCGGCTCGCGAGATTGCGGCGCGCCTCGTGCAGCTTGGCGCGCAGCACCTCGACTTGGTAGCCGAGGTCGTCGGCGTGCTGGACGGCCTTTTCCCGCTCGGTCTTCAGCCGCTCCATCTCGGCCTCGAACTTCGAGAGGTGGTCGTCAGGCTCGTAGCGGTCGTAGCCCCGCACTGCGCGGTCCCATCCGTCCCCTGGTCGCGTTGGCGGCCGGCTCCGTACCTGGGGTGCCACGTGGCACCTCGCGGTCCCGACCTGGCGCCCGGCCGTGGCGGCCGGACCGGAGCTAGCCCTTCCGAAGAAATGGTGTCAGATCATCGGCAAAGCCTGGGCCGGACCCTGATCCCTTTCTGATCCCGTTCCCGTACCCCGGCCGAGGTTGCACTCTACCGGCCGGGGTACGGGAACGGG
>NZ_MUNE01000166.1 GCF_002154605.1 Streptomyces milbemycinicus | reverse complement strand
TCATCGTGGAGTTCCCCCTCCCCAGCACCAAAGGCCCCTCCTGGCTCGTCTGCTTCCCGGTGGACGGCCCCGACTCCGGCCCCGACTCCGGCCAAGACCACGACATCGACATCGACATCCGCCCCACGGCGCTGCACCGGCTGCGAGTGACCTGAATGGCCAGACGACTCACCTGCCCCTACTGCTACGAGACCTTCGCCCCGCGTGAGATCCGCTTCCGCTGCAACAGCCGGCTCAGCCGCACCCGTAAGCAGTGCCAGCGCCGCCGTGACCCGGTACTCGACGAACGCTTCGGCAGGCGCCCCAGCCACGACGTGGGCCCGGACTTCGCCGCCGACGGCCGCAAGTCGACGGCGGTGTGCCCGGACTGCGACGGCGAGACGACGTACCGCATCTGCCCGGTCTGCCATGTCGAACTGCCGGTGCAGTTCGGGATGGTGGAGAACCGGCTGATCGCGATGGTGGGCGCGAGATCGTCCGGCAAGACGATCTACATGACCGTGCTGCTGCACGAGATGCGCCACAAGATCGGCGAGGCTTTCGGCGCTTCGCTGATGGGCCTGGACGACACCACCATGCGCCGCTACAGCTCGGAGTACGAGGACCGGCTCTACCGCGACCGGCAGATGTTTCCGCCCACGCAGACCGCGACGACCAACGCCAACCGGGTGGAACCGCTGGTGTTCAGGTTCGGGCTGCGCCGCAGGGGGCTGTTCGGGGAGCGGCCGCAGCACAGCGTGCTGTCGTTCTTCGACACGGCGGGCGAGGACTTCAACAGCCGGGAGAGCGTGGAGCTGAACACCCGGTATCTGACCAACGCGGACGGCATCATCCTGCTGCTCGACCCGCTGCAGATGCCGGGCGCCCGGGACAGCGCGGCGCCCGGCACAGCGCTGCCGGGCGAGGACGGCATCGACCCGCCGATCAACGTGCTGAGCCGGGTGAGCGGCATGCTGCTGGCCGCTCAGGGCGGCAAGGCGGCGAAGGTCGACACCCCGATCGCGGTGGTCTTCTCCAAGATGGACGCCTTCTGGCATCTGATGGAGAACGGCAGCCCGCTGCGGTCGCACGCACCCGCGCTCGGCCGTTTCGACGTCGGCGACAGCCTCAGCGTCCACGAGGAGGTGCGTCAGCTGCTCAGGGAGTGGGACGGCGTGCCCGTCGACCAGTCCCTGGAGAACACCTTCGCCCGCTACCGCTACTTCGGCGTCTCCGCACTGGGCCGCAGCGCCACGCCCGAGTCCCGGGTCGCCGACACCGGAATCCAGCCCTACCGGGTCGCGGATCCGCTGTTGTGGCTGCTGAGCGAGTTCGGGTCGGTGCCGAAGGCGGGCCGCGGACGATGAGCTTCCAGCAGCTCTACTACACCTCCTGCGAGCACGGGCTCAGCCCGTCCGCCGGCTTCCAGTTCAACGCGGTCAGCGAGCAGGTCTCGGCCGAGACCCGGCTCCGGGTGGAGGGCCTTGCCGGGTACGAACCACCGCGCTCCCTGGCCGAGTCGGACACCCCCGAGCTGCTGGCCCGCTGCCCGGTGAACCTCTGCCACACCCCGGACCCGCAGGGCGGCGCCACCACGCTGTGCGTACGGTACGTCGGCCGGGACTCGGCACGCCGCTTCGGCAACTATTTCGCCCACGCCCTGTACAACGAGGGCGAGTTCACACCGGACAGTGGCGGTCTGCTCGCGATCGAGCTGTGGGACTCCCCGGTGTGGACCGCACGCGTCGCCGAGACGACCGAGATTCCGGAGCTGCCCGCGCCCCTGCCACGCGGCCCGCTGTCCCCCCGCTCGGCGCGTGCCTTCCTCCGCGCGCACCCGCACGCCGAGCAGCTGCCGGCCCTGCTGGCGGCGGTGTTCGCGGCGCTCGCGGAGGACGGCTCGGTGGTGGTGATCGACGATACGACAGACCGGATCGCCCACTGGTTCGCGGCCGTCTCCTACCTCCTGCCACCCCCGCTGGCCCGCACCCTCTCCTTCGCCACCTACCTCTTCCGCCCCACCCGCAGCCGACTGCATCTGATCGGCACGGTGCCGGGCGCGCAGCCCGACTTCGGCCCCGACGACGAGGAGTCGTACACCGTCTTCGACTTCTCCGCGGGCCGCTTCCCCGAGGTGGTGCCCACCCACCATCTGGTGCGGCTGCTCACCCGGATCGGGGTCGGGGCGATCCGCTCGGTGTGGTCGTGGACGGCCGAGTACACGCACGGCCAGGAGCGGGCGCTGGGCGACTGGCACGCCCCGGTGGCGGCGGCCGCGGCGGCGGGCGGCACAGAGCTGACCGACGCCGACATCCGCGCGGTGATCGACTGGCTGCCCGGGGCCGGTCATCTCGGGCCGCGCCGGGCGGCGGTGGCGGCGGACATCCACCACACCCACCGGGACCTGGACGACGACCAGCTCGCGGCGCTGAGCGCGGCCGCCGAGACGGGCGGTGACACGGCGCTCCACCATGAGCTGGAGGGCAAGCTCCACCAGTCCCGGATCCGCGCCTATGTGACCGGCGTGGAGAACGCGCCCGGCCCGGTGCCGATCACGCATCCCACCGAGCGGGAGCGGGCCACCGCCCTGTGGCAGCGGATGCTCGGCGAAGCCGCCAACAGCCGCCAGCAGGTACGGCTGCTGCTGTGGGCGGTGGGCGCTCGGCTCGCCCCGCCGCCGGAGCTGCTCACGGCCCAGAGCCTGGACCTGGCCCGCGCCCTGCTCGGCTCCTCCGGCGCGGGCCCCGGCCTGCGGGAAGAGGTCGCCCACCTCGTCCACACCCTCCCGGAGTTCAGAGCCGGGCTGGCGACGGCGGCGCAGGAGGTGCTGGACGAGCGGGGCGGTCAGGAGCAGCTGTTCGCCCAGTTCCCGGCCACGTTGCTGAGCGAGCGGGACCTCGGTGAGCGGCCCCGGCTCCTTGAGTACTACTGGCGGGCGCAGGCCGAGCGGCAGCCCGCCCGCACGGTCGGCCTGCTGTTCAGGATCCTGGAGGTGCGCGGCCAGGCCTCGCCGGACGCGGAGCTGCTGCGGGGGCTGTGGCGGCAGCCGTCGCCGGCCTGGACGTACGAGGAGGCGACCGAGATCGCCCGCCGGCTGCCGTCGGACCAGCCGGTGGACGAGGCGGTCGCCGAGTGGTTCGACCGCGCGGTGAAACAGGAGGTCCGGGACGAGGAGGGGCTACGGGCCTGCCTGGTGCTGTGCGACACACTCACCGCGCCCGGACGCGATGCCTGGCTGCGGGCGGTCACCCGGGAGTGCGTGCGGACCACACTCCAGCTGGACACGGCCCTGCGCGAGGCCACCGAGGCCACGGCGCTCGCCCGTGCGTTCCGGATCCCGCAGATCGACGCCTGGGCGGCCCCCCGCGCCCTGAAGCACTACCGGCTGCTCCCCGCCATGCTCCGGCTGCCCGTCGACCCGGCCCGGCTGCGCACCGAGATCGGGGAGTTCGGCTTCTCCCTCGCCGACGGCTATCTGCGCAGCGTGTACCAGGCCGCAGTGACCTCGGACCGTGGCCATGTCGACGGGGTGCTGTTCAGCCAGGTCACCGGGGTGATCGCGATCAACTACGAACGGGTCCCCCTGCCGCTGGCACACGTGGAGATCGTCCGTGGGCTGCGCCGGCACACCGCCGAGCACTGGCGGTACGAGGACCTGGACCGGCTGGCCCGCGCGCTCCGCCCCTACAGCGCGCGGCTCGCCGACGAGTATCAGCAGCACGCCGATAACCGTCTGGGCCGCGTGAAGAAGTGGCGCCGCAAGCTCACCCAGCGGCGGCCCTCGGACGGCCCCCGACCGGAAGGGGGGTGAGCCTTCGATGAGCGACATCCTGACCTTCATCATCGTCCCCGCCCTCTACCTGGCGCTGCTCCTGCTCTACCTGGTCTTCGTCCCGGTGATCGCGGCCCTGCGCGGCGCCGCCCTGGTCAGTGAACTGCTGTGGCGCTACTGCCGGCTGCTGGGCGGCGTGTTGCGGCTGCGCACCCCCGAGTTCGTGACCATCCCGCCGTACCGCCCCGCCGACGAACGGGCCCACCGCAACTACTTCTTCGGACCCGCCACCCGCGATCTGCGGCAACTGCTCACGCTGGGGCGTCGGCTGTACGTCCGCACGGTCACCGACGCGTACCGCCGGGTGACCGCCGACCAGTTCACCGCACCCTCTACGCACCGCTCCGCTTCGGTCCCCTACGGTCTGACCCTGTACCTGGGCCTCGGTGTCGGCGCCGCCGCCGCGGCACCAGTGCTGGGCCTGCTCCTCGGCCTGCACGCGCTCGGCGTGGCCCTGCTGACGCTCGGCGCCCGGCTGACCGCACTCACCCTGCGGGCCGCCGACCGCGCGGTGATGATCCTGCGCGGGCTGCCCCGGGGCATGCTGTGCCCGAGCTGCTTCGAACGCGTCCCCTATCCGGCATACGACTGCCCCCGCACGACCTGCCGACGCCGGCACGCCGACATCCGCCCCGGTACCTTCGGCCTCTTCCGGCGCCGGTGCGCCTGCGACGAGCGGATACCGACCCTGTTGATGCTGATGAGCAGGGACGCCCGGCTGAGCGGCCACTGCGTGCACGAACACTGCGGCAAGCCGATGAACCCGGACGCCGGGCATATGCCCGAGCTGATCCTTCCGCTGATCGGCGGCCGGGCCGCGGGCAAGACACAGCTGATGGCGGCCATGGTGAAGGCACTGGAGAACACCGCGGAGAACGGCGGGCCGGCGATCCGGCTCGCGGACCCCGAGTCGACCGCGAACCAGCGGGTGCTGAACGAGGTCCTGGAGATCCAGGGCCACACCCGCCCCACCCAGAAGACACTGCCCCGAGCCCATTCGTTCGTGCGAGGCAGCGGCCGCGCCGAGCGGCTGGTGCATGTCTTCGACACGGCCGGTGAACGGTTCGTCAACCGGGAGGAGACCGACGCGCTGCGCTATATCCGGGAGGCCCGTACCTTCGTTTTCGTCCTCGACCCGATGGCCGTCGGCGCGTTCTGGACCCGCCTCGACCCGGCAGGCCCGAAGGTGGACCGCACACTGGCCTCCACGGTCGACCCGGAGGACGTGTTCTCGCGCTCGGTGCAGACCGTACGCACGATGGGCACCCGCCTCGACAAGGCCCGGCTCGCCGTCGCCGTCAGCAAGAGGGACCTGATGACCGGGCAGTCCGCGCTCCTGCCCGACCGCCCGGACCACAGCGACACAACTCGGGATTGGCTGTGCGAGCGGCTGGGGTTGCGGAATCTGTTGAAGACGATGGATCTGGAGTTCGGTGAGGTCCGGTTCTTCTGTACGGCGGCGGTAGCGGATGAGGAGGGGCGGGTGGACCCCAGTATTGGGGTGTTCGTTGATTGGTGTCTGCGCGAGTGAGAGCGCCTCCTGGTCATCGATCGGACGGAGCGGGATCCATTGCGGCTTCGAGGTAGTCGTGTACCGGTTTCATCGGACCGAGTGTCAGGTCCGTGACGATGTGGCTCGCGGAGATGATCTCCAGCACAGGCAGGTCGGCCAGGGGAGCGAGGACGTGCTCGAACAGTTGCAGCCTGGCCGGTGCGGTCCACGCCTGCTTGACCTCGATGTCGGTGATCTCCGTGCGCACCAGCTCGCAGGCCCGCATCGACGCGTCGTAGTCCGGGGCGAACTTGAGCATGTAGGTGGGGATGCTGATCTGCGCACGGGCGTCGTCGGGATCCATGGCGTGGTGCTTGTAGCCCATGGTCGCGGTGGCCACCCGGATCGTGCCGTAGTCGAGGGTGCCGACGAGTGCGGCGTGGTCTGTGTAGAGCGAAGGTGAGCCCAGGACCTTGGGATAGGCGCCGACCTCGCGTCCGCCGGCGGCGGCGGGGAAGCTGTCCAGGTACATCGCGCGCAGATACTCACCGGGTTCACCCTGGTAGCTGACCGAGATGGCCTGTCCGGCCTCGGTGTAGGGGCCGTACCCGGTCACCTCGTTCATCTTCATCACCTCGAACCGCACGATCGGGTCCTCGATCTCCAGCGGCTCCGGTGTCACGGCTCTGACGGCGTCCGGATCCGTCCGATAGAAGATGTTGAGGTACTCGCGATCGATGTACTTGGGCAGCATCGGCGGGTAGGCGGGGGCACCGATCGGGGTGGCATAGTGGCGGCGCACATCTTCGGCACGCATGGTTCTTCTGACTCCTTCGGTACGGATCAGGCCCGGCGGGACGGATCTGGTCCGACGGCCTGGGCCACGCTGATCGGAATGCTCTGGGGACCTCGTGCGCTGCGGGCGGTCCGCATGGTGACGTCACCGGCGATCCGCATGTCCGGGAAGCGCGCGAACAGTTCGCGCAGCGCGATCTCCGCCTCCAGCCTCGCCAGCCCTGAGCCGACGCAGTGGTGGGCACCGGCGGAGAACGCGATGTGCTCCCGGATGTTGCCCCGGGTGACATCGAAGCGATGAGGGTCGGTGAACACCTTCGGGTCGCGGTTGGCGCCCCCCAGCAGCTGTACGAGCCAACCGCCGCGCGGAATCAGCCGGCCGTCGAGTTCGACGTCCTCAAGGGCCATCCGGACGGTGAACATCGCCGGAGGGTCGTAGCGGAGAGCTTCCTCCACCACGTCGGGCGCGGTGTCGGGGTTGTCGAGGAACAGTCGCTTCTGATCCGGGTGTTCCAGCAGAAAGCGCACGCTGTTGGAGATGAGGTTGACGGTGGTCTCAAGACCGGCCGCCAGCAGCAGTCCGATCAGCCCGATCAGCTCTTCGTCGGTGACCGGCCGGCCGTCGACCTCGGCGCCGACCAGGCCGCTGATCGCGTTGTCGCGGGGCGCGCGGCGATTCTCTTCGATCAGCTGGGTGAAGAACGACGTCATCTCCGCCAGCACCGCGCGTACCATCCGGCGCTCGCCCATGGTGCGTACGCCGTCGATGGTGGTGGCCAGTGCCATGCCCCACCGGCCGAACTGCTCGTAGTTCTCGATCTCGATGCCGAGCATGTCACCGATGACGGCGGTGGGCACCTGCGCGGTGAAGTCGCGGACCAGGTCGAAGTCCTGGCCGTCGGAGATGCGGTCCAGATGGCTGTGGACGATCTTTTCGACCCTGGCGGCGCGGGTGCGGAGGGCACTGGCGGTGAACCAGGGCGCGACAAGTCTGCGCAGCCGGGTGTGCTCGGGGGGATTCACCGCCAGCAGCGACCGCTCGATGGGGTGGATCAGCGTGTCCGCGTCCCCTTGGTACATCTCCCAGGCCGGGGGCGAGGGGGGAACCGGCATACCGAACCGGGGGTCCTTCAGGACCGCTCGGCACTGGGCGTGTGAGACGGTGCAGAAGATCCCGAGTCTGCTGCGGTAGACATCGCCGTGCTCCCGGATCTGTTCGTACAGCGGGAACGGATTCGCGGGCTGCCGTCTCCCCAGCAGTTTCGCGGCGGGATCCCCGGTCAGCGCGGCCCCCGCCATCATGGTCCGGAACGTGGCGAGCTTGATCGCCGTACGAGCACCTCGGATGCCCATGCCCATCATCGGATGTCCTCCTCCCAAGGTCAGTTGACCTTGCGGTCGCTGTCGGCCCACAGTTGTTCGCGCAGCTTTCTGCGCAGGATCTTGCCGCTGGGGTTGCGCGGCACCACGTCGATGACCTGGTACGTGGCGGGGATCTTGAAACGGGCGAGCTGGCCGCTCAGGAACCGTGTCAGCTCCTGTGCCGCCGGTACGTCATGGCCCTGGCGCAGCACGATGTACGCGCGCACCTCTTCGCCCGACGCGGAGTTGGGGGCGCCCACCACCGCGGCCTCGGCGATGGCCGAGTGGCGGCACAGGGCGTTCTCCACCTCGGCCGGGTATACGTTCTCCCCGCCGACGATGATGGTGTCGGTGATCCGGTCGCGGATGTAGAGGTAGCCGTCCTCGTCCCGGTAGCCCGCGTCCCCGGTGACGATCCAGCCGTCGACGAGGGTGCGCTCCGTCGCATCGGGCAGATTCCAGTATCCGGCCATCCGGGCCGGTGTGTGCAGCCACACCTGGCCGATCTCTCCCGTCGGCACATCGTCGCCCTGGGAGTCCACGATCCTCATCCGTACGCCGGGATAGGGGAGTCCGGCCGCGGCGAGCCGGGGACTGCCCGGCCGATGCTCCGAGGGAGGCAGACAGACCGCGGTGTTGCCGGTCTCGGTGAGCCCGTAGATCTGGGCCAGTTCGCAGTCGAAGATGTCCAGGCCGCGGCGGAGCAGCGTGTCCGAGATCGGGGACCCTCCGTAGACCACCTTGCGCAGCGAGGCGAAATCCGGTCTGCCGACATTCGGCTCGTCCAAGATCATGCGCATCATCGCGGGCACCATGCAGGCGGTGGTGATCCCGGCTTCCCTGATGAGGTCGACCGCGCGCAGGCTGTCGAACGCGGGGAGCAGTACGTTTGTGACACCGGCGTTGAGCCCCTGCATCGCCCACCACAGGCCGCCGATGTGGAAGCCGGGGACGCACACCAGGCTCCGGTCGTCTGCACGCCAGTCGATCCACTCAAGACCGTGTTCGGCGAGCATGCCGGCGACGGCGAAGAAACTGCGCTGGGCCAGCACGACGCCCTTGGGCGCCCCCGTCGTACCGCTCGTGTAGATCTGTACGACTTCGGTGTCCGCGTCGGCGTCGGCCTCGGCGGGTGCGGTGAATCCGGTGTCGAAGGGCCGGTCGTCTGCCCATGCCTCGAAACCGGCCGTGTCCAGCGGGACGGTGTGCTGAAGCTTCGGCAGGGCCGGCCGGGCCTCCCGCACCAGTGGGGCCAGGGCCGGTCCGAAGAACAACAGCTCGGTACCGGAATCACGCAGGATATGGGTGACCTCGGCAGTGGTCAGCCGCCAGTCGATCGGGACGAGGACCGCACCGGTCTTGGCACACGCCAGCACGATCTCGTGAAATCTCTCCGAGTCGGCGGCGAAGTGCGCGATCCGGCTGCCGCGCCGGACGCCGGAGGCGGTCAGCGCCTGAGCGGTCCGGTCGCTCCTCCGGTCCAGTTCCTGGTACGTGACCTGGACCGATCCACAGACCAGCGCGGGGTGATCGGGCCGTTCGGCCGCGTGGCGGGCCAGGCTGTCCTGAAGTGTTCCGGTCCTTGTGCTGGGCCGCGTTCTGCTCATCTAGTGCCTCACTCGCCAGGGGTAGCGGTCAGTGCCAGGTGTAGGAGTCGAGCCAGTGGTGGCCGCCGGCCTTCGGTGGCGAGCCAGGAAGGGGACCGGGCCGTGGGGTGGCGGCGGCTTCGATGAGGACGTGTGCGTTGACCCCGGTGAAGCCGAACGCGTTGACGCCTGCCAGCCGGTGTTCCCCCGAGGGCCACGGCAGGGCCTTCGTCGGCACCGTCACCGACGTGGGGCGGCTGAAGACGGCCGGATCGGGATCGGTGAAATCGGGTTGCGCGGGCACAGTGCGGTGGCGCAGCGCGAGAATCGCCCTGACCAGTCCCACGGCTGCCGAGGCAGTCTCCAGGTAGCCGATGTTGGCCTTTCCGCTGCCGACGTGGAGCGGCGGGCGGTCCGTGGAGTCGCGTTCGTACGCGGTGGCTATCGCATCGATCTCGATGGCGTCTGCGACCTTGTCGGCGCTGCCGTGCGCCTCGACGTAGCCGACCTGTGCCGCGTCGACCCCGGCCGCGGTCAGGCAGTCCCGGATCGCCCGCTGCTGCCCCGCGGAGGACGGGGCGGACATCGTGGACCGCCGGCCGTGCTGATGGATCGCGCTCGACCGGATCAGGGCGTACGGCGTGTCCTCGTCGGTACGGGCGTCCTGCTCGCGCTTCAGGATCAGCACCACGCTCCCCTCGGCGCGGACGTACCCGTCGGCGCGGGCGGTGAAGGGCCGGCAGCGCCCGGCGGCGGACAGCATGCCCGCCTTGGCGAAGACCGCGGTGGTGACCGGTGACAGCAGCAGATGGCTCACCCCCACGATCGCCACATCGCATTCCTTGCGGCGCAACGCGGCGCCCGCGAGGTGCACCGCGACGAGAGTGGAGGAGCAGGCGGTGTCGACCGTCAGCGCCGGACCGTTCAGCCCGAGGCCGACGGAGATCCGCCCGGCGGCCCCGCTGACCACGGTGCCGGTGGCCATCGGCCCGGACATCCGGTCGGCGGTGACGCCGTTACGGATCCCCGCCAGGCCGTACTCCGGTGTGGTGACGGAGACGAAGACCCCCACGCACAGGCCACCCGGGTCGGTGAGGCCCGCATCTTCCAACGCCCGGGCTGTCTCGGTGAGCAGCAGTCGTTGCTGCGGGTCGAGACAGCGGGCCTCCTCCTCGGAAATGCCGAAGCGCTCGGCGTCGAAGCGGTCGATATCGGTGAGGTATCCGCCCTGGCGGAGCGCGGCGGCGTACGGCGCGATGTCCGGTGCCGCGAGGTTCCAGCGCGGTCGGCCCAGGCTGTCGGTGGGGACACCGGCCTGTTCGGTGGCCAGCACCCTGCCCTCGCCGACCATCGCCCACAGATCGGCGGGGGACTCGATGCCACCGGGCAGCCGGCAGCTCATCCCCACGACCGCCAAGCCCTCGGTCTCGGCCTGGTGCTGCCGTGCGAGGAGCAGCATCAACTGGGTTTTGGACAGCTTCTCCAGCGATTCGATGTACGCCCTCATCCGAGGTCCTTCAGCGCCGCCAGTTCGGCCTCGGCGTCCAGTGAATCCAGTCCGCCGCCCGGGTCGCCCGGGTCGCTCGTCCCGCCGTCGTCCGGCCGGAGCAGTGCGTCAAGGTGTTCCACGAGCAGGTCCGTTGTCGGATAGTCCATGGTGATCGACGCCGACAGGGAGGTGCGCAGCGCCGCCTCCAGGCCGTTCTTGACGTCCACCGCGGCCAGCGAGTCCAGCCCCAGGTGGGTGAAGGGGGTGTCGGCCGGGATGTCACCCGTGGCGTCGAAGCGCAGCACTTTGGCCACGGTCCCGCGGACCAGGTCGGCGAGCGCCTGCCGCCGTCCGTCCTCAGGCAGCCCGGCCAGTTGATCGACGTCGAGCGTGCGTACGGTGTTGTCCCTCGGGCGTGCGAGCCCTTCGTACAGGGCGTTGGACAACGGCCTTGTCGCGGCGTACGCGGTCCAGTCGCACTCGCCGACCACGATCTGCGGAACGGGGCTGTCCAGCAATGTGGTCAATGCGCGGGCTCCGTCCCGGGGCTGGATGAACACCATTCCCTGCCGCTCGAACGACTGCTGGTGCGCCGCGTCCAGGGCCGCGGCCATGCCGACCTCCGCCCACGGGCCCCAGTCGATCGCGGTACCGGGCAGGCCGAGAGCGCGGCGCCAGTGCATGAGCGCGTCCAGAAAGGCGTTGCCTGCGGCGTAGTTGCACTGGCCCGCCTGCCCGAGCACGGCGGAGCTGGATCCGTATCCGATGAAGAACCTGACATCGGGGAGGCCGGATGTCGCCTGGTGCAGCAGCCAGCTTCCGTAGACCTTGGCCCGGAACACCTTGTCGATGTTGTCCCAGTCCTGTGAGTTCACGGGCCGGTCGGACAGCACGCCCGCCGCGTGGACGACACCGCCCAGCGCCGGTCCTTCCTCCGTAAGACTCTTGAACAAGGCGTCGACGGCGGCGGGTTCCGCGATATCCGCGGCGTACACCCGCACACTGACCTGCTCGCCGAGGGACTGTCCGATCTTGTGGAGCTCCTGGTCGTCGGGGGCTCGCCTGCTGACCAGCGCCAGGTGGCGGGCGCCGCGGTCCACCAGTGTCCGAGCGGTCAGCAGGCCCAGGCCACCGAGCCCGCCGGTGATGAGGTAGGTGTGGTCACCGTCGACCGGCGACTGCTCCTGCTCGGTCCCGATGCGCTCCTCGGGGCTGCTCGGGACCAGCCGCCGGACGTGGCGCAGACCGTCGCGGTAGGCGATCTGGAATTCGTCGGGTTCGCCGCTCAGCAACGCCCTGAGCACAGTGGCCGGGTCGCTCTCGCCCACCGGCAGATCCAGGAGAGTCACCCGGTGGTTCGGATACTCGCTCAGCAACACCGCACCGAAGCCCCAGACGCTGGAGGCGGAGAGCCGGCTGCCGTCGCCGGCCTCGTCCTGGGGAAACCACTGGCCGCCTCTGGTCACCAGCCACAGCCGCTGGTCCGGCCCGAATCCGCAGGTCTCCAGGGAGCCCACCAGCTCCAGCAGCTCGGTGTACTGCCGCTCGCATTCGGCACGCAACCCCTCGAGGCCGGGGCCTGGGCCGGGCACCGCGGCGCGCTGCTCGTCCGGCTGCCAGAACCAGCACAGATCGGTCGGCCCTTGTGCGAGCAGATCGGGGAGCTGGGCCAGGTCGGAGGCGAAGGCGAGCGAGGTGCCGGTGCGCTCCGCCGCTTCGGCCAGCGACTCATCCCCCTCCAGACCACTGTGCAGCAGAGCGATACGACGCCCTGGGAGTGGCGTGGCCGCGGCGGGCGCTTCGATCCACCGGGTCTGATAGAACATCCGCCGCCGGGCGAGGCCGACCGAGGACATCCGCCGCAGTTCCAGGCCGTTCAGCACGCATACGGCGCGCTGGCCGTCGTAGAGCGCCACATCGGCGACGAAGTCCACATCCGCGGACGGCTGCGCGGGGAGCAGCCGGACCACGCTGCGCAGCGTCGCGCCACGGGGTCGGCTGAGCAATCGGAAGGACCGCAGCCGGACGGGAAGGCCGGGCTGGATGATGGTGGCCAGGGTCTGCAGCGCGGAGTCGAGGATCGCCGGGGGGAGGTGTTCGGTGGTCACCCCGGCCGGACCGGTGATCTCTGCCGTCACGAGCTTGTCGCCGCGGCGGGTGAAGGACTCGATGAGCTGGAAACGCGGGCCGTAGTCCATACCGGAATCCGCGAAGTCCGCGTACAGCTCGCTGATCCGCTCGTCTCGCTGTTCGTCCCCCGCCTCGGCTCCGGCCAGCTCCTCAAGCAGGTCGGAGCCGTCCTCGAGCGATACGGCGTCCTGGCCCTCCTTGCCGACGGCCGCGGTGACATGCAGCCTCTCGATGCCCGCGTCGTCGCTGACACTGAGGATCTCGATGAGCTCGCCGCCGTCCTCCGTGGCCCTGAGCCGGGTACGCAGACTGATGGCGTCGTCCGACAGCAGCAGTGGCTCATGAATGCGCATGTCGTCGATCGGAAACCGGGTGTGTCCGTGTACGGCGTCCACCGCGGCGACGAGCAGTTCGATGAACCCCGCCGCCGGGAAGACCACTTGGCCGACGACCATGTGATCCACCAGGTAGTCCGGTCGACCGGCACTGATCCTGTTGGCGAACTCTCGTACGAAGGAAGCGCGTTGCTTCTCGGTCGTGGTCTCGGTGCCGAGAAGAGGGTGATGGGCGGCAGCTCCCATGTTGCTGCCGAAGTCCGGCAACCAGTACCGCTTGCGGTCGAAAGAGTAGGTCGGCAGGGTGAGCCGCGGCTTCGGCCGGCCCTCGTGGAAACCCCGCCACGACAGGGGCAGCCCCGCCGTGTAGAGCTGGGCGGCGGCTTCGTACGGCGAGCGGTCCTGCTCCGCCGCGGATCCCAAGGACGCCACCCACAGGTGGCGGGAGGCCGTCACACCCGCGCGCCCGGAGTTGATCAGGGAGCGGCCCGGCCCGATCTCCACCATGGCGTGCGGTCCAAGGCCGGTCAGTGTCCGGATGCCACCGGCGAAGTCGACGGGTTCACGGATGAGCCGCGCCCAGTAGCCGGCGGAGCACACCTCGTCCACCTCGGCGATCTCGCCGCTCAGATTGGAAATCAGGGTGATCTCGGGCTCCTGGAACCGCACCCCGGCGATGAGGCCGCGGAACTCCTCCACCACCTCGTCCATCAGCGGTGAGTGAAAGGCATGGGACACCGGGAGCCGCTTGGTACGCAGACCACGCTCGGTCAGCTCGGCGGCGATCGCCTCCAGCGGCTCCGCGCCACCCGACACCACGCACTGGTCGGGAGCGTTGAGCGCGGCGAGCGACAGACCGGGGTACTGGTCGAGCAGCGGCGCGATGTCCGCACCCGACGCCCGCACCGCCACCATCCCGCCCGGCGCCGACACCGACTGCATGAGCCGGGCCCGCGCCGCCACCAGCCCGATCGCGTCCGGAAGCGGGAAGACCCCCGCCACGGTGGCCGCGGCCACCTCACCGATGCTGTGCCCGATCACCGCGTCCGGACGGATGCCCCACGACTTCCACAGCTCTGCCAGGGCGTATTCCAGTGTGAACAGCGCCGGCTGGGTGTACCGGGTCTGGTCCAGCAGTCCGGCGGCCCGGCCTTCACCGACTTCACCGAACATCACATCGCGGACGGGTGGCCCGTCCAGGTGTTCCGCGAAGAGCCGGTCGCATACGTCGACGGTGTCGCGGAAGACCCGGTGCCCCCGGTAGAGCCCGGCGGCCATGCCGGGGTACTGAGAGCCCTGACCGCTGAACAGGAAGGCCACCTTACGCTGCTGTGGGGTGTCCTCGGTCCCGCGGAGCTGCCGGGTCAGCAACGTCTCCAGGTCCGCGAGGTCGCCGACGACTCCGGCGATACGCGAGGCATGATGCGCCCGCAGGACATTGCTCGCGTGGCACAACTCCTCGACGTCGGCGTCCGGATGGTCGGCGAGATAGCGCCGGTACCGCTCCGCCTGGAGTCCCAGCGCCTTGCGGGTCCGGGCCGACAGGGTGAACACGGCCGCGCCGGACCGGGGCCGGGCGCTCTCCTCCCGCGCCGGGTCGGACGTGGGGGCCTCCGACGCGGGGGCATCGGAAGCGGGGGCCTGCTCGATGACCGCGGACGCGATGGTGCCGGCGAAACCGAAGGAGTTCACCAGCGCCCTGCGGGTACCGGTCGGCCAGGGTACGGGCTCGCGGGGCACCGCGACGGGGAGCTCGTCCCATGCCACATGGGTGGAGGGGATGTCCATGTTCAGGTGCGGGTAGACGAGCCCGTCGCCCAGCTGCAGCGCCACCTTGATGATTCCGCTGACACCGGCCGCAGCCTCGGCGTGGCCGAGGTTGGTCTTGCCCGACGCGACGAAGACCGGGGAGCCGGGGCTGTGCGACTCGGCGAAGACCTTGGCGATCGCCGACAATTCGATGGGATCGCCCAGCGCGGTGCCGGTACCGTGCGCCTCGACGTACTGGATGTCCTCCGGCCGCACCGCTGAGTTCAGCAGCGCCGCGCGCATCACCCGCTGCTGGGAGCTTCCGTTGGGGACCGTCAGACCGGCGCCCTCGCCGTCCTGGCGGATCGCCGAGCCACGTACCAGGGCCAGGATCCGGTCGCCGTCCCGCTGGGCGTCGGACAGCCGCTTGAGCGCCAGGACACCGCACCCTTCGCTGCGGGCGTATCCGTCCGCGCGGTCGTCGAAGGTTTTGCAACGCCCGTCCGGCGCCAGCATGTTGGCATCGGTCGTCACGATGTGCGCCTGCGGGTGGTGGACCAGGTTGACCCCGCCGCACAGGGCGACATCGCACTGCCGCTGCCGCAGGTCCTGCACGGCTGTGTGCAGGGCCACCAGCGACGACGAGCAGGCCGTGTCGAAGCTCGCGCAGGGGCCGTGCCAGCCGAGGACATAGGACAGCCGGCCCGAGGCGGCGCTGTGGGCGGTCCCGGTCCCCAGATAGCCGTTGATCGCCTCGTACGGCAGGGTCTCCGCGGCGATCATGTAGTCCGCGGAGCTGATCCCCACATAGACACCGCCGTCGCCGCCGCGCAGCGCGTGCGCGTCGAGCCCGGCGTCCTCCAGCGCCTCCCACGCCGTCTCCAGCAGCAGCCGCTGCTGCGGATCCACGTAGTCGGCCTCTTTCGGCGATATACCGAAGAACGCGGGGTCGAACCGGTCGATGCCCTCGAGGAAGCCGCCGCCCCGTGTACGGATCGTGCCTTTCGAGGCCGGGTCGTCGCTCTCGAACGCGGTGACGTCCCAGCGGTCGGAGGGAATGGGCCCGGTGCCGTCCCGTCCGGAGCGCAGAAACTCCGCCAGTGACTCCCGTGTGTCGTTGCCACCAGGCAGCCGCAGACCGATGCCCACGATGGCGATCGGTTCGTACTTCTCCAGCAGCAGCCGCTGGAGCAGATCTCCGTCAGGGGCAGGGGCCTGCTGCCGACCGCTCTGGCTGCCCATGGGTGTCGTCATGTCGCTCCTGGTATGGGGTGCACGGCCGCTCCGCGGGACTCAGCTGTAGAGGTTCCGCAGAATCTCCTGGACCATCGGCGGCAGCTCCTGAGCGTTCTGTGGTGCGGGCGTGGAGGCGGGTGCGGTGCCGGGGAACACATCGCAGAGCACGGTGCCCGCGAGATGATCGGTCAGGCCCTGGGACGTCGGGTGTTCGAACAACGCCTCGATCTCGATCCTCCTGTCCAGCATCCGGGTCAGACGCTGGCGAAGCTCGGTCAGCCGGAGCGAGGTCATGCCCAGGTCGAAGAAGCTGACGTCGGCGCCCATCTCGGCGTCTTCCGGGAGCAGCAGGACCTCTCTGACCTCGGCAGCGACCAGGTCCGTCAGCGTCTGCCTGCGGCGCGCCCGGGGGAGTGAGAGCAGCAGGTCCACCGCGTTCGCCGGTTCGGTCATCGCGGCGCACCCTGCGGCAGGTTGGTCAGCGCGATCTGGATCTCGCCCGTGCACCGCCCGCCGCCCTTGTCCCAGAACCGGCACTCGCTCTCGATGAGGGCCAACGGCGCCCTGCCGTTCTCGCCGGAGCGCAGCTTGAAGTCGGTGAAGCTCAGCTCGCCGCGGAACTCCTGTCCCCGGATCGCGCGGTGGAATCTGCTGGTGAACCGGGTGATCAGAATGTCGGAGAGCTGACGCTGCCAGTAGTCGTCGAGTGTCCAGGCTGCGAAGACGGGAGGCAGCCGGTTCTGGGCGCATTTGGCGATCAGGTAGTAGGCAATCTGGTTGAAGCAGATGTTGAACTCGACCGCGTTGAAGTGGCCGGTGTCGTCGATGTAGCACGACTCGCCGATGCGGAACGTACCGGAGGCGGTGACGGCCTCGTTCTCCAGGCGTACCTCCGCGGGGCCGAGATACCGGCAGTTCGTGCGGTAGGGACGCAGCACCCGTTCACGCAGAGCCGGGTCGTCGGGGTGTGCCGTGACGGTTCCGGCGGTTGGTCGCGCGAGGGGGCCGGCCGTCATGTCGTCGGCCCGTAGAAGGCGTGGTCGTCGTGGACGGTCACCCGGTACGAGGTGCTGGGCTCCGGTGTGGGGCTGTGCAACGCGCGGTGGACGAGGCTGCGGTTGTCCCAGATGAGCAGGTCGCCTTCGGTGAATGTCTGGGTGTGAATGTGCTCGTCGCTGAACGTCGTGTCGAGCTGACCACTGGCCTCGAGCAGCTGGTGCAGCGAGTCGTCCTCCAGCGCCCGGCCGTGCTGGTCGTGCAGTTCGCAGGTCAGGGCCTCGCTGACGTACAGCACCTCTTCCCCGGTGACCGGGTGGACGAAGACGGTGGGGTGCATCACCGGCGGGGTCTTCTTCTCGATCTCGTCCACGAGTTCACAGATGGGGCGGTAGACATCGGACGGCCGGATCTTGAAATAGCGCCTCGCGCTGTGCAGTCCCTTGGTCGCCCTGGCCACCGAACGCAGTTCTTCGGGCAGGCCGGCGAACACCTTTCCCATATCGATGTAGTGCGTTCCCCGGTTCGTCCTGGGCACCACCTGTGGGTAGGTCATCGTGATGCCGAACGGCCTGGGCATGAACGAGTAGTCCGCATGCCAGAACGCACCGGTCTTGGGGACCCCCACCTGCTGTGTCGACTCCGGGGTGCTGGAGGACACGAATATCTCTTCGTGGTCGGGGTGGTGGTACATCGGCTCGTAATAGACCTCGATCGTCCCGAGTGCCTTTCCGAGCGCGATGAACTGCTGCGGACTGAGGTGCTGGTCCTTCAGGATCAGTAACTTCTCCTGATAGATCGCATCCTTCAGACGGAGCGCGTCGGACGTCGACAGCGTTTCCACGTCGAACTCGGTGACCGTGGCACCCATTTTCTGGTCGACTTGCGGCGTGATCTTCATGTGAATAATCCGTTCCTCGGCCATTGGGGCCCAGCGACTGGAACCTGCGCCGGTCCGCGAGGTGATGTTTCCATCGCGGTGTCTGCTCGGGCAAGGAGGTCAAGGAAGTTGGCATTTTCATGACGGGGTAGTTCCGGTGCGCTCAGCGCGATAATTACCGGAGGGCAGCATTCACTCGGACTCCGGATCGACCCGAAGGCGTGGGAATGCCCGATATCCTCGGGACCGCACCACCCGATCCGATAGGTCGACATCATCAAGCGCCCGTCGTACAGGGATATCGCGGCACAGTCGCGAAACTCATCGACCGTCAGAAGAGCTGCCCGCTATCCGGCCCTGGCGTCGAAAACTGGGGCAACCGGAAAATCCGTACGCGGTCGTCCCTAGGTGGAGATCCGGGTGTCGGGGATCGAGTTCAGGAGCTCACCCCACTCCGGGTACTTTGCCACCTTCGCGAGGAAGATCTCCGTGACCCTGGCGCCCAGTTCGGGGTCCATGTCGTCCGACAGCCGGACGGCCGAGAGCCTGGCAAGGTGCGGCAGGATCTCGAAGTCGCCCTCGAGATGCACCGGGTCGTACATATACCGCTCCAGGGCCGGCAGATCCGCGATCCCCACGCAGTACGCGTGGGTGTAACCCTCGGCGGGATCGCCGAGGTCTTGGCCGACGGTCGCGAAGGAGGCCGACTCGACGGCAGCCGTGCGCCTCATGGCCCCCAGGACCTCGGCCTTCTTCTCGTCGGTCGTGCCGTCCTTGAAGCTGAAGCGCAGGATGTTGACGATCATGGGCGCTCTCTGTTGGCAGAGTTGAACTGACGGGTTCAATCTAGTGGTCTGATCAGAAAAGTAAAGCGGTGCAGGAGAATGAACCAACGAGTTCAACTCGGCGCGACCGTGCGGTAATCTGCCGAGGTGACAGGCGTGAGGGTTCCGGCCGCGCGGACGGCCGCACGGGGGCGTATCGACAAGAGGCAGGCCATCCTGGAGGCCGCCTTCACCGTCTTCGCCCGCCGGGGCTACGCACAGGCCTGCGTACAGGACATCGCCGATGAGGCGGGCGTCGCCAAACCGACGGTGTACAACCACCTCGGCGACAAGGAGAACCTGTTCCGGCACGCCATGGAGGCCGCCGCCGACGCGGTGATGAGGGAGAACCTGGCCGTCGTCGAGCGGCTGCGCACCACCGGCGACGATCTGCGCGCAGCCCTGGAGGATGTGGCGTACCGGATGCTCAAGGTGTGCTGCGGCGAACGCTCGCGGGCACTGCGGTCGCTGACCTACTCCCAGGTCGCCACCTTCCCCGAGCTGATCGAGACCGTGCAGGGCCGCACCTCCATCGGTCTCGGCGAGGCGGTGGCGGACCGGCTGGCCCGGCTCTCGCTGTCCGGGCGGCTGCGCCAGTGCGACCCGGGGCAGGCCGCGGAGCAGTTTCTCGCGCTGCTCACCGGCCCGATGGAGGCGCGCTCCCGGCTGGGCACCCGCGAGGTCTCCGCCGCCGAGACGCGCGCTGTGGCGAACGCGGCGGTGGACACCTTCCTGCGGGCGTACGCGGCGGAGGCCGCCGATCCCGGTCTACCGTGAGGTTCTCGGCGATTCGCGGCGGGGGAGCAGCGGGGGCGCCTTGGTGGTGAGTTGGACCAGGTGTTCGGCGAGGTCGGTGTCGAGGGGTGAGCCGGTCATGAGGCGTCGGTAGAGGATGGTGCCGGCCCATATGTCCTGGACGAGGTCGGTGTCGAGGTCGTCGGGCAGGTCGCCGCGCTGGATTCCGCGGTGCAGTGCGGCGGCGATGTTCTCGCGCTTGCGGTGCAGGAATGTCTCCCGGAAGCGGGTCATGAGCTCGGGATGGGGGAGGAGGCTGGCGGCGAGGGCGGGCAGTGCGGTGGCCATGTCCTCGTTGGTGTAGTTGTCGATGGTCATGTCGACGGCCTGGCGCAGTTCGGCGTGGGTGTCGCCGAGGTCGGGGATTTCATCGGCGCGGAAGATCTCGGCGAGTGCGTCGGCGACGAGCGCTTCCTTGCTGGGCCACCAGCGGTAGATGGTCGTTTTGCCGACGCCCGCGGCCGCCGCGACGGCTTCGATGGTCAGTGCCGGGTAACCCTGTGCCGACAGGACGTCCCGCGCCGCGTTGAGGATCTTTGAAGCGGAGCGCGGCCCACTGGTCGCCGAGCCTGAGGAGAAGACGAGTGCCATGAGTGAAACGATACGTAACGTTTCACTCAAGCGGCAAGGTGTGTTACGGTCGCCTCGACCGTAACGATACGTATCGTATCGATCCTGGCCTCTCCCGGAAGGAACTCGTGTCATGAAGGGTTACACCGTCCCCCTGTCTCCTCGCGGCATCGCGAACCTGGCGCCCGCCCCGCCGTGGCACTACGCCGGCACGGTGGTGGGTGTGGAGTTCTTCACCGACCCGGCCGCCGCCGCGGCGACCCTGCCCGAGGGGCTGACCCCCGACCCGGACTCCGCCGGCCGCGGCGTCGCGATGTTCATCGACTGGCAGTACTCCTCCACGGGGCTGGAGTACCTGGACCCCGCACGCTCGCAGTACCGGGAGTTCCTGATCACCCTGGACGCTCACTGCAACGGCGCCCCGGTCGCCTGGTGCCCCTACATCTACGTCGACAACGACGCCGCCATGGCCCGCGGCTGGGTCCAGGGCTTCCCCAAGAAGCTCGGCGCCGTCCACCAGACGCGCGCCTACTCCGTCGGCGGACCCGGCACCCCTGTCCTCGGCCCGGGCGGACAATTCGGCGCCACCGCCTCCTCCGCCGGACAGCGCATCGCGGAAGCCAAGATCACCCTGGAGCAGCCGGTCCCCGACCCCGCCGCCTTGATGAGCCGCCCCGTGATCAACCTCCGCCACTTCCCCCGCCTGGCCGCCGGACAACACGACCAGCCCGCCGTTCACGAACTGGTCATGTCCGTTCTGGACGACACCGCCGTCAGCGATGCCTGGGTCGGCACCGCCGACCTCGCCTTCCTCCCCGCCCACGGCGAAGAACTCGCCGACCTGCCCGTCCGGCGCACCGGCAAGGGCTTCCACTTCGACCTCGCCTACACCGTGACCGACCTCATGACCCTCGCCGACCACAGCGCATAGCGGGCACTCCAACTGCGAGCGCGGCGTCGAGGAGGAGGCGCAGCCGGGCCGGGGTGGGGGCGATGGCGGTGGTGAGCAGGGCGCGGCTGTCGGCGAGTGGGGCCAGTACGGCGCAGCCGTCCGCCGGGTCTTCGCCCAAGTGGACCGGCTCCTCCAGGGGGTGGGGCTCGGGTGTCACGACGAGGAGTTGGCCGCAGGCCCGGTGGCCGCCCAGGACGGCGGGGCCGTCCCAGGCGAGTGCGGGGACTCCGTAGGTGGTGTGCTGGTCGAGGATGAGCCGGCCGGCGCGGCGTACGGTGAGGCGGGTGGTGAGGTGTCCGGGTGGCTCCGCCGTACGGCCGAGCAGCTGTTCCTCGCGTAGCAGCAGCCGCGAGGAGGCGGCGACGTCGACGGTGTAGGTCTGGTGCAGGGTGCTGCCGCGTGTGCTGATCAACGACTGGGGCAGCCAGATCAAGGACGCGTTCTCGTCCGCCGGATGACCGTAGTCGCCGCAGGTGGAAGGGGCCGTCGCTGTGCAGGGGCGGGAGCGTGGTGGCGCGGTCGTTGTGTTCGGCGCGGATCCGGGCGGTGGCGCGGACCCCGTTGCCCCAAACACCGTTCTTCTCGGCATCGCCGCCTTCGGTGTCGGCGGCTCGTTGCGCCGTGGCACCCGCGGGTGGGTGGACGGCAACCCCGGTGTGTGTCGGTGGCGAGCCGGTCGCGGGGGTCACGCGGCGCTCCCGGCTCGCCATGTGGTCAGTGTCGAGGTCGGCACCGACGTAGGGGGCGAGGTCGGTTTTGTTGACGACGAGGATGCATGGGGTGAAGTCGACGCACGCCCCGCGGAGAGCGCCCCTACGTTCTCGCACCCTCGTAAGGTGCCGAATCGGTCAATACGTGCGCGAGCGCCCCTCCGTCGCGGCAAGGGTGGTCCGAAGTCGTACATGTCGTAGTCCCATGCCGCTCGAACCCGGCTGTGGTCGTCGTTCGCCCGGTCTTCAAGCGATGGGCACAGCTATTACACAGACGACTCGCGTAGACCCCCGGCCGTCGGGCCAACCCCCGCGCCGGGTATGACGGTCGTGGCCGAAATGACGTGCGTCACCTCGCGAAAAGGGCGTGGCATCTGGCGCCAAGAGTGACCTTCCTGTGAGGGAAAGGCGCCGATGACGTGCCCGAATGCACATGTCGCATGATCGGAAAGTTGCGGAATGCCCGGTTCCGGAGATTGGCTGATTCGCAGTGCCGTGTGCCCCGTGGTTACATCCCTTCCGCGCTCAGGCATCCACGAAATCCCGGGTCCTTACGGGATCCCGTGGCCATGCCGTGGGAGCCGATCCCCGTCGGCACCCATGCGCGGTCGGAAGCTCAAAGAGACAGTCATCCAAGGGAGACGCAACAATGAACAACGCGCCCAAGGTCGCCACCCAGGAGATCTCCGACGCCGAGCTGGACAACGTGGCGGGCGGGCTCGGCGTGGTGGGCGATGCTCTCGGCACCGTGGACTCCCTCACCGGCGCCGTCGGCACCGTCGGCCTCGCCACCAGCACGGTTGACGGTGTCACCGGCCTGAACACCACCGGCATCGTCGGTGGAGTCGTCACCACCCTCTGAGGCCGGTACCCCGCCTTCCCTGTGCCCCGGGCCCGCCTGGTCCGGGGCATTCGGCCTTCCGGAGCCGGAGCCCGGGCATCCGGCCACTTCTCTCGCGGTTGAGGAAAGACATTCGTGCAGTTCCGCCAGCAGGCCCTTGCCAAGCTGCAGTCGGCAGAGGACATTGATCTGCCGGTGCGCTACGCCCGCCCCCAAGGATGGCTGGCACTGGCGGTCACACTGGTGGTCATGGCCGGCGCCGCCGTATGGGCCGTCACGGGCACCGTGTCGAACACCCTGGAGACCACCGGCATCCTCACCCACGGGCAGGGCAGCTATGTGCTGCAGAGCCCCATCGCGGGGCAGGTGACCTCCGTCCTCGCACAGGAGGGCAGCACCCTCCGGGCGGGCGCGCCGCTGCTGAAGGTCCGCACCGCCCGCGGTACCACGGTGGTGCGCACCATCGCCGCCGGCCGGCTCACCACCCTCTCCGTCTCGATCGGCTCCGTCCTCGCCACCGGCGCGAACGTCGCCTCCGTGGAACGCGTACGCCACTCCGGCGACCCGCTGGTCGCCACCCTGTACGTACCGGCGGACCGGGCGGCCTCGGTGCGGCCGGGGGCGTCGGTCGACCTCAGTGTGCAGTCCGTGCCGACGCAGACCTACGGTGTGCTGCGCGGTGAGGTCCAGACCGTGGGTCGGACCGCCCTGTCGCGCCAGCAGATCGGCTCCTACCTCGGAGCCGAGCAACTCGGTGAGGAGTTCTCGAAACACGGCCCGCCGGTCGCGGTCCAGGTGCGCCTCCACCGCACCTCCGCCACCCGCTCCGGCTACCGCTGGTCGTCCCCCGAAGGCCCGCCGTTCAGCCTCGGCTCCATGACCCTGGCCAACGGCACCATTCACCTGGCCGCCCACCACCCCATCGATTGGCTTCTCCCGTGACCGCGAGATACGAGGGCGGACCGCCCCGGCCCGCACCCGCCGGAAGCAGCGGGGCGCGCCGCC
>NZ_MUNE01000165.1 GCF_002154605.1 Streptomyces milbemycinicus | reverse complement strand
GCCGGGTGGGCTGCTCGGCGGTGCTGGACCTCAACGACGCCCGCCGCCGAGCAGCCCACCCGGCCGCCAAACCCACCGTCCAACTCCCGCCCGATGAGTGGCTCGGCCTGCCGTCGGCCGATCAACTGCCCCAGGTCTGCGGGAAGTCGGCCATCACCGTCCCCGCGGACGCTGCCGGCGACCTCAAGACCGCGAAGTTCCGGCAGGACATCCCCTACCTCTCCGCCGCCTGGATTGCCGCCTACAAGCCCATCCGGTCCCACAACGAGGGGATCCACGGGCGCCTCAAGGGCGAGGAGATCGACATCGGCAACCCCAAGCACCGGCCCGCACCCGGCCAGGTCGCCCAGAACCTCCTCGTCGCCCTCATGGTCACCGCCGGCAACCTCGACATCCTCGAGACCTGGCTCTACCAACGCACCGGCAGCCACCTCACCGACACCGACTTCACCCCCGACCCCGGCGTCGCACCGTCCAGCTGTCCGAAACCGGGCGGGCCCGCACCGGTGGTGCACGCGGGACTGCCGCCGCCGCGACATCCCGCCGAACACTGAGCAGGCCGAACCACAGACCATCACCACCAGCCCCGACGCCCCGGGACCCTTCGTCACGCCCGCAACACGCACAACCGAGACGGCGCCACCGCCGACAGCGCAGACCGCCGCCATCTCCCACCCCGAACACGGTCGAACAGACCCCGGAAACGACAAAGACCCCGACCGATCATGAAGATCGGCGGGATCTCGTCAACCGCTCCCGAACGAACTCAAGAACGGCCGTTGTGCACCAGGGCGTGCACCTGTCCGCCGGGCCCCTCCACCCAGGCGTCGGTGACCTGCACCGATCCGGGCGCCCGCGGCCCCGGCGGGTCGAGCACCACCCGCCCGCTCGTGGACCGCACCTGCGGCGGCTCGGCCGCCGAGGACCACAGGAACTCGACCGTGCCGTCCGGCCGCGCTGTCGCCCCCGAGATGGTGCCGGACGGGGTGTCGAGGCGGGTCAGCTCGCCGGAGGCGAGGTCGTACCGCCACAGCTCGCTGCGCGCCTGGTAGCTGTGCTCGACCAGCAGCGCCGTCCCGTCCGGCACCCAGTCGGCGCCGACGTCCCCGGGCAGGTCGATGGCCAGCGCCGTCTCCACGCCGCTCTCCGGGTCCCACACCATGGGCTCCCAGCGGCCCCGCCGCTGGTGGCCGACCAGCAGCCGGTTGTCCCCGGAGACCGGGGCGAACCCCATGACAGCCAGGCCCAGCTCCTCCGTGCCGCCCTTGGTGTCGTCCAGCTCCGCGACGGGCGTGCCGTCCAGCCGTACGACCCGGATGGCCGAGTGCATGGCGTCGCCGTGCTCGGTGTGCTCGACCGCGATCAGCGTCCCGTCGTACGACAGGTCGCCCACCCCGGCCGACTCCCGGTGGCGGTAGATCTCCTGGGGCGCGGCCCCGGGCCGTACGACGTGGAGGGTGGAGCCGTCCTCGTCCGTGGACCGCCCGACGACCGCGGTGCCGTCGCGGCCGAGCGCCAGGCCGGCCGGGTAGGAGGGGGCGAGGCCGGGCGTCGCGGGCTCGTCCGCCGCGCCCTCTTCCTCTTCCCCGGCCTTCTCTTCCCCGGCCTTTTCCGCCCCGTCGCCCGGGGTGAACGGCTGGCGCATCCACACCCCGAACTCGTCGCCGTCGGTGTCCGAGAACCACCAGATCCACTGGCCGTCCGGGGAGAGCACCCCGTCCGTCGTACCGTTCGGCCGGTCGGTCACCTGGCGCTGCGCTCCGGTCGCCCGGTCCCACGCGTACAGCTCGTACGTCCCCGTCGCGTTGGACACGAACAGCGCGCGGTCCGGCGCGTCCTCCGCCCAGTCGGGCAGTGAGACGCGCGGGGCCCGGAAGCGTTTCTCCCAATCGGGCCGATCGGGCATGGTCTGTGCATCACTCATCCCCCCATCAAACCCGATCGGACCGGCGCCGATGGCTGTGATCCTTGCTAACGTGCGCATCACTCCGCACGCGTGAAGCGATCCGCGTGAAGCGAGACGCGGAGTGATACGGGGGCTGAAAGCATGGCGGCGTTCACCTATACGAACCTCCTCGAAATGGACCTCGGGAAGCTGGGCGCGGCGGTCGCCGACTGGAAGACCTTGGTGAGCGATCTCGAAAGGCTCCGGGGGGATGCCGACCGGGGCCTGGTACGGAAGTCGGACGCCGCGAAATGGGCCGGTCTCAATGCCACGGTTACCCGGGAATTCGTCCGCAAGACGGCGAAGGAGCTCCGGGATCTGCACCGGGAGGCGAAGAGCATCTGGAGCGTCCTGGACGATGCGAGCATCGAGCTGCGGGGCATCCAGCGGCGGGCGAGAAAGCTGGTCTCCGACGCGGCCAAGGAGAAGCCCGGACTGGTGGTCAAGGACCCGGGTGACGGCTCGGTGCGGGTGTCCGAGGCGCTGTGCAACGTCGACAGCGACAGCCAGCGCACCCATGACCTGATCAAGTGGTACGCCGATTCCATCACGGGGCTGGTCACCTACGCCGCGGAGATCGACGCCGCCGTCTGCCGCGCCCTGCGCGCCAGCCATGGCCAGGACCCCCGCGACGCGGGACACGCCGTCTACACCTCACTGGATGAGGACATGGCCCCCCGCGCGGTCGAGCTGGCCTCGTTGGGGGACAAGGCGACGCCGGAGCAGCGCGCGCAGCTGCGTCGGCTGTGGGAGTCCCTGAGTCCGCGGGCGCGCGGCGAGCTCTGGGCGGCACACAAGGACGACCTGGTGGCGGCGGGGGTCCTGGCCCCGCGGATCAGGCAGATCTCCCCGGACGCGGGGTCGGGCCGGCACGGTGTCGAGTCCCCTGGCTTCGGCGAGCGGATCTCGCTGGAGAAGGCCAAGGCGCTGGCGGAGGGTGCCTCGCTGATGGGGATGGACGCCGCCGCGCGGCATCTGATGCATTACCTGGATAATTCCGGCACAACGCTGGATTTGCCCGTCGACGAGATAATGAAAGGCGACGACGCATTTCGCGGCATGACCATCAACGACATCATGGACAACGAGGACAAATGGCGCGCTGAGGCGCTGGCGGAATTCAAGAAGAGCGGCGGCCGGCCGGTCGCCATCCCGGTGGAGACCGTGAACAGCTCCTTTCGCTTCAACCGGTCGGGCAATGAGGATTGGTACCTGGCTGTCGGCTCGGTCATGACGAATGTCAGCGGTGTGGTCACGGTGACGCCCGGGGCCGACGGAAAGCCCGACATGGGCCTCGACTACCAGCTCAATGCGTGGGACCGCTACAACTGGGATTCCGGAAAGGGAACCAAGATAGCCGGGGTCACTTTCACGGATGAGGAGATGGGCCGGCTCCACCGGACCGGGCTGGCCCAGGAATTCGACCTGCGGGGCAGCAGCTCGGTCATGCATCGCCGAATCCTGGAGGGCCCCGGGAGTCTCATGCCGGACCACCTGCCGGATGGGGGCAGGGACCCAGGCGGGCGCACGGACCCGGGCCGGGACGACCCGTACCGCTGAGCCGCCGCGCTGAGCCGCCGCGCCCCTGTGCCCCAGCCCCGCCGGGCGCCCTCGCGGGGCACCCGGCAGATGATCCAGATCGATCAGGGCTATCGGGGCGGGCGGGCTACTTCAGCGTCACCGGCAGCGCCTCGACGCCGTACACGATGGACAGTTTCCGGAACGCGAGCTTCTCCTGCGGGACGGCCAGCCGCATCTCCGGGAACCGCCGCACCAGTGCGGGGTAGGCCGCGCGCAGCTCCATCTTGGCCAGCTCGGCGCCGATGCACCGGTGGATGCCATGGCCGAAGGCCAGGTGGGACGGGGTCTGCCGGTGCGGATCGAACCGCTCCATATCCGGGCCGAGCTTCTCCTCGCGGTTGGCCCCGCTCAGCGAGCACAGTACGAGATCGCCGCTGGAGATCTTCGTACCGGCGATCTCCATGTCCTCTTTGGCGAACCGGGGGAAGGCCACCTGGACGACCGTCAGGTAGCGCAGCAACTCCTCGACGTACCGGTCGACCACGTCGTCGTTGTCGCGGATCTCCGCGAACTGCTCGGGGTTGCGGAGCAGTACCAGCGTGCCGAGCGCCAGCATGCTCGCGGTCGTCTCGAAGCCGCCGGTGAGCACCCCGTCGGCCAACCCGGCCAGCTCCTGGTCGTCGATCTCGTCGCCGTGCTCCTTCACCAGCATCCCGAGCAGCCCGTCGCCGGGCGACTCGCGCTGCTTCTTGACGATGTCGAGCAGATACGACAGCGAGTCGGATATCGCGCCGAACGAGGCGTCGGCCCCGTCGAACAGATCGAATCGCGCCATGCTCAGCTGCTGGAAGTCGGCGCGGTCCTCGTACGGCACGCCGAGCAGTTCGCAGATGACCAGGGAGGGGATGGGGAGGGCGAAGGACTGCACCAGATCGACCGGGTCCCCGGCCGCGCCCATCGCGGCCATCTCGTCGAGCCGTTCCTCGACGATGGAGTGGATGCGCGGAGTGAGCCTGCTGAGCCGGCGCATGGTGAACTCCGGCGTCAGCAGGCGGCGCAGTCTCGTATGTGTCGGTGGATCGCTGAAGCCGAGGCCGCCCGGATTCTGCTGTGCGGCGATGCCGATGTTCTTCTCGGCGAGGTTGGTGAAATCGGAGCTGAATCCGTTCGTCCGGCCCAGCACGGCCTTGGTCTCGTCGTACCCGGTGACAAGCCAGCCCTTCATCCCGAAAGGCAGGGGAAGCTTGCTTATGGGTTCCTTTGCCCTGGTACGGGACAATTCGTCCACGGGGTCCAGGCCATTGCGTCGCAGCGGGGCCAGCGTGGCGCTCGGCAAAAACGACATCTTGGACAGATCGAAGCCGTTCTTCTGAATTCTCGAAAAGTACTTGCGACCCAGCCAGGTGATGATGTTTGAGCGGAGATTCGACATGGCCGCAATACTGCCCTGCTTTGGCCGGGTGTCCGTAATGCGTCCCGTAGCACACCCAGTGTGATGCGCCACAGCGGGTGCGCCGATGTACCACCCAGTACGCGCCCCGGCGCTCGGCCGAGGTGGCGCGCTCCGGGAAAACGGAGGAAAGTGGAGCTATCGGGCATCATGTGCGAACGGTGAGGGCTGCGCGCACGCGGAGTCGGCAACCGTTCCGCGCGCGGGCAGTAAGGGCGCAGTAAGGGCGACTATTCCGCGCACGCGGAGGTGGAGTGAGGTGAGCGGGCGTGGAGAGGCGGGAGCGGCGGGAGCGATTCCGCGCCGTCCAAGGCGCGCCGTGCTGGGTGAGCCACATGGCGACCGACCTGGACCGCGCCCAGAGCTTCTACGGTGACCTCTTCGGCTGGCACTTCCGCCCCAGCCGCCACGGCCACGGCCGCTACACCATCGCGTTCACCCAAGACGGCGCCCCGACCGTCGGCATGGGCGTGCCGGCCGCGACCGGCGTGACCCTCCCCGTCACCTGGACCACCTACTTCGCGGCCGACAGCGCCGACGAGATCGCCTGGCGCGCGCGGGAGCGCGGCGGCACCGTCGCGGTCGGGCCGCTGGAGTTCGGCAGCGGCCGGGTGGCCTGGGCGGCCGACCCGGACGGCGCCATCTTCGGCATCTGGGAGGGCGAGCTCACCTCCGCCTGGTGGGGCGAGCGCAGACCGGGCGCCCCGGTCTGGCTCGAACTGCGCACCCGCGACGCCTTCGAGGCCGCGCTCTTCTACGGCCACGTTTTCGGCTGGGACGCCCAGGGCCAGGACCGCTGCGACGTCCGCTTCGAGCACGACCGCGTGGTGCTGCACATCGACGGCAAAGCCGTCGCAGGCCTGCGCGGTGGCGCCCTGGAAGCCACCCCCGACCCCAATGTCCGCCCCCGCTGGCACGTCTACTTCTGCGTCGACGACGTCGACCGCGTCGCCACCCAGGCCACCGCCCTCGGCGGCGGCATCATCTCCGCCCCCGCCGACACCCCGTACGGCCGTATCGCGGCCCTCCGCGACCCGGAGGGCGGACTCTTCAGCATCGCGGCGTCGGCGTCGGCGGCGACGACGACCACGGCGGCGACGGAACCGTTGGACGAGGGGGAGTCGTCGTACGACGCGGAATGGGACGGTGCGGAATCCCGCGACGCGGGCCCCTGACAAGAACTCGCCACCGGCCTGGAAGAGGAACAGGGGCATCGAGGAGTCCCCACACCACAAAGGGCATTGCCGGAAAGGGCGGCAGCGCCCACAAGACGGTCTTCCGCGCCGACACCCTCAACACCCCTCTGCTCCGCGGCCGCTGACGATGGCATCAACGGCCGAGTATGCGGGCATCACGTGGGGACCCCTCCCGATCTCCGGACCGTAAGCTCGCCGCCTGGCTCCGGACTCCTGATTCCCGACTCCGGACGAGATACGAAGGGCGGCATGCCATGTCGGATCCGACCACGGTGGGGCGCACACGACGTGCGGCCGGCCGCGTCCTGCTGGCCACGGTCACCGCGCTGGCCGCGGCGGGATGCGGCGACTCGGACGAGGGCACCGACACCGCCAAACCCTCGGCCTCCCATGCCTCGCGCAGCCCCTCGCCCACCACGTCCAGCCCGTCCAGCCCGTTCAGCCCGTCGCCGGCAGTGACAGCGGCCGACGGGAGCAACCCAGAGGCATGCACCGACGGGAACTGCGAGATCGCGGTGACCAAGCCGGTGACGATCCGTATCAAGCTCCCGGGCGGTCCCGCGAAGCTGTCCCTGACGAAGGTCGGCAAGAACGCGGTCGACTACAAGGTGACCTCGGGGAACGGCAAGACGAGCGGAGGGGCGAGCGGCGACGGCAGCGGCTGCGTCGCCGTCTTCCGCAGCGGCGGCAGCAGCAGTTCGTGCGGGATGGCGGGGCCGCCACCGGACAAGGTGGACGGAGCGGTCGTACTCCAGGTGGTGGCAGGGGCGGACGGCACCGCGATCCTTCGGCTCGTCTCGGCCTGACCCCATGGCACAAAGCCGATGAGTGGCGCATGAGGTGGCCGCCGACGAGGCGTCATTTCGCTGGTCACAGTCGTGTTAGCCGGACGTTAGTGGGGCGGCAGTGATGCGGTAGTGGCCCCGGTCAGAGTTGTTGTCGT
>NZ_MUNE01000164.1:247-20201 GCF_002154605.1 Streptomyces milbemycinicus | reverse complement strand
TGTCCACCAGCAGCCCCAGCTCGCTGTGCAGATGCTCGCCGAGCTCCGCCGCCCGCTGCTGGAACTCACCGGTCCGCAGAATGGCGATGACCTCCAGCGCGACCGCGCAGGCCAGCGGGTTCCCGCCGAAGGTCGAACCGTGCTCGCCCGGCCGGTACACGCCAAGCACCTCATGGGACGACACCACCGCCGACACCGGCACGACACCGCCGCCGAGCGCCTTGCCCAGCACATACACATCCGGGACGACGCCCTCGTGCTCGCAGGCGAAGGTCTTGCCGGTACGCCCCAGGCCGGACTGGATCTCATCCGCGATGAACAGCACATTCCGCGCCCGGGTCAGCTCCCTGACCCCGGCCAGATACCCGTCCGGCGGCACCAGCACCCCCGCCTCGCCCTGGATCGGCTCCAGCAGCACCGCCACCGCGTCCTCCCCGGCGGCGTCCAGGGCCGCCTCCATCGCGGCCAGATCGCCGTACGGCACGATCTCGAAACCCGGCGTGTACGGACCGAAGTCGGCCCGGGCCTCGGGGTCGGTGGAGAAGCTGATGATGGTGGTCGTCCGGCCGTGGAAGTTGTTGTCCGCCACGATGATCTTCGCCCGCCCGTCCGGGACCCCCTTGACCCGGTAGCCCCACTTCCGCGCGGTCTTCACGGCCGTCTCCACCGCCTCCGCCCCCGTGTTCATGGGCAGCACCATCTCCATACCGCACAGCTCGGCCAGCTGTGAGCAGAAAGTGGCGAAGCGGTCGTGATGGAACGCGCGGGAGGTGAGCGTGACCCGCTCCAGCTGGGCCTTCGCGGCGTCGATCAGCCGCCGGTTGCCGTGCCCGAAGTTGAGCGCGGAGTACCCGGCGAGCATGTCGAGGTACCGCCTCCCCTCGACATCGGTCATCCAGGCGCCCTCCGCGGACGCGACGACGACCGGAAGCGGATGGTAGTTGTGCGCGCTGTGTGCCTCGGCGGCGGCGATGGCGCGTTCCGTTGAGGTCAAAATCATGCTCCGTTCGGTGTCGGCGCTGATCAGTGCTCTTTTCTATCGTCGCCCGGGTGGTTTGCGAAGAAACTTTTCGGCGCGGGGCCCGGTCCGCTGGATCGGGCCGACGCCTGGCCGCGGCGGCGCCGAAATAATGTCGGCGCCGCGGGCCCCGGCTGCTTAGGGTCCTGCCGTGAGAGATCTTCGGCTGTTGCCCAAGGCCCATCTGCACACCCATCTGGAAAGCACTGTCCGCCGTACAACCATCCGCGAGCTGGGAGGCGAGCCGCCCGTCGAGGACCGGCCGTTCACCAGTTTCAGGGAGTTCGCCGACCAGCGGGCCGCGGTGCGCGCGCTGCTACGCGACCATCGGCACTTCCGCCGCATCGCCGAGGAGTTCTGCCAGGACGAGGCGGGCCAGGGCGTCCGCTACGCGGAGGTCACCTTCACCGCGGCGGCCCACGGCGAGCGCGTCGGCGACCCGGAGATGCCGCTGCAAGCCGTACTGGAGGGGCTGGCCGCCGGGGCGGAACGGTACGGCATCCACACCCGGGTCATCCTGGACCACTCGCGCCGTCGCCCCGTCGAGCGGCTGCGGCACAGCCTCAAGCTGGCCACCCGGTACCCGCAGGTGATCGCCATCGGCCTCGCGGGAGACGAGTCCTATCCGGCTGCGCCCTTCGCCGACGTACTCCAGGCCGCCCGCGAGGCGGGGCTGCACCTGGTGCACCACGCCGGGGAGACGGCCGGCCCGGCCAGCGTCCGGGAGGTCTTGACGGTGGGGCATGCGGAGCGGATCGGCCACGGCATACGCGTGCTGGAGGATCCGGACCTGGTGGCCGAGTTGCGCAGCCGCCGCGTGCCGCTGGAGGTCTGCCCCTCCTCCAACGTCCTGCTCGGGCTGGTGCCGTCGCTGGCGGAGCACCCGCTGCCGCGCCTGGTCGAGGCCGGTCTGACGGTCACCGTGAACACCGACGGGGAGACGTCATTGGCGGCGGAGTACCAGCGCGCCCGGGAGATTTTCGGATACAGCGACGCCGAACTGGCGAACCTGGCCCGCGCCTCGGTCGAGGGCAGCTTCGCCCCCGCGGGGTTGAAGGCGCGGATCAGCGCTGAGATTGATCAATGGCTGAGCGGGTGAGAGCAGTGCGCCGGGCAGGGGATGGTCGGGCGGATCCGGCTTGACCCTCACGTTGCGTGAGGCCGGAGGGTGGGGTGCATGAGTGACTAATACAACGCGTTTGAGATGAGTCCCGTGCTCGCTCCCGGCCCGGATGCGGTTCCGCCGGAGCCGTTCCGTGGCATCTACGGAATGCCCGCGTTCGTGACGATCCCCACGAGCGATTTGGCGGCTTCGGTGGACTTCTGGATTCGTGGGCTCGGGTTCTTCGAGCTGTTCAGCATCCCCGGCAGGCTTGTGCATCTGCGCCGATGGGCGTTCCAGGACGTACTCCTCGTCACGGCGGCGAGCGTTCCGGAGCAGCCACCAGCGATGAGCTTCAGTTTCGCGGGTGTGCTCAGCCAGGTCGATTCCCTTGTCGAGGCATGCCGTGCGCTGCGCCCGAACTCGGTCGACGGCCCACGGGACACTCCCTGGAACACCCGCGATGTGGAGGTGATCACCCCCGAGAACGCACGGATCGTTTTCACTGCGGCGAAGCCCTTCGATCCGGCCAGTCAGGAGGCGCGGAACCTTGCAGCCATCGGGATCACCCCACCGCCACCGGGCGACCGTCACGGCGACAATGAGGAGCATGCCTGAAGCCACTGACGCCGATGGCCTGACCGTCGGGCAGGTCTCGACGCGTCTGGACGTGACAGTCCGCGCGCTGCACCACTGGGACGAGATCGGTCTGGCGCGACCGTCGCTGCGCACGGCTGCCGGATACCGGCTCTACACCGCCGGCGATCTGGAACGCCTGCACCGCATCGTCGTCTACCGTGACATCGGTCTCGGCCTGGACAGGATTCGGGCCATCCTGGAGGACTCGACCGCAGACGTGCCCGGCGCATTGCGCGCACAGCGCGCCCAGGTCGCTGAATGGATCGACCGCCTCCAGCAGCTCAGCGCCGGACTGGACCGGATGATCGACGCCCACGAGCGCGGCCTGCTGCTGACCATCGAGCAGCAGGCCGCGATCTGCGGCCCCCAGTGGAACCCGGACTCGCCCGCCCAAGCCCGTCAGCGTTACGGAGACACGACGCAATGGCGGCAGTACGCCGAACGCTCAGCCTCCCGCGGTCCGGAGGAATGGCAGGCCATCGCCGACGCCGTTGCCGACCTCGACCGCGCCCTCGGGGATGCGATGGACGCCGGCGTCACACCTGGTAGCCCGGAAGCGAACCAACTCGTCGAGCGGCACCGCGAAGTTTTTGCTTCGTACTTTCCCCTCACCAGGCAGATGCAGGTCTGTCTCGGCCGCACGTATGAGGCCGATCCGGGATTTGCTGCCCACTACGACGGCATCCGCCCCGGCCTTGCCACGTGGTTCCGTCGAATCATCGACGCCAGCGCGCGCGCCCACAGCATCGACCCCGACACCGCGACCTGGCAGTAGAGCGCGGACCCGGAAGTAGCTGGAGGGCGCTGAGGGCGGGGCGTTAGTGGGACGTTAGCGGCTCGGCAGTCGGGCGGCAGTGGTGCGGCAGTCGAACGACAGTGGGGGACGACAGGCTTAGCCGTACCGAGAAAGACAGACCGGAAACGGCCAAGTCCCACTGGGGGGAACCCACCATGTCGATCACCGCCTTCACCGCGCGCCGCGCCCGCACCCTGCGCCTGGCCGCCGTCGGCCTGACCGCCGTCGCCGCCCTCACCCTCACCGCCTGCAACAGCAACGAGGGCACCGGCACCGAGAGCGAGGGCAAGCCGGACAGTGCGACCTCCGCCCCGGCCGACCAGGCGTCCGGCTCCAACGGGTCCGGCGGCTCGGATGCCACGGGCGGCGCGAGCGACGGGAAGAAGGGCGGCGGCACCGAGCAGGCCGGGTCCTCCAAGGACGGTGCCAAGGGCTCCGGGGGCTCCGGTGGGTCGGACAACTCGGAGCAGGAGATCGGCCCCTGTGACATCAACAAGCTGACGATCGGCGTCAAGAGCGTTCAGCGGCCCGTCAACTACATGGTGCTCGAGGTCAACAACCACGCCGGCGTGGACTGCAACATGCCCGGCTACCCGATCCTGAAGTTCGGCGAAGACGCCCAGGCCGCCACCCCCGTGTACGAGGACTCCAAGCCGCAGGCAGTCGTGACCCTCGCCCCGGGCGAGACCGCGTACGCGGGGATCCGTACCTCGTCCGCCGACGGCTCGGGCCAGAACGGCTACAAGGCCACCTCCCTGGAGGTCTTCCTCCAAGGCTCCGACGACTCCAAGTCGGTCGAACTGCCCGGCGGCTCCGTCTACATCGACGACACCGCCCAGGTCACGTACTGGCAGAGCGACCTGGCCAACGCCCTCGACTAACCCACCCTCGGGCTCAGCCCACAGACCCGGGAAGCCAACTCCCCCCCGGCTTCCCGCACCGACGTCCCCCGACCGGTCCCCTCCGGCGGGGGCCGTCGGTTTTCCGGGCCGGATGCATCAGGGGGCGCCTCCCAACGGTGGCCGGGGGATCATCGGGCAGGGGATCGTCGGGCGGACCCGATTCACGCTGCACGCGACCACCTGCACTGAGGCGAACCCGGTACCCCGCAGATACCACCCTCCGACGACATCCCCGCCCCAGCCAAGCCGGTCATCCGCCGCCGCGAACCGCTCGGTTCGCCGCGCGGGATCCTTGTCGTGGTCGGTCATGAAGGAGGGGGCCAGGTCGGTGACCTGGTCTCGGTACCAGGCCGAGGCTTTCTCCGGCTCCTCGAAGGTGGCTTTGATCATCCTCGCCGGGCGTAACAGCCAGTGCGGCACCTCCAGCGGCGGTACCTCGCTCGCCATGAAGGCGGGGCTGGCCGCCGCGATCTGCTTCCACTCCTGGGGCGAGATGTCCCAGGCGACGAGATGCGGCGGTCGGCGCACGGATTCGTCGTCGTAGGTTCGCCGATCGCCGGACCATCGGTAGCAGTGCCAGTGGTCGGGCATGAGTGGGGGCGGTGCTGTCATACGGGGGGCTCCTGCGTGGTGGGGCGGCCCCGCCCTGCGGCGGGGGCGGTCTGAGGACGGGGCCGCCGTCTACCTACGGCGCCTGGCGCTCGCTACCTCGCGTACTGGCGTCCGTCGTCCGAATCGCCGGGCTTCTGCCCGCCGGGTGTCGGGGCGTCTGTGTCGGGCATGGTGTCGCGATCGTCCGGGTCCTGGCGGACGGCATGCTGTAATCGCATGGGTTCTCCTGGGTGTTCATGCGCGCAGGGGTGTCCCCGCGCGGTTACGCGGTCCTCGTCCCGGCCACTGGCCTGCAAGCGGGAGGCCGGGGCGAGGCTTTCTGGACGGGGCTCCGGCACGGTGCTGTCAGGACCGAAGCCCCCTTGGCCCTGCCCTCTGATGGGCAGGGGCTCTGGGGGTGGGCCGCCGGCTGTGCGACAGGAGTCCGGCACGGGGCATGGCCGGACCAGCAGCGGCCCACCTGTCTATGTGGCGTCCGCCTTCAGCACCTCGATGGGCGGGGTCTTGTGGCAGTCGCAGCCACAGCGGACGGTGAAGATGAGCGCGCCGCGGGTCGCGGGCGGTATGGGCTGCGCTCGTACCTCGCCTGGCCCCTTGCAGAATGAGTGGATCTCGGCGGGCGTGGTGTCGGGCTCGGCCGTGTACAGCGCGCAGTACGCGGACATTCGCCGGGCGCCGACCGGGACGGTCATGTCGTCTGCCTCTCGCGCTGCAGGGTGACGAGCACCGTGTAGAGGTCGGCGTCGGGGTGCGGCCAGCGGCGGTTGCAGTCCGGGCACAGGTGTCGCAGGCAGCCTGGCCCGGATGCGGCTGCGCGCAGCACGGTGATCGGCTCGCGGGTGGGCTTGTCGCAGCGATAGCAGCACTGCGTCACCGGGCGGCCCCCTTACGTGGGCCGAGCGCCGCGCTGGCCGCGATCTTCAGCGCGGCGAAGAGAGGCGCCGGGTCGGTGAGGTGCCGGTCCCGGGGCGGTACGCGCCAGCGCACCCCGGGACCCCTCCGACAGTCGATGGAGGGCACCTCGATATAGGCGGTCGCTCCCCAGACTTGGATGCTGGGCAGCGCGCTCATGTCCCAGGCGGCGGCCACCCCGGGAGCGATGAGCCAGCACAGCACCCCGTCGAAGGGATTCTCGATGACCGCGCCCACGTCGTCGCCGAGCAGTTCCAGGGCCTGCTCACCGATGTGGCGGGGGACGCGCACGACGTCCCACGATTTGCCCGCGGGCTGAAGCTGTGCGCTACGGCCGCTCGGCGGCGTCCATGGCAGGACCGGGTCGGTGTTCGTCGTCTCCACAGGAGCCCCCGACATCATCGGTGATCAGGTGATGACCGACCGTAGAGACACCGGAGGCTGATCACCCGAGCTGTCAGTTCGGGTGCACCACAGGCTCGTCGGTCAGAAGACGCCGATCCGCTCAGCAAGCTTCTCTGCCTGCCTGGCGTGCATCGACCGGCCGCGTCGGATCACCGTGAGAATCAGCTCGCGTGCCAGAAGCGTGCGCGCCAGATCCTCCGGCGCGAACTGCTCGAGATCCCTCAGGCTCAGGAGCACTGCGGCGTCCTCCCGGCGCAGACTGTGGCAGCGCGCCACTTCCAGATTGAAGGTGAACGACCGCTCCATCGACGGAAGGCGACTGGTGTCCACATCGTCAGCGACGTGCAGGGCCTCACTCGTGTCACCGGCCTCCATCGCGATGCTGACACAGTGGATGACCACATTGGTGGGGCCGAAGACAGTCCACATGATGTTGCCCTCACCGGACTGTTCAGCCGCTGGGGCCGCCCGTTCCTGCAACCGCTTTCGCGCTGCCGACCAGTTCCGGCCCCGCGCCTCTGCGACCACCGCCAGCAAGTGCAGCGCGCCCGACATGGCAACGCGATCCGGCTCCGCCATGGGTACTGCCCGCAGTTGCTCAACCGCGCGCAGCGCGACCTGCTCCGCGCCATCGAGGTCCTGAGCAGCGAGGAGGACATGGCCAAGATTCCACTGCGCGGCTGCCATCCGCAGCGGATCATCTGCCTCTTCGGCGGCCCGCACAGCGCGGTCCGCGGCCATCATCGACAGATCTACCCGGCCGGTACGACGCAGGTACGACCGCAGCAGAAAGTACAGGTCGGCCGTCACACGCATGACGTCGCGACGCGCGCTGGCGTCTCCGGCTCCACGGTGAGCTCTGGCGGCGTGCTCTACGTCCGTGATCAGATCGGCCAAGACCTGCCCCACGTCCGTGAACCGGGTCTTGCTGCTCTGCCACTTCTGCCACGCGCCATCCACCCGCTCACGCAGCAGGGCCGGATCTGCGCCGGAAGCGCTTTGTAGCGGCCCGAAACCCATTAGGGTCTGCACGATCGCGGGCTCGGTGGTGTCGGGGGACGTGGTGATGGGCCCGGCCGTCTCAGCGATCAGTGCGGCGGTGGGCACTCCCAGCTCCCGAGCGATGGAGTACAGGATGGGTAACGACGGGATCTTCAGACCTCTCTCGATCTGCGAGAGGTAGTCAGGCGAGATCCCGACAAGACCGGCGACGACGTCTTGCCGCCGCGCGCCGCGGTAGTGCCTGATTCTGTCGCCGATGGGCAGATCGGGTGCGACCATGCCAACCTCCATGCGTGTTCCTACTCAGCGTATGGTGCGAGTCACCGCGTGGAGTCGTTATCCAACGATCGAAAGGGTGGGCAGTGTCAGCGAAGCGGATCGTGCTGTGGGACATCGACCACACGCTCGTGGACACCCGGGGTGTCGGCCGTGAGTTGTGGGCCGAGGCGTTCGAAGAGATCACCGGCCGGACCATGCAGGAGCAGGCGAAGATCGACGGCTCGACCGAGCCGGTCATTCTCCGCGAGACGCTGCAGCTACACGGACTGCAATACGACCGCAGGCAATTCGAGCGCTTCGCACAAGCGCTCGGCACCGCACACATGCGACGTGCTGCCGAGCTTCGCGAGCGTGGGCATGCCCTCCCCGGGGCGCCGTCGTTGCTCGCTGCCCTGGCAGTGCGCGACGGCATCGCGCAGACGGTGGTGACCGGCAATATCCGCGCCGCCGCCGAGGTCAAGCTGACCGCCTTCGGTCTCGACCGCCACCTGGACCTCACGATCGGTGCCTTCGGCGAAGATGCCGACGGACGGCCAGAGTTGGTGCGTACGGCCCTCAAGCGTGCTCAGGCGCTCCCAACACAGACTGTGCTGCTCGGCGATACTCCCGCCGATGTGCAGGGCGCGCTGGACGCGGGCGTCCGCGTGATCGGTGTGGCCACTGGACACACCAGCGCGGATGGGCTCCGGACCGCAGGAGCTGCGACCGTGGTTGAAGACCTCTCCGACACGACGCAGATGCTGGAGCTCCTGACTCGCTGAGATTCGCCCGGACGGAGCGTCCCGCCAGGTATGACGGATGCCCCTCGCCAGATCCCGGAGGCCGAGGCGAGGGGGTGTTCATGCGGACCCGCTGTATGTGGCCGGTCCGATCGCGAGCGGCGACCGCCTGGGCTAGCGTGAAAAAGAGGGTCCGCTATCACCCGGAGCCATATCGTGCGTGCCATCGTCATCGAAAAGTTCGGTGGACCGGACAGCCTCGTCTACACGGAACTACCGGAGCCCGAGCCGAAGGCCGGTCATGTCGTCATCGACATCAAGGCATTCGGCCTCAACCACGCCGAGATGCATATGCGCAGGGGTGAATGGGCAGAGGCCGCCAAGGTCAGCGGTATCGAATGCGTCGGCCTGGTGAAATCCTGCCCCGGTGGTGAGTTCCCCCTCGGTGCGAAGGTCGCGGCGCTGATGGGCGGCCTCGGGCGCACCATCAACGGCAGTTACGCCGAATACACCCGGGTGCGGGCATCGAATGTGGCGAGCATCGAGTCCGACCTGCCCTGGGCCGAACTGGCCGTCATCCCGGAAACCTACGCCACCGCCTGGACCTGCCTGTTCCGCAATCTGGAGATCGCCCCGGGGCAGACTCTGGTCATCCGAGGAGCGACCTCGGCCTTCGGCCAGGCCGCGGTCAATCTCGCGGTGAACGCCGGTGCGCGCGTTATCGGCACTTCCCGCAACCGCGAACGGTTTGCCTTGCTGGAAAAACTCGGCGTGGAGCGAGCCGAGTTGGAGAGCCCGGACCTTTCCGAGCGGATCGCCGAGGCCAAGCAGATCGACGCGGTACTCGACCTTGTGGGCAACAGCACCATCCTTGATTCCCTGGCCATGCTGCGCCGAGGCGGCCGCGCCTGCTTGGCGGGCTGGCTCGGCGGGCTCGACCCGATCAGCGATTTCAACCCGCTGCTACAGATGGCAAGCGGCGTCTATCTGACCTTCTTCGGCAGCTTTGTCTTCGGGACACCCGGTTTCCCGCTGTCCGATGTGCCACTCCAGACGATCGCCGAGCAGGTGGCGGCGGGCCGCCTCAAGGCAAAGCCCTCGCGCGTGTTCCGGTTCGAGGAGATACGCGAGGCGCATCGCGTCATGGAGGCGGGCGCAGCCAAGGGCAAGATGGTCGTCGTCCTCGACTCCTGACGATGACAACTCCTGACAACGACGATTCCTGACGACGATTCCTGGCGACGCCATCGCGTTGGACGTCATCCGCTGCCAGGCGCCCCAGTGGCGTCGTCGTAGGCGGCTCGCGCGGTCAGGACGTCGTCCATATGCGCCTCCGCCCACTCCTTGACCGACCGCATCAGCCCGGCCAGGTTCTCGCCGAGCGGGGTGAGGGCGTAGTCCACCCGGACCGGCACGGACGGCGTGACCGTTCGCGTGACCAGACCGTCGCGCTCCAGATTGCGCAGGGTCTGGGTGAGCATCTTCTGGCTGACTCCGGCCAGTCGGCGCGACAGTTCGCTGTAGCGCATGGGGCCGCCGGCCAGGGCGGCGAGGGCGAGGCTGACCCATTTGTCGGCGATGCGATCCAGGAGGTGCCGAGTGGGGCATTCGGCGATGAAGGCGTCGTAGGCGGCGCGGGCCTCGGCCCGGCGCTGGGCGGCGGTCCGGGTGGGCACGGTGGCTCTCCTCGGCGTGGGTTGGGCACTTCCAGGTACGTACTTACCTCTGGAGAGCAACTCTCCCTACGTTGGGCGGGCGTGGTCAACCCCCGACCGAGGTGAGGAGCTGGGAACAATGACCGAGCGGACCGTGATGCGCGCCGCCGTGGTACGGACGTACGGCGGGCCGGAAGCCATAGAGATCCCCGAGGTGCCACGGCCCGAGCCGGGCCCCGGGCAGGTGCGGATCCGAGTGGCGGCGGCGACCGTCAACCCCGTGGACCTGCTGACCCGCGCCGGGACGCTGGTCGCGGCCGGCCGGATGGCGCCGCGCGCGCAGACCGGGCTGGGCTGGGACGTCGCGGGCGTGGTGGATGCCACCGGGCCCGGCGGGGTACGGGGGTTCCGCCCGGGCGATCCGGTGATCGGGCTGCGGGATCTGCTGGACGTCTCGCTGGGCACCTACGCCGAATACGTCGTCCTGGACGCGACGGCGGTGGCTCCGGCGCCGGAGGGCGTACCGGCGGCAGCGGCGGCGACGCTGCCGTTGAACGGCCTCACGGCCTGGCAGTCGCTGGACGCCCTGGATCTGCCGAGCGGAGCGACGCTGCTGGTGACGGGCGCGGCCGGCGCGGCCGGCGGGTTCGCGGTCGAACTGGCCGCGCTGCGCGGGCTGCGGGTGGCGGCCGTCGCGGGCGCGGCGGACGAGAAGCTGGTACGAGGGCTGGGCGCGGAGTGGTTCATCGCACGGGACGCACCGGACCTGGCCGCGGCGGTGCGGGCGCTCGTCCCGGGCGGCGTGGCGGGGGCCCTGGACGCGGCGGGCGCCGGGCTGCCGGCGCTCGCCGCCGTACGGAACGCGGGCGCGTTCGTCGCGGTGGCCGCCGACGCACCCGTCGGGCTGCGGGGCATTCGGTCGGCCAACCACTGGATCTCGGCGGACGGCACCGCGCTGGCCCAGCTGTCCGCGCTGGCCGCCGCCGGCCGGCTGACCCTGCGGGTGGCCGACACTCTGCCCCTCGATCAGGCCCAGGAAGCCCACCGCCGCTTGGCGGTGGGCGGCCTGCGCGGGCGTCTGGTGCTCACGCCCTGACGGCGCTACTCGTCCTCGTCCATCCCCGCGAGCACCAGGGGCAGCCTGGTCGCGCCGCCGTCGGTGACCCGGACCGGGACGCCCCAGTCCTGCTGGTGCACATGGCAGGCCGGGTATTCGTTCAGCGGGTCGTCGTCGCAGGAGGCGGCCATCGCGGAGACGTGCAGCACACCCTCCGTCACCCCGTCCGCCAGCACCAGCTCGCGGCTCAGGTCCGTACCGGCCCCCTCGCCCTCCGCCAGCAGCTCGGGCGGGGTGGAGCTGACGAGCAGGCGGGTGGAGGGGCCGTAGCGGGTGTCGAGCTTCTGCCCGGCGGGGGCCTGGAAGACGACGTCGAGCCGCAGCGTCCCCGGGGCGATCTCGGTGGCGGCGCGCTGGGTGCGGTGGGCCACCGCCGCCACGCGTACGGCCTCCTCGGGCAGCCGCAGCCGGGTCAGCCGGTGCCGCGCCGACTCGACGACCACGATGTCGCCGTCCACCAGCACGGCGTCCGACGGTTCGCGCAGATCCGTGGCGAGGGTGCTGACCTCGCCGGACGCCGGGTCGAAGCGGCGCAGCGCGTGGTTGTAGGTGTCCGAGACCGCGACCGAACCGTCGGGCAGCGCGGTCACGCCGAGGGGGTGCTGGAACAGCGCCTGGTCGGCGTGGCCGTCGCGGTGACCGAAGTCGAACAGCCCGGTGCCCACGGCCGTACGGACCACAAAGCCACCCGCAGCCCCATCACGGTCCCGCTCGACGTACCGCACCGCCGAGGTCTCGGAGTCCGCGATCCACAGCCGGTCCTCGGTCGCGGCCAGCCCGGACGGCTGGGCGAACCACGCCTCGGCGGCCGGCCCGTCGACCAGGCCCTCGTTCGTCGTACCGGCGGCCGCGCGCACCGTCCCGTCCGCCGGGTCGTACGTCCACAGCTGGTGGACGCCCGCCATGGCGATCCACAGCCGGTCCGCGAACCAGGCCACGTCCCACGGCGAGGACAGGTCCACCTCACGAGCGGGCCCGGCGGCCGGGGACCCCTGCCACCACTGCCGCCCGGTCCCAGCGACCGTCCGCACCTCGCCGGTCGCCAGGTCCAGGGAGCGCAGCGCGTGGTTGACCGTATCGGCGACGATCACCGTGCCGTCCGGCAGCAGCGCAAGCCCCTGCGGCTCGCTGAACCGCGCCCGGTCGGCGGGCCCGTCGACGAGCCCCCGCTCACCGGACCCGATCCGCCGCAGCACGCTCTCACCGTCCGCCGCCAGCTCCACCAGCTGGTGGCGCGTGGTGTCCGAGACCAGGAAGGTGCCGCCGGGCAGCAGCAGCGCCTTGCCCGGGAACCGCAGCTCGGTGGCGACCGGCTCCGGCGGCACATACGGGCCGTCGCCGCGCCGCAGCGTGCCCTTGGCACCGTGCTCGGCCTCCAGCTCGGCCACCAGCGTCTCGAGCGCGTGCGCATGCCCCTCGCCCGCGTGCTGGGCGACCACGTACCCCTCGGGGTCGATCACGACCAGCGTCGGCCAGGCCCGTACGGCGTACTGCTTCCAGGTGGCCAGCTCGGGGTCGTCGAGCACGGGGTGATGCACCTCATAGCGCTCGACGGCGTCGACGACCGCCTGGTGCTCGGCCTCGTGGACGAACTTCGGCGAGTGCACACCGACGATCACGACGGTGTCGCGGTGCTTCTCCTCCAGCTCACGCAGCTCGTCCAGGACGTGCAGGCAGTTCACACAGCAGAACGTCCAAAAGTCCAGGATCAATATGCTGCCTCGGAAGTCCGCGAGGGACAGTTCCTTGCCGCCGGTGTTGATCCAGGTACGTCCTTGCAGCTCAGGGGCGCGGACACGGGCTCGCTTACTCATGACGTCAAGAGTGCCACTCGTGCGCCGGAAGGCGCCGGGTGCCCCTCGCGTATCCGTGGGCTCGCCTCGGCCGAGGCGAGCCCACGGATCATGCGGCATCCCGGAGGGGCATGCTCTTGTTCCACGTGAGGGTCAGGCAGCCACGATGTCGTCATCGCGGCTCGTGTCCTTGGCGCTCACCTGCCACTCGAGTCCCTTCCTGTTGTCCATCGTGATCGTGAACGTGATGTTGTTGTGGTCGCACCACGGGCCGTACTTGGTCCCCAGGCAGGTCTTGTGCTCGACGTCCTGTTGCAGGACGTACTGGCTGTCAGTCGCCTTGACGATGGCGGGAGCGGTCTCCGGTGTGGCCGTGACTCCGTAGAGCAAGTCGCCGGCCGTCGTCGTCGTGGCGAAGATGCGGGTGGTGCTGCTTGGCGTCAGCGCCCCGGACGAATCCAGGCACCGGGTGATGCGGATCTTGATGTCGGCGGTCTTGATGTTCACGATGTGATTGCGGACCTCCCAGTGCGAGGTGTAGGTCTTGCAGCCCGCTGCCTCGGCGGCCGACCGCGGTACCTCCGCCGCGGCGTTGGCGATGGTGTCGGCGGGCTTCGCGGAGGCGTCCGTGGTGAAGAGGTTGTCGCCGGCGACGACCGCCGCGCCGCCGGCGAGCAGGCTGCCGGCGAGTGCCGCGACCACCAGGTTGCGGGTGCGCCCGGCTCGTGTGATGCGCATGCTGATGCTCCTGCGTTGAAGGAATGAGGCTCCAGTCGCGCCCGCCTGCGGTCGTCGACACCGGTGAGCGGCAGGGCGGGCCCGGCAGCACGCGGGGCGGCGCCTTCGACGGGGCGCTGCCCGGCGGTGCGGGGCGATGGGCAAGAGCCTCGGGGTGTCCGGCACGTCCGGCAACGGTTCTGGGCGTCCGGGCCCGTCCAGGATCGTCTGCGCAGGTCAGCATGGGTGTCCGGGCTCAGCAGCAGCGCATGTCCGCCTGGGCCTTGCTGAAGTCCCCCGTCGAGAACGCCTTCGCCGGGATCGTGAAGTACATCGTCCCGGCGTCCCCCCAGCCCCATCCGAGCTCCGAGTCCTCCGGGAGCTGGAGCAGATGGACCGCCGGGCCGTCGGCGTCGCGGGGGGTCACCCAGGACGCGTACGAGGTGTCGGGCCAGCCGAAGGCGCAGTGGCCACCGGAGGTGTTGCCGTCGAGGTCGCTCATCACATCGAGGATGAGCGAGGTCGCGCCCCAGTGCTCGTCCCGGTCGTACGCGACGTCGCCGTCCTCGACGTCCCAGGAGTCCGGGAGCATGGTGACCTCGACCGCGTGGACGGGGGTGGCCGGATAGCTCCGCGCCGGTTCGGGGGCGGCGGTCTCGACCGCCCGCGCCGGGTCGGCGGGTATGACGCGGCACGCCTCGGGCCCGTCCTCCAGCCTCGAGTACTCCTGGTACGGCAGGTCCGGATCGAGATAGAAGAAGTTGAGCAGGCCCGGCCGCGTGGGCAGCTGGTCCCCGAGCCAGGGGGCGAGGGCGTCGGTGTCGAGGACGGCGTGCAGGGACAGCGGGATGCCCCCGACCTCGGGCCAGGGGGTGCCCGGTTCGAGGAGGGCGGGGCCGCCGAGCCGGCAGCGGCCGGTGGCCGGGGCGTGGTCCGTGGGGGATTCCAGTCGAAAGCCGCGGCGGGCCATGGCCGCGAACTGTCGGCCGGCCCGCTCGCCGAGCCGTTCGGCGCACTCTCGGCTCATCTCGGAGGGGTCGTCGAATTGCATGCCGGGATGGTCCCAACTCCGTCTGGCAAGGGGCGAGGTGCGGCTGTCCGAAGGGGCCTGAGCTGCGCAGACAGATCCGGACTGTCCCAGACGGCCCATGCGTTGCCGGACACCCTCGCGCCCCAGCAGCCTCCTTTTCATGCCCCGAGCCAGGGGCCCCGCGAAGGAGGTTGTGATGGGAGAGCACATACGGGCCGCCGGGCGCCGCACCACGTCGTCGTCGGCCGCCCACGCCAAACCGCGCGCCGCGCGGCGAGGGCTGCTGGCCACGGTGGCACGGGCGGCGGTGCGCACCGGCGCGCTGGCCGTGTTGACCGTCCTCGCGGTCCTGGCTGGGGCACTGTTGGCCGTGCACGGACCGGACGACCGGGCCTCCGCGCAGTCGCCCGCGCCTTCTCAGCAGGTGACCTTGGCTCCGCCGGCCGAGGCGAAGACCCCGACCGAGCAGCCGAAGGAGACGGAGGCGGACCGGGGCGCCGACGCCCGGCCGGGCACCGTCGAACCCGCCGCGCCGACGACGGTGGTGCTGGTCTCCGGCGACACGCTGTACGGCCTCGCCGAGAGGAACCACACCACCGTCAAGAAGCTGCAGAAGCTGAACGAGCTCGGCAGCTCGACCCTCATCTACGCCGGCGACACCCTGAACCTGCCCGGGACGGTCGCGGGGGACGCCGTCGAACGACCGGCGTCGGCGGACAGCGGGCCCAGGGCCGATGACGGCGACGACAGCGGCAAGAAGACCGCCGAGACCAAGGCCAAGAAGCACGTCAAGAAGCACGTCAAGAAGCACGCCAAGAAGCACGCCAAGAAGCCCGCCAAGAAGCCCGCTAAGAAGCACCCCGAGCAGCACACCTCAGGCCGCGCCGCCAAGGCCGTCGCCTACGCCCGCGCCCAGCTCGGCAAGCCGTACGTCTGGGGCGGCACCGGCCCCCGCGGCTATGACTGCTCCGGTCTGATCATGCGGGCCTGGCAGGCCGCCGGGGTCAAGCTCCCCCGCACCACCTGGGCCCAGCGATACGCCGGCAAGCAGACCACCCGGGCCGAACTGCGCCCCGGCGACCTGGTCCTGTCCAACGGTGACGGCCACATCGCGCTCTACATCGGAGGCGGCAAGGTCATCCACGCCCCGGGCACGGGCCTCACCGTCCGGCTGGCCCCCCTGCCCGCGCCCGAAAGGGTCACCGGCTACCGCCATATCGCGGGCTGAGGCAACACCCCAGGGATTTCAACCGGATCGTCCGGATTCCTCCGGATCTGCGGCGGGCGGGCGCGCAGCCTACCACCGCTCTCAGCGACCGAGCGGCGAATCCGGGCCTACGATCAGACGCGAAAGCACTCCCGGGGTGCTCGTGCGCAGCGTAACTTAAACGCACACACAAGCACCCAGCCCGCGTACGAACCGCCCGAGGGGTCCCGTGACCGTCCATCCCAGCCTGCAGACTTCCATCGACGCCTGGACCCATTCCGTCGAAGCGATATTCGAGTTGGTGAATCCGCTTGTCGAAGGGGAGTGGAACCGGGCCACCGAGTGCCCCGGATGGTCGGTGCGCGACGTGGTCTCGCATGTCATCGGCCTCGAGACCGAGATGCTCGGCGATCCGCGCCCGATCCACTCGCTGCCGCGCGACCTGTTCCACGTCACCAGCGAGCACGCGCGCTATATGGAGGTCCAGGTCGACGTACGGCGCTGCCACACCGCGCCGGAGATGACCTCCGAGCTGGACTACACCATCATCCGCCGCAGCCGGCAGCTGCGGAACGAGAAGCGCCAGCCGGACGCCATGGTGCGCTGGCCGGGCGGGGGCGAGATGGCCCTGGAGAAGGCCCTGCTCGCGCGGGCCTTCGATGTATGGGTGCATGAGCAGGATCTGCGGCGGGCGCTCGGGAAGCCGGGCAATCTGGACTCGCCGGGCGCGATCATCGCCCGGGACCGTCTGCTGGCCGCGCTTCCGAAGGTGGTCGCCGAGGACGCGGGCGCGGCGCCCAGCTCGGCGGTGGTCTTCGATGTGAACGGCGCGCTGGAGTTCATGCGGACGGTGCGGGTCAACGCAGAGGGCCGGGCCACCATCGACGGCAGCGTCTCGCTGGGGCCGACCGTGACGATCGCGGTGGACTGGGAGACGTATCTGCGCCTGGCGTGCGGGCGGGTGCGGCCGGAGGCGGTCGCCGACAAGCTGAAGATCGAGGGCGACCAGCAGCTGGCCGACGCGATCCTGGCCAACTTCGCCGTCACGGCCTGAGGCGCCTGCCTGAGACACAAGCCTGAGGCGCCCCGAGGCATGGGAGATACCTCAGGGCGTATGCGTTCCCCAGGGAACGAGCGGAACGGACGGGACAGGCGGGGTCACGCCGGTACGTGCACCGCCTCGACGCGGCTCGCGACGACGCGCTCGCGCTCCCGGCGGTGCGCCCGCCCGCGCAGCCGCAGCACCTGCGTGATGCCGAGGGCCTGGAGGACGAACACCGAGGCGAAGGCGGCGCGGTAGTTTCCCCCGGTCGCGTCGAGCAGCACGCCGATGGCCAGCAGGGTGGTCATCGAGGCGGTGAAGCCGCCCATGTTGACGATGCCCGAGGCGGTGCCAAGACGCTCCGGCGGGTTCGCGGGGCGGGCGAAGTCGAAGCCGATCATCGAGGCGGGTCCGCAGGCGCCGAGTACGACGCACAGCGTGATCAGCAGCCACATGGGCGCGTGGTCGCCGGGCCAGGCCAGTACGGCGCCCCACAGCAGCGCGGTGGCCCCGACCGTACCGAGGGCGAGCGGTGCGCGGGCGGCGTGGTGCCGGGCGATGACCTGTCCGTAGACCAGGCCGACCGCCATGTTGGAGAGCACGACGAGGGTCAGCAGCTCGCCGGCGGACGCGCGGGACAGCCCCTCGGCCTCCACCAGGAAGGGCAGCCCCCACAGCAGCAGGAAGACCATCGCGGGGAACTGGGTGGTGAAGTGCACCCACATGCCGAGGCGGGTGCCGGGCTCGCGCCAGGCCGCCGCGATCTGCCGGCGGACGAAGGCGGCGCCGGAGTGGGTGGCGGGGACGGGCTCGTACCCCTCCGGGTGGTCCTTGAGGAAGGCCAGCACCAGGACGAGGACGAGGGCACCGCCGATGGCGCTGCCCGCGAAGGTCGGGGTCCAGCCGAGGGTGTGCAGCGCCTGGGCGATCACCAGGGTCGAGATCAGGTTGCCCGCCATCCCGAACAACCCGGCGACCTGCGCGATCATCGGTCCGCGGCGGACCGGGAACCAGCGCGAGCCCAGCCGCAGCACGCTGATGAACGTCATGGCGTCACCGCAGCCGAGCAGCGCGCGGGATGCCAGCGCGAAGCCGTACGAGTGGGAGAGGGCGAAGCCGAGCTGACCGGTGGTGAACAGCACGACGCCGAGCGTGAGCACCTTCTTGGTGCCCAGCCGGTCGACCATCAGGCCGACGGGTATCTGCATGCCCGCGTAGACGAGCACCTGGAGAATCGAGAACGTCGACAGCGCCGAGGCGTTGATGTGGAACCGCTCGGCGGCGTCCAGGCCGGCCACACCCAGGCTGGTGCGGTAGGTGATGGCCATGAAGTAGACGGCGACCCCGATGCCCCAGACGGCGGCGGCACGCCGCCCTCCGGGCGGATCGCCGGGCAGCCGGACGTCGCTCATCGCTCCTCACCCCGGGCGAGGTTGTTCACCCAGCTGATGTGGCGCTCGACGAGCCCGGCGGCGGCCGTGGCGTCTCCGGAGCGCAGGGCGGTCAGGATCTCGGTGTGCTCGGTGATGTTCTTGGCGATGCGGTCGGGCTCGGCGTGCATGGTGGCCACGCCCATCCGCAGCTGGCGGTCCCTCAACTGGTCGTACAGATGCGCCAGGATGCCGTTGCCCGCGGCCCGTACGATCTCGGCGTGAAAGCACCGGTCGGCGACCGCGAAGGCGTTCAGGTCCCCGGCCGCCGCGTGCTCCTTCTGCTCCTCCAGCAGCTCCTCGAGCCGGGCGATCAGCCGCTGCCCGGCCGGGACGACCTTGGCGACGGCGTGCCGCTCGACCAGCAGCCGGGTCTCGACGACGTCCGCGATCTCCTGCGCGGACACGGGCAGCACCAGGGCGCCCTTCTTCGGATAGAGCTTGAGCAGCCCTTCGACCTCGAGCCGGAGCAGGGCCTCGCGCACGGGGGTGCGCGAGACGCCGACGGCCTCGGCGAGATCGCCCTCGGTCAGCAGTGTGCCGCCCTCGTAGCGGCGGTCGAGGACGGCTTGTTTGACATGCGCGTAGACGCGTTCGGCGGCGGGTGGCTGTTTGGCGGTCGGGCTGACGGGGACGGGGGCGGGAGGCATGCGCACATCATAGATACAACAGGTATGCGTGGCGTGGACCGTCCGGGATATGGGACGTCGCTGTCATGCCGACGGCCCGGCTGCGGGAGGCAGCCGGGCCGTACGGGGTTGGGGCTCAGCCCGGGGCTCGGCCCTGGGGTTCCGCCCGAGGTTCAGCCCCAGGTGATGAGGCGCTTGGGCTGCTCCAGGATGGCCGCGATATCCGCGAGCACCTTGGAGCCCAGCTCGCCGTCGACCATGCGGTGGTCGAAGGAGAGCGCGAGCGTGGTCACCTGGCGCGGCTTGACCTTGCCCTTGTGGACCCACGGCTGGAGCTTGACCGCGCCGAAGGCGAGGATCGCGGATTCGCCCGGGTTGAGGATCGGGGTGCCGGCGTCGATGCCGAAGACGCCGACGTTGGTGATGGTGACCGTGCCGCCGGACATCGCCGCCGGGCTGGTCCGGCCCTCGCGGGCGATGGAGACCAGCTCGCCGAGGGCGGACGCCAGTTCGGGCAGGGTGAGCGAGCCCGCGTCCTTGATGTTGGGGACGATCAGCCCCCGGGGCGTGGCGGCCGCGATGCCGAGATTGACGTAGTCCTTGTAGACGATCTCCTGGGCGGCCTCGTCCCAGGACGCGTTGATGTCCGGGTTGCGCCGGATGGCCACCAGGAAGGCCTTGGCGACCAGCAGCAGCGGGTTCACCCGCAGCCCGGCCATGTCCGGGTCCTGCTTGAGGTCGGCGACGAGCTTCATGGTGCGCGTGACGTCGACGGTGATGAACTCGGTCACATGCGGGGCCGTGAAGGCGCTGCTGACCATCGCCTGGGCGGTGGCCTTCCGTACGCCCTTGATCGGTACCCGGCGCTCCCGGCCGACGACGGAGGCAGGGGCCGCCTCCGCCACGGCCGCTGCGGGCTCCGCCACGGGCTCGGCCACGGCGGCGGGC
>NZ_MUNE01000164.1:0-191 GCF_002154605.1 Streptomyces milbemycinicus | reverse complement strand
GGACGTCCTCGCGGGTGACGGTGCCGTCGGGGCCGGTCGGGGTGACCGTCGCCAGGTCGATGCCCAGGTCCTTGGCGAGCTTGCGGATTGGGGGCTTGGCCAGCGGGCGCGCGGCCTTGGCGTGGCCGTTCAGCTCGGCCTGCGACGGCGCGACGGCCGGGGCCGGGGCGCCGTCGCAGGCCGAGCTGAAC
>NZ_MUNE01000163.1 GCF_002154605.1 Streptomyces milbemycinicus | reverse complement strand
GCTTCCTCCGGCGCCGCAATTGATATCAAAATTGCGGCGAACCCTACACTTTCTCGTGCGTGAAGGGTCGTACTTCCTCAGGCCAATACCTTTCGTCGAACGATCTCCTGAGCGCGGCCGGTGAGGTCCCGGACATGCCTGTTGGCGCGGTGCGGCCGGAGGCACCGCCGCATGGTGGAGAAATGCTCGTCGGCACGCGCGGAAGACAGGCGCTCGTAATCGTCCAGGAACGTGTTCCAGGTGGCGCATGCCGCTTCCAGGTGACCCATTTCAAGCTGACGCTGGGCAAGCAGCCCATTCGCGTGCGCGCGGCCCTGCCTCTCCACGGGCGGGCGTACGCGATTGGATTCCCGCATTGCCTTGACGGATCCCGGTACATCCCCGAGTGCGTAGAGGACGCTCGACACATGGAAGTGGTACGCCGCTTGATCGTATCCGCCCACCGCATCACGGCGGTTGTCCGCCTTCGAGAGCGCGCCTTCTGTATCTGCCAGGCGTGCGAACGCCTGGCGACGATCCTTCACCAGGGCAGAGCCGTGCGCCTGCTGTCCTGTCAGGAACGCGCGCAAGCGGGGACCCGCGGTCGGCGCGGCCTCGGCAGCCGAGTCGGCCAGCTCCAGCGCCTTCCTTGAGTGTTTGAGGTTCGCGGCTTGCAGCGCCATGCCGCGCAGGGTGCGGCAGTACGTGATGTGGTCTTGAGCTGCCGCGGCCAGTTCCAGAGCCTTGACGTAATACCGCTGGCCAAGCCCGTGTTCTTTCTCGAACATGGCTATCCAACCAGTCAGGTAGACCAGGTCGGACGCGGCGGAGAGCATGTCTGACCTGACGGCCTCCGAGGCCCCCGCCTTGAGCCAGGGAGCCACGGAGTTGACCAGGAAGGCCGCAGCCATCGGGCGGGCATGCGCGCCGCCCAGCTCGTCGAGGATGTCCGCGATGCGCTCCGTCATGGTGCGCACCGTGGCCACCTCGCCGGCCCCGATCCGGGAGAGGCGCCCTGCGCTCTGATGGTGCAGACGCTTGGTCAGGTCGGCGTAGACCGGGACGGGTAGGGCGGCGGCATACAAGGAAGTCGCCAGCACCGCGCGGCGCGAGGGGTCCATGTCCGCCCTTCCGGTGTCGATCAAGCTCTCAAAGGGGTCGGTGGTTGAGTCGTCAGGTGCCTCGGGCTCCACCAGGAGCGGGGCTGCGAATCCGGCTTCCGCGCTGGTGACCGGTCGGCCAAGACGCCGTGACAGCGCCTCCAGAACGGCGAGCCGTGCCTTCTTCTGGGGCGTGATGCCCTTCAGCCAGTGTGTGACGGCGGACCCGTCGTAGTGCAGCGTGAGACCCATCTCCGCGCCCACTCGGTTCACAGCCGCGGCGAACTGCCGATTGGTCTCCCAGCGTGCCTCGTACAGCAGCCTGGCCAGGGCTTCGTTGGGCTGACGTCCAGTCATGAGAACCCGCTCCTTGCGGACTTTCAAGCCGTGCAAGCTTTGGGACTACCCATACCGTACCGCCTGCTCACTGCCCGTAGTTACGTAGTGCATGCCGAACAGCACTCGGCCTTAGTGCCGACCGACCGGGGAGTGAAGCAGTGGCAGAGGCCGCACCAACACTCGTGTCAGGGGAGGGCTGATGAACGCGAACACGCGTCCGCAGGAAACGTCGGAGGGCCCTAGCTCGCGCCCTACCTCGAACGAACTGGAGCAACGTGCGGAAGCTCTGGGCAGGGAGATCCGCAAACACCTGGACCGAGGCGAGTCGGTCGCGCTTCGCCCGATCTTCGGCCCTCACCTCGAATCGCCTACGGCGCGGGAGAACGAAACATGACCGCCGCTACCCGAGCGTGCGGGAAGTGCCAGGAGTACACGGCGCTCAGGGAGAAGGCCAAGCAGGAAGGGGACTACGACCGGGCCGGCGGCTACGAGGCCCTGCGGCGGCGTCACCCGTCCCACGCACAGCCGAGCCCGACGGCCCGATGGGGGTTGCCCGCATGAAGCAGCCGATGCCGTACAAGGGCCCCCAGGTTGGCCAGGAGGCGTACGACGCTGCCACGGGGCGCGTGGGTGTGCTCCAGGCCATCCATGACATCGGCGAGCTCGCCTTCGACCACAAAATGTCGGGGCCACGTGTGGCGTTCCTACGACCGGCTGAGGGAGGCGAGGAATGGCTGACCGACCCCGGGAACGTCAGGTTCCCGAAGGAAGCGCAGGCCGGTCCGGACTCGGACGAGCAGCCGCCGTGGGCATCGCTCATGCACGACATGACGCAAAGGAGAGTGCAGCGGTGACGGTCACGATGGAAAGCCCCACGGACGCCCGGGTAACGCCTCCGAGGTCGCTTGAGCTCGAGATCACAGGGACCTGTCAGCTCCAGTGCACACAGTGTTTTGCCGACTCGGGGCCGAGCGGTACGCACGGCGCGATGACGGCCGACGACTGGCGGTATGTGATCAGCGATGCGGCGGCGCTGGGCGTGCGCGAGGTGCAGCTCATCGGCGGCGAGCCGACCGCGCACCCGGCATGGGCCGGGCTGGTCGATCACGCACTGAGTCTCGGACTCGGGGTCGAGGTGTACAGCAATTTGTTCTACGTCAAGCCCGATTGGTGGGGCACGCTCGCCCGCGACGGCGTGAAGCTGGCCACCAGCTACTACAGCGACCGAGCCGAGGAACACGATGCGATCACGACCCGTCCGGGCAGCTACGAACGGACTCGTGCGAACATCGCCGAGGCCGTGCGGCGTGGTATCCCGCTGCGCGTCGGCATTGTTTCCGTACTGCCAGTTCAGCGAGTGAGCGAAGCGCGCCAGGAACTCGAAGCACTCGGTGTGACAAAGATCCGCACAGACCGGACGCGGCGCCTCGGCCGGGCTTCCCGGCCTGGGGCCGGGGCGGACGCGGCTGAACTGTGCGGGCGGTGCGGGCACGGGCAGGCGGCCGTCTTGCCCTCGGGCGAGGTGACGCCATGCGTCATGTCGCGATGGCTGACCACGGGCAACGTGCGGGACCACGGCTTGGCCGCGATCTTGGGCGGCAAGGCATGGGCCGAGGCGCTGCGCGTGATTCCGGTCCGCGCTGACGCGGCCCCGTGCGACCCTGACTGCAAGCCCGCATTGGACGGCGGCGACTGCTCCCCCGCAGAGCAACCGGCTTGTGACCCCAAGTACGAGGAGTGAGGCCGCTGATGGACTGGAAACCTCACGCCGAACGGCTCGCGGCCGAGGTGACCCCGCCTGTCTCGCGGTGGCGGGACGCGGTTGCCGGCACTCCCCGGCATTTCTTTGTGCCGCGGTGGTGGGAACCGGCAGGTGGCGGCACATGGGCGCTGTGCGACGGGTCGGCGGACGAGGCGGCATGGATGCGCGCGGCCTATTCGGACACGTCCCTTGTGACCCGGGTCGGCCCGTTGCACGCCGACAACGCGAGCCCCGAGGGCCAGCCGGCCGGATTACCCACATCGTCGAGCACCATGCCCGGCTTGGCGGTGCGGATGTTGCGTCACGGGCTGCTGTACGACGGCGCAGATCTCGGCCTGATCGGTACGGGTTCCGGGGGCAGTACCGCCCTCGCGGTACACCGCCTCGGCGACAAGCATGTCACGGCCCTGGACGTGGACCCGTACCTGACCGAGGCGGCGACGGCGCGGCTTGCCTCGCTCGGCATGTCTCCCCGGGTGGTCACCTGTGACGCGTCGGGGCCGCTGCCGGGCGACTTCGACCGCATCGTGTCCATGGTGGCGCTGCGCAGCCTGGCCGGCGTGCTGGCCGCGCTCCGCCCCGGCGGACGGCTGGTCACAACGCTGGCTCGGATGAACGTGATCATCACGGCTGACAAGGAAGCGGACGGCGTCGCCCGCGGGGTCGTCGAGTGGGACCGCGCCGGGTTCATGTCCGTCCGTTCCGGCGCCGACTATCCGCCGGGGGCGAGCGAGCTTTTCGCGGCCGTACGGGGCCGCGAGGGCGAGGACGTGACTGAGGGCCGCTACCCGGTGCTCAACGTCGCAGAAGCATGGGACGTGCGCGCCATGCTGGAACTCGCCGCGCCCGGCGTCGAGACCTACTACGAGGAGCACGGCGAGCAGCGTACGGCGTGGCTGGTGCACCGCGACGGCTCATGGGCGCGCGCCTCGGCGACGTGGATCCAGCCGCCCACGGTCCACCAGGGCGGCCCGCGGCGACTGTGGACCGTGCTGGAACGTATCCGGCACCGGCTCAACGCCGAGGGCGGCCTGCCGATCTATGGCAGCCGCGTGCACATCACGCCCGACGGCGCGTGTCACTTCACGCGCGGCGGGTGGTCGGCGTCTTACGGCTGACCGGACATGCCGTCCGCCTCCGCGTGCGCGGGCAGGGTCACCGTCATGGTCAGGCCGCCGCCCTCGCGGGGGCGGGCCGTGACCTCGCCGCCGTGGGCGCGGGCGATGGAGCGGACGATGGACAGGCCGAGGCCCGCGCCCTTGGCGGTGACCAGGCGGTCGGTGCCGAGGCGGCGGAAGGGCTCGAAGAGGGCGGGGAGTTCGTACGGAGGGACGGCGGGGCCGGTGTTGCTCACCTCGATCTCCACCTCGGCTCGGCCGTCGTCGTTGCCGTCGTCGTCGCGGGCGCGGCAGGCGACCCGCACCCAGCCGCCGCCGTCGGGGGTGTTGTGGCGGATGCCGTTCTCGACGAGGTTGTGCACCAGCCGTTCCAGCAGCAGCGCGTCGCCGGTGGTGGGGGCCGGGGCGGTCCTCTGCGTCACCGTGATCGCGGCCGCCTCCGCCTCCCGCGCGGTCTGTCCGACGACGTGGTCCACGACGTCGGAGAGGTCGACCGGCGCGCGCTCGGTGATCTCGTTCTCCGAGCTCGCGAGCAGCAGCAGCCCGGTGATCAGCCGCTCGTGGCGGGCGTTGATCTCAAGAAGGGTCTCGCCGAGCTGTTTGACGTCCTCGGAGGCGGTCCTGCGGTGCATCGCGACCTCGACTAGGGCCCGCCCCAGGGTCAGCGGGGTGCGCAGCTCGTGTGAGGCGTTGGCGACGAAGCGGCGCTGGCCGTCGAAGGACCGGTCGAGCCGTTCGACCATCGTGTCGAAGGTGTCGGCGAGGTCCTTGACCTCGTCGTCGGGGCCGCGCAGGGCGATCCGTTCGTGCAGGCCGCGGTCGGCGGCGGGGGCGCTCGCGATACGGCGGGCGGTGTCGGTGACCCGGTGCAGCGGGGCCAGCACCCGGCCGGCGGCCAGCCAGCCGAAGCCGGCCGCCACGCCGCCGACGACCAGGAGGGCGAGCCCGCCCTGGGTGATGAGCGAGGTGGTGGCGGCGGCGTTCAGCCGGTCGCGTTCGTCCTTCACCCAATTCTGCGCCGACTCGTCGGTGAGAACTTCGCCGTCCCCGGTGATCACCTGATTCCGGGGCGGGCCCGAAGCGGGGTCGTCGGACTTCACATTGCGGGCGTAGATCTTCAGACCGCCGCCGGCGAGCTGCTGGTTGAACAGCGCGTACGTGACGCCGAGCAGCACTACGCCCGCGGCGAGGAACAGACCCCCGTAGATCAGGGTGAGCCGGGCCCGCAGGCTGATCCGGCGCGGCAGGACTTGTCGGCGGCGCCTCATGCGATCCGGTACCCCACACCCGTGACGGTCTCGACGACCTGCGGCTCGCCGAGCTTGCGGCGCAGCTTCAGCACGGCCAGCCGGACCGCCCCGGTGAACGGGTCGGCGTGCTCGTCCCATGCCTTCTCCAGCAGCTGTTCGGCGGAGACCGCGCTCCCATCGGCCCGCAGCAGCTCGGTCAGCACGGCGAACTCCTTCTTCGACAGCGGTACGTAGCGCCCGTCCCGGAACACCTCGCGGCGGGCCGGGTCCAGGGTGATGCCGGCCCGGCGCAGCACCGGCGGCGCGGCCGGGCGGCTGCGGCGGCCCAGCGCCTGGACACGGGCGGCGAGTTCGGCGAAGGCGAAGGGCTTGGTGAGGTAGTCGTCGGCGCCGAGGGTGAGCCCGGCGACGCGGTCGGCGATGTCGGCGGCGGCGGTGAGCATCAGCACGCGCGCCGTCGTCCCATCCCCGGACCCATCCCCGATCCCATCCCCGGACCCGGCCAGCTCACGGCAGATGTCGTCGCCGTGCACACCGGGCAGGTCCCGGTCCAGGACGACCACGTCGTAGTCGTTGACCGTCAGCCGCTCCAGCGCCGCCGCGCCGTCGTACGCGACATCGACCGCGTGCGGCTCGTCGCGCAGCCACTCCGTGATCGCGTCGGCGAGCAGGGGTTCGTCCTCGACCACCAGCACCCGCATCCGTCCCCTCCCCCTTCCCTTCTCTCCACCAGCCCCCTGCGGGCGAGGCCATGGTGCCCGGTGCGGTGTTTCCGCGGTGTTAGTGCGCGACGGAAACGTGGGGGAAACGCGGTCTGCTCTTGCATCCCTTCTCGTACGGACCGATCGAGCAGAAGGAGACAACGCCATGAGCAGGCGGATTCTCGGCATGGCCGCGGCCGTGCCACTGGTGCTGACCCTTGCCCTGTCCCTGACCGGATGTGGCTCCGACGGCGGCGGCGACGGCAAGGTGGCCTCGGCGAACGGCGCGAAGAAGGGCGGCGGCAGCAGCGCGGGCCCGAGCATGGACCCACAGGAGATGGGGGTCAAGTTCGCGCAGTGCATGCGCGAGCACGGCATCGACATGGAGGACCCGGAGCCCGGGCAGGGCATCAGGCTCTCCATCCCGCCCGGCACCCCCAAGGGGACGGTGGAGAAGGCCCAGGAGGCCTGCCGCGAGTACGACCCGGTGCAGAACGGGGGCGGACGCAAGCCGGACGCGAAGGCGCAGGAGAACATGCGCAAGTACGCCAAGTGCATGCGTGAGCAGGGCGTGGAGAACTTCCCCGACCCGCAGACGGAGGGCGGACTCCGGGTCGAGGGATCGGTCATGGACGACCCCGACTTCTCCAAGGCGGAGAAGGCGTGCAACAAGTTCATCGGCGGTGGCGGCACGTTGCACAAGGAAAAGGGCTGATGGGGGAGGTGGCCGTGGACAGCGCGTCGGAGGGGGCCCGGACGCCCGCACCGGAGCAGGCATCGGAGCAGGCACCGGAGCAGGCAACTGCCCTCAGTCCCCGGCGCCGTAAAGCCCGGGGCCGAGGCCGGAAGGTGGTCGCCCTCGCCGTCCTCGTCCTGCTGGCGGGCGGCGGCGTCACCGCCGCGAAGCTGGGTCTGGGCGACCGCGGTTCGGGCGACAAGGCGGCGAGCGAACTGCCGCCGAGCACCGCCGAGGTGACCCGCCGGACGCTCAAGGACACCCAGAGCGTCGACGGACAGCTCGGCTTCGGCCCGACGACCACCCTGACCGCCCGGCGGCCCGGCACGGTCACCGAGGCGCCCGACGCCGGGGACCGGATCACCCGCGGCAAGGCGCTGTACGGGGTCGACGGGCGCCCCGTGACGCTGATGTACGGCTCGACGCCCGCGTACCGCGCCCTGAAGCAGGGCGCCGAGGGCGCGGACGTACGGCAGCTGGAGAAGAACCTCAGCGCGCTCGGCTACACGGGCTTCACGGTCGACGACGAGTACACCGCCGGCACGGCCGACGCGGTGCGCGAGTGGCAGGAGGACCTGGGGCTCGCGGAGACCGGGGCCGTGGAGCTGGGGAGTGTGGTGTTCGCGCCCGACGCGGTCCGGGTGGACAGTGTGGCGGCCCGTAAGGGCGACACGGTCGGTCCCGGCGGCAAGGTGCTGTCGTACACCGGCACCGAGCAGGCCGTCACGGTGGAGCTCGACCCCGCCGACCAGCGGCTGGCCAAGAAGGGCAGGGAGGTCGAGGTCGAGCTGCCGGACGACCGGACCGTCAAGGGCACCGTCCAGGACGTTGCCACGGTGATCGAGCCGGGCAACGGACAGGGGGAGGAGGCGAAGACGAAGGTCGAGGTGGTCATCGGGTTCAAGGACGCGGCGGGCCGGAAGGCCGCCGACGCCTACGCACTGGCCGCGGTGCACGTCGACTTCACCTCCGAGACCCGTAAGGACGTGCTCACCGTGCCGGTCGGCGCGCTGCTCGCACTCGCCGAGGGCGGCTTCGGCGTGGAGGTCGTCCACGGCTCGGCCTCGGAGTATGTGCCGGTCACCACCGGTCTGTTCGCCGACGGCCGGGTGGAGATCTCGGGCAAGGGCATCGCCGAGGGTACGAAGGTGGGGGTGCCCAAGTGATCCGTCTGACGGATGTGACCAAGACCTATCCGGGCGGGGTCACCGCACTGGGCGGCGTCAGCCTGGACATCGCGCCGGGTGAACTCGTCGGCATCGTCGGCCCGTCCGGCTCCGGCAAGTCCACGATGCTGCACATCCTCGGCACCCTGGACCGGCCCACGACCGGCGGTGTGCGCATCGACGGATACGACGTCGGCGCGCTCTCCGACACCAAGCTCTCCGCGCTGCGGGCGAGCCGCATCGGCTTCGTCTTCCAGCACTTCCACCTCGCCACCGGCACCTCGGCGCTGGACAACGTCGCCGACGGGCTCCTCTACTCCGGGCTGCCGGTGGGCGAGCGGCGCAGGCGCGCCGCGCTGATGCTGAACCGGGTCGGGCTCGGCCACCGGGTGCACCACGAGCCGCACGAGCTGTCCGGCGGCGAGCGCCAGCGCGTCGCCATCGCCCGCGCGGTCGCGGGCGACCCCGCGCTGCTGCTGGCCGATGAGCCGACCGGCGCGCTCGACTCGGTCTCCGGCGCCGAGGTGATGCGGCTGCTGCGGGAACTGAACGCCGCAGGGACGACCGTCGTGATCATCACGCACGACTGGGAGATCGCGGACGGTCTGCCCCGGCAGGTGCGGATGCGCGACGGGCGGGTGGTGGCGGACTGATGGCCACGGACACTCCCACAAAGGCCCGTACCGACCGGCCCGGCCGTACGGACCGGCCCGGCCGTACGGACCGGCGCGCCGATGCGCTCCGCCCCGCCCGGCTGCGCCCCCGCGACGTGGTCAAGGTCGGCGCGGTGGGCCTGCGCACCCGCCCGCTGCGGGCCTTCCTGTCCGCGCTGGGCATCGCCATCGGCATCGCGGCGATGGTCGCGGTGGTCGGCATCTCGTCGTCCTCCCGCGCCGATCTCGACCGCAGCCTGGCCGCGCTGGGCACCAACCTGCTGACCGTCTCGCCCGGTTCGACGATGTCCGGCGGCCAGGCCCGGCTGCCGGAGACCGCGGAGGAGATGGTGGCGCGGATCGGCCCGGTGTACTCGGTGTCGGCCGTCGGCAAGCTCACCGGCGCCAAGGTCTACCGTACGGACAAGATCCCCGAGGCGGAGACCAACGGCATCGCCGCCTTCGCCGCCCGCACCGATCTGCGCTCCACCCTCGGCGCCAAGCTCCGCGCCGGCAGCTGGCTCAACGGCGCCACCAGCACCTACCCGACGACCGTGCTCGGCGCCACCGCCGCGGAACGGCTCGGGATCGGACAGGTCGGCCCGGATACCCAGGTCCTGATCGGCGGCCGGTGGTTCACCGTCGTCGGCATCCTCGAACCCGCCCCGCTCGCCCCCGAGCTGGACACCGCGGCCCTCGTCGGCTGGCGCGCGGCCGAGACCGAGCTGTACTTCGACGGGCGACCCACCACGATCTACACCCGCTCGCAGGACTCCGCGGTCGAGTCGGTGGCCTCCGTCCTGGGTGCCACCGCCAACCCCGAGGCGCCCGGCGAGGTCGAGGTCTCCCGCCCCTCCGACGCCCTGGCCGCCCAGCAGGCGGCGGGCGAGGCCTTCACGGGGCTGCTCCTCGGTCTTGGCGCGGTGGCGCTGCTGGTCGGCGGCGTCGGGGTGGCCAACACGATGGTGATCTCCGTACTGGAGCGCCGGGCGGAGATCGGGCTGCGTCGCTCTCTGGGCGCGACCCGGGGCCAGATCCGTACCCAGTTCGTCGCGGAGTCCCAGCTCCTGTCGGCCCTGGGCGGGGCGGGCGGCGCGCTGTTGGGCGCCACGGTCACGGCGGGCTACGCGCTGTCGCAGGGCTGGCCCGTCGTGATCCCGCCGTGGGCGCTGCTCGGCGGCCTGGCCGCGACCCTCGCCATCGGCGGCCTGGCCGGCCTCTACCCGGCGCTCCGCGCCTCCCGGCTCTCCCCGACGGAGGCCCTGGCCATGCCGTGAACGGGCCGAGCCGTCCGCCCGCCCGGTGCCCACGGGGGCGGGCGGACGGCTCGCCGTTGTGTCGGTCCGGCATGGTTGGATGGCCGGACCGGACAAGACGGGGCAAGGAGGGGGAGTTGAACCTGTCACGGCGCTCGTACGCGCTGATCGCGGCGCTGGTCCTGAGCCTGCTCACCCTGGTCTACCTGGGCAGCCGCGGCTCGCGGGACGCGGCCGGCGAATCCGTACCATGGCCCGCCGACGACCCCTGCCTGAAGGACGCGCCCCACCCCTCGGACTGGGACGAGGAGGAGCCGCGACTGGTCACGCTCAGCCACGGATACTCCTCGAAGTCCCCGCTGGGTGGCGAAAAGCACTTCACCATCGGGGCGAGCATCAACGTGGGCCGCCACCCGCTCGTCCTCCACACGCCCCTCGCGCAGCGCGGGGTGTCGGTCCGCTTCTGCGCCCCGCACGGGAAGGGCCTGATGGCGGAGGCCAAGGGGCTGTCGCCGAAGTCCGTCGAGGCACCCGCCGCCAAGGACGGCGCGATCCGCGTCACCCGTGAAAAGCCGCTGCACTTCACGGTCGAGCTGCCGCCCTCGGCGCTGCGGAACGGCTACTCGATGTCCGACCTCATGGCGTCCACCCCGCCCCGCAGCAACGACGCGGCCGACTATCCGGTCCTCGTGCTCACCGTCTCCGACCCCGGCCTGGACGCCCCGCTGGTGGCGGTCTCCTTCAAACCGGACTCCACCCCGACCGCGCAGGCGCTCGGCGCGCCCGCGCGGGTGTCTTGAGCCGGTGCTCCGCCCGGCCGGACGCGCGGGGACTTCTCAGGACTCGGTGTCCGAGGACTCGGTGTCCGAGGACTCGGCGTCCTCGGACGCGGCCTTCGCAGGCTTCGTGTCCTTGGCCTTGGCGTCCCGAGGCTTCGTGTCCTCGGGCTCGGCCTTCTCTGGCTTGGCGTCCTCGGCCTTGGCCTTCGCGTCCTCAGGCTTCGTGTCCTTGGCCTTCGTGTCCTTGGGCTTCGCGTCCTTGGGCTTCGTGTCCTCGGGCTTCGTGTCCTCGAAGTACGTGTCCAGGACCGCGTCGAGTTCCGCCGTCCACTCCTTGAGGGCCTTCCTCGACGACGCCCCGACATCGGCCGAGTACCAGCGGCGAGCGGTCGTGTAGACCGTGACGGAGAACCGGCGCCCGAACCGCGGGGTGTCGATCTCGACCGCGCCGATCTCGCTCCAGTCGAACTCCGCCGTCTCGCCGTCCAGCAGGAGAGTGACACCGCGACGGCCGGCGCTGATCGAGCCGCGGTGATCGGAGGCCTTGAAGACGGGGCCGTCGGCCTCCTCCTCGTCCGCGTCTCCGTCCTCGGCCTCCGTGGCCTCGGCTTCGGCGGTGTCGTCCTCTTCGGCCGCGTCCGCGGATTCGGCCTGCTCGTCCTCGACGGCATCGACGGCATCGACGACATCCGCCGTCTCTGCGGCCTCGTCAGGGACGGCGTCCTCGGGTGAGGGCTCGGTTGCCTCCTTCGGCTCCTTCGGCTCATCAGGGCGCGGGGCCGTGATGCCCGGGATGTACGCCGGATCGAACCCGGCGGCGGGCACGGGCGGGGTGCTCGGTCCTATGCGCTGCTCCACGGCGGGCAGTATGGCCGATAAACCTGTGCCGGGAACAGCCTCACAGGCTGTGCCCGGACAACGAAACGGACAACATAACGCGGAAAGCCGCGGTGAGGGAGCGGAATGAAGCTGCGCTGTGCGGTGCTCGACGACTTCCAGGGGGTGGCCATGACCAGCGCCGACTGGACGCCCGTCCTGGATCGGGTGGAGGTGGTGAGCTTCACCGAGCACGTCGGCACCGAGGATGAACTCGCCGCGGCTCTGGCCGACTTCGACCTCATCGTGACCTTGCGCGAGCGCGTGGCCTTTCCCGCCTCGCTGTTCTCCCGGCTGCCCAGGCTGAAGCTGCTGATCGCCTCCGGGATGCGCAACTCGGTGATCGACTACGCCGCGGCCGAGCGCCACGGCGTGACGGTCTGCGGCACCGCCAGCTCCCAGGCGCCGCCGGTCGAACTGACCTGGGCGCTGATCCTCGGCCTGGCCCGGGGCCTGGTCGTCGAGAACACCGCGCTGCGTACGGGCGGGCCCTGGCAGAGCACGGTCGGCGCGGATCTGCACGGCCGTCGGCTGGGGCTGCTGGGCCTGGGCAAGATCGGCAGCCGGGTGGCGGGGATCGGGTCGGCCTTCGGGATGGAGGTGACGGCCTGGAGCCAGAATCTGACGCGGCAGCGGGCCGACGAGGTCGGGGTGGCGCTCGCCGGGTCCAAGGAGGAGCTGTTGGCCTCCAGCGATGTGGTCTCCATCCACCTCGCGCTGAGCGACCGCACCCGCGGTCTGCTGGGCGCCGCGGAGCTGGCCCTGCTCAAGCCGGCCGCGTACCTCGTCAACACCTCCCGGGCCGCCATCGTCGACCAGGACGCGCTGATCGACGCCCTGCGGCGCGGTGCCTTCGCCGGGGCGGGGGTCGACGTGTTCGACGTCGAACCCCTTCCGGCGGACCACCCCATGCGCACCGTGCCCCGGCTGCTGGCCACCCCGCATCTGGGATATGTCTCCCAGGACAACTACCGCAGGTACTACGGCGAGGCCGTCGAGGACATCCAGGCATTCCTCGACGGCTCGCCCGTACGCGTCCTCGGCTGACGCCCGTACGCCCGTCCGTAAGTGAATCTCAAGTCTGCTGTGACTTCGGCTGTGGGCACGGGTCTGTGTTCTTGGCCCGCGCCCAGGGCGGCCGTCACACGGGGCGCTGCTGGTTCTCGATGTACTGGCGTACGACGGTCAG
>NZ_MUNE01000162.1 GCF_002154605.1 Streptomyces milbemycinicus | reverse complement strand
CCATCAAGCGGCGCCCACCTGGCCGACATGGCGTAAAGCTACGGATCGTTCTTCAATCTGTCTGACGTGGGCGAGGAGTACCGGCCGTTCCCAGGCCTGGATGGCGAACCCGCGGACCTCAGATTCGTACGGTTCACGGCCAAGGTGCCTCATCGAGTCCGGACTCGATGAGCATCTTGGCCGTGAACCGTACGAATCCGAGGTCCGCGGGTTCGCCATCCAGGACTGGGAACGGCCGGTACTCCTCGCCCACGTCAGACAGATTGAAGAACGATCCGTAGCTGTACGCCATGTCGGCCAGGAGGGCGCGGCTTGATGGCGACAAGCGCGATACGGCCGCGCGAGCATCGGAAAGGATGCTCGCGCCGGCACCGAGCGGGTCGGGTCGGACACACAGAAGCGTCGTGTAATCCGGAGGCTGCGTCGCATTGACCAAGTCCATGTGAAATGCGTTGTACCCCGTACCGGTGGACAGGCCGGGATTGGCGTCGAGATTGGTCCCGATCTCCTTCCACAGCGGCCACCGCTGGAAAGGCTGGAAAGGGATCGCCACCTCGGCGAGAATTGCCGTTGCTAAGTGTAGGAACTGGTCCCCGATCCCCAGCGCCTGAGCGATGTTCCGCAGGCGCACTACGGCGTATCCGCCAGCGGCCCCGCTCAGCATGTCGAGAAGGGGCCCCCGGACTTCATCGAACAGCGGAGCTGAATCCAGTTTGACCCGGTACCGCTCGATCGTGGAATCTGCCAGGAAGGCGCCCTCCACGCTCCAAGCAGGAAGCGTCCTTCCGATCTCGATCAGATCTTCTTCCAGCTCTCTCGGCAGGTCGATGAAGCCGTCCCAGTCAGCACTCGCGATCTCGGGCATCGTACTGTTCCTTTCTGCGGATCCACTTCGCCCGGCTGGGCGAAGCGTTGGGTTTGGTGCAGTGCTCCCGCCCCGGGCGGCGGGCATGTGAACGAGTCGCCTTCCGCTACCTACGCACGTGTGTAGGTGGTGGCGGGCGAACCCGCCCCCTGCCGGGGCTCGCCGGAATGGACCAGAAACCACGGCCTCATCCGGCAGGGGACGGGGTCTAGCTAGCGGTTCGACGGGGATGCGGAGCAGACGCACGGTTGGGCACGGCGGTGCTGTGCTCGGAAGCCGGTGGGCCAGCGTGCAGAGAGCTCACGAGGGGCCATCTCCCGCCTTGTCGCGAAGGCTGATGATGTGCTCAATCTGGCAGGCGTACAGCTCCAGTTGAGCGGAGGTAAGGATGAGGACGGCCTCGCTGATCCCGCCGTCCTCGTAGTGCACGGCGACGGGCATGGCGCCCTGGCGGGCCCGATGGTCGAAGACCACATCCCGTTTCGCGGGAGTGATGTGGGTGACCTGAGCCGGGACCGGCCGCAGGGTCGTTCCGTCGGCCGGTGCGGACCACTCGCCTCCGCCGCCGGGCGGGCGCAAGTGGTAAGTCGTAGTTCCTGGCTGGGGCAGGGCGACCACGACCCCGATCCGCCCGTCCTGGGCAGTGTCGCGGGCAAGGTCGCCAAGTCGCGGATAGAACGGGGCCGCTGTGCCTAACTGGGCGCCCTGAGAGGGGAGATGAGGGGCTGTGCGTCCTGTCATGCTCTCGAAGCTACGAGCGCGTCAGGAGCCCAATATGAATCGCAGGAATACGACCCTCATCCGTCCAGGTGGAAGCGGTCGGACATGCGCCGCAGCCTCTCGCGCGTCGCGGCCCGCTCGGCGTAGACGATGCTGCGCAGCGTGGATCGGGCGATGGGGTGATTGCGAACCAGTTGAGGGGCGATCCGCTCGGCGGTCTCCAACTCGGACAAGGCGCGGTCCCGGCTTCCATCCCACAACCATGCGCGAGCCAAGTCCATGTGATGGTGTCCTTGGCGCGAGTTGGGCAGGCTGCCGACCAACTCGGGGCTCGTGCGACGGTCTATCGCGAGAGCCTTGGTCTGGTCGCCGGTCTCCAGCGCGACGCTGATGGCGTGGATCTGGACGTTGCCGGGGGAGAACGTCACCGAGTGCCGGTCGTAGACCGGCGGGCCCTGGTAGGCGCTCATACGCTCGGCAGCGTCACGCGCATGGCTGATGCGGTCTTCAGCTTCCGAAGCCCGGTTGCCCCGCGCGGCAGCGACCGCAGCACGGAGCTGAAGCGAACCCCACATACGCAAGGCAAGCGGCTCGCCTTGGTCGTAGCTGTCCTGGATGCTGGTGAGGGCCTTATCCGACAGGGCGAGGGAATCGGCCCAGTCTGCGGTGGCCCACATGTCCCAGACGCGCATCCAGTCGGCCAGCGCGGGCATCACGGGGTCGCCGGACAGGCGGGCGGACCAGGCAGCACGTTCAGCGGCCATAGCGATCAGTTCGGGGTGCCCGAGTGCGTGTGCGGCTGTGTGCGCGAACTTGCATGCGACCGCGTATACCGCGTAAGCCTCTTCTCGTTCGTGTCCTGCGGCCAACTCGGCAAGGGCGCGGGCCTCCCGCAACAGATCCGGCAGCACACCCAGGATCGCTACGTTGGCCGCCGCATCACGGAGACGGTGGAGCCGGGCCAACTCGCGCCACAGCTCACTGGAGAGGCGCGGGGTTCCGTCGAAAACCGGCGCAAGGTCATAGCGCCGCAGCTCACGCAGGATGGACGTGGCAGCGACCTGCCACTGATTCTCGGCCGGGCTGCTCGTGTACGGTCGTCCGATCAAGTCGTTGGGGTGCACGTGCAGCTCGGTTGCGAGCAAGTTCAGAAGCCCCACGCGGTCGATCTCGATCAGACCGCGCTCCATCTTCGATACCCAGCCCTGAGTCTTACCGAGAGCAGCGGCCAAGTCGGCCTGCGGCATTCCGAGCCGGAGCCGCGCCCGGCGCACACGGCGCCCGATCTCCTCAGCCTCTTCCAGCATCAGCGCACTCCCCACCTGGTCGCAGGCCGACGACGGTACTCAATCACTCGGCAGGGCATCACAGCTCCATCCGTTCAGGCGCATCACCCCAAAACGGTACCCAGGCTGAAGGGCCCACGCGGAGTGAGTTCGGCCCATCCTCCCGAGTCCTGCCGCATCCGGACGCCTGAGAGCGCGCGGGAGGCGCTGGGGCCGGGCAGCCCCGGCGGTAGGGCCCCGCACCCGGCGCAGTAGGGGGAAGCCCCCTACCCCTTGCGTCCCACCCCCGCGTAGATCCACAGATCCCGCGCGTCCGCCTCCGCCCGCTCCCGCTCGGTCTCCGGCTTCCAGCGGTGCGGCATCACCACGCCCGGCTCGATGAGCTCCAGGCCGTCGAAGAAGGCCGTGATCTCCTCGTGGGTGCGCCCCTGCACATGGATGCCGCTTGCGCGGTAGAGGTTGGTGACCGCGTCGGAGAGGCCGGGGCGGGGGTCGATCGCGCCGTGGGAGAGGACGAGATAGCTGCCCGGCGCCAGGGGGGCCAGCAGCCGCTGGACGATGTCGTACGGCTTCTGGTCGTCGCCGATGAAGTGCATGAGCGCGTTGAGGGACAGCGCGACCGGCTCGCTGAGATCCAGCGTGGCGTGCAGCTCCTCGGCGGCCAGGATGGCCTCGGGGTTCTTGACGTCGGCGTGGAGGTAGGCGGTGCGCCCCTCGGGGGCGGAGAGCATCAGCGCCTGTGCGTGGGCCAGGACGATGGGGTCGTTGTCGGCGTAGACGACCCGGGAGGCTGGGGCCGCCTGCTGGGCCACCTGGTGCAGATTGGGCTGGGTGGGGATGCCGGTGCCGATGTCGAGGAACTGCCGGATGCCCGCCTCGGTGGCCAGCCAGCGGGTCGCGCGGTGCATGAAGGCCCGGTTGGCGCGGGTCCACGGGATGACGTCGGGCCAGACGACCTCGACCTGTTCTGCGGCCCGGGTATCGACGGAGTAGTGCGTCTTCCCGCCGAGGAAGTAGTCGTACATTCGAGCCGAGTGCGGCTTGCTGGTGTCGATTTGGTCCGCGCGAAAACCATGGCCGGTCATGAAGCCCACATTACTGGTCAGTTGGCGTGAGAAGTGAGCAACTTTCTTACCCGGAAAGAATCGTTGGGTCACCGAAGCTCTTGTGAATGATCAGTGAAGATCGTACGGTTGCTCCCTGTCGGGCTCCGCTGCCGCATGCCCGCGGCCGGGCCCTCTCAGTCCTGTGGGGGGACAGATGCGTAAGCGCACTACCTTCGCCATGCTCGCCGCCACCACCGCACTGGGCGGTCTGGCTGCCCCGGCGGCGCAGGCGGCAAAGATGGACGGATCAGGCGACACCACGATCACAAACGTCACGGTCGACGGCGCGGGGAAGATCGCCGTCGGGACGACGGGCGCCAAGACCTTCAAGGTCGCGGTGGTCGCGAAGGACGACTCGGGCATCAAGCGCGCCGAGCTCTACCTGGACGGGCCGTCGTACGGCTACCTCCAGCCGGACGCCAAGGTGACCTGCGTCGCCTCGGCCACGGACGCCACCACCTCGACCTGCACGGGGACCTTTACCATCGACCCGGAGATCGACTTCGCCGACAACACCCCGGCCGGCACCTGGTATGTCAACGCGTGGGTCGATGGCAAGGACGGTGACTACTTCACCTCCGACCAGGCCGGCTCCTTCACGGTGCAGCGGCTGTCCAAGCTGACGGTCGACGCCTCGCCCGAGCCGGTGAAGAAGGGCAAGCCCCTCACCGTGACCGGCGCGCTGACCCGCGCCAACTGGGAGACCGGTGCCTACTCGGGCTACACCAACCAGCCCGCGCAGCTCCAGTTCCGCAAGCGGGACAGTGACACGTACACCACGCTCAAGACGGTGAACACGGGCAGCCGTGGGGCGCTGAACACGACCGTCACCGCCACGGAGGACGGCTGGTACCGCTGGACCTTCGCGGGCACCTCGACCACCCCGCCGGCCACGGCGGGCGGGGACTTCATCGACGTGCAGTAAGACGTGCAGTAGCAGTAAACGTGCAGTAAGCGGCCTTGGGCCGAGGGCGCTCAGGTCTCGCGGGAGCGTCGGATGGCCGCCTCGCGGGTGCGGACGTACCAGATGCCGATCAGCCCCAGGCCGCCGCCGGCCAGGCAGGTCCACAGCCACCACAGATGGCCGTGGTCGTCGTACCAGCCGTAGAAGGGCAGCTGGACCAGGAAGAGGACGAACCACACGATCGTGCCACCGGTGATCGTCGCGACGACATTGCCCTCCAGGGGCGCCGGGGCCTCGTGCTTGGGGGTCCACTTCGTCATGCGCACAGCTTACGGGCCGGGTGTGGGGCGGCGAGAGCGCCGTCCCCCACCCGGCCCGCTCGTCTCCGGGCTCCGGGATCGGCCCCGGGATCGGCGCGGGGGTCGGCGCGGGGGCGGCGTCGGGTTTGGCACCGGGATTGGCGTTTTTACACTTCATGTATTCATACTGAATCGGTCCGGGTCTGGCTGGATTGTCTTGTCTGATCATCCAAAATGGCCTGTTGGTTATGTTCACGCACCTCTGAGGTACTTCATGTCCCCCTCGGCCACCGCGCCGGCCGACGCCAAGCAGCAGGCTCCGGCACCCCCCAGAAACGGCCTGGACAGGTTCTTCCGGATCAGCGAGCGGGGGTCCTCCATCTCCCGGGAGGTCCGCGGCGGTCTGGCGACCTTCTTCGCGATGGCCTACATCATCGTGCTCAACCCGATCATCCTCGGGAGCGGCGAGGACAAGTTCCACCATCACCTCGACAACGCCCAGCTGGTCACCGCCACGGCCCTGATGGCCGGTCTGACCACCCTGCTCATGGGGGTCATCGGCAACGTCCCGATCGCGCTCGCCGCCGGGCTCGGCATCAACGCCGTGGTCTCGCTGCAGCTCGCGCCCAAGATGAGCTGGCCGGACGCCATGGGCATGGTGGTCCTCGCGGGTCTGGTGCTGATGCTCCTGGTGGCCTCCGGGCTGCGGCAGCGGGTGATGGACGCGATCCCGGGCGGGCTGCGCCGCGCGATCGCGATCGGCATCGGGCTGTTCATCGCCCTGATCGGCCTGGTCGACTCGGGCTTTGTCACCCGTAACCCGGACAAGGCCAACACCACCGTGCCGATGGGCCTGGGCATCGAGGGCAAGCTGCAGGGCTGGCCGGTGCTGATCTTCGTGGCCGGGCTCGCGCTCACCTTCGTCCTGGTCGTCCGCAAGACGCGCGGTGCGATCCTCATCGGCATGGTGACCATGACGGTGGTCGCGGTGGTGATCAACGCCGTGGCCGATATCCCGGGCGGGAGCTGGGGGCTGACCGTCCCCGAGCTGCCGGACAAGGTGGTCGCCACCCCGGACTTCGGCCTGATCGGTCAGGTCAGCCTGTTCGGCGGCTTCCATGAGGTCGGCATCCTCACCGGCTGTCTGTTCGTCTTCACCGTGCTGCTGTCCGGCTTCTTCGACGCCATGGGCACGATCATCGGCGTCGGCGAGGAGGCCGGGCTCACGGACAAGCGGGGCCAGCTGCCGGGGATGGGCCGGATCCTGATGGTGGACGGCGTCGCGGTCGCGGGCGGCGGCTTCGGCTCGGCCTCGGCCAACACCTGCTTCGTGGAGTCCACGGCGGGTGTCGGAGAGGGTGCCCGTACGGGCTTCGCGAACGTGGTGACCGGCGGGCTCTTCCTGCTCGCGCTGGTCTTCACCCCGCTGGCCAAGGTCGTCCCGTCGCAGGCGGCGACCCCCGCGCTGGTGGTCGTGGGCTTCCTGATCATGGCCGCGAACGTCAAGGAGATCGACTGGAGCGACTTCACGATCGCGGTTCCGGCCTTTCTGGCCATGATCTCGATGCCGTTCACGTACAGCATCACCAATGGGATCGGCCTCGGCGTGCTGTCGTATCTGCTGCTGCGGTTCGCGACCCGGCGGATGCGGGAGGTGCCCTGGCTGCTGAGCGCGGTCGGGCTGTGTTTCCTCGTCTACTTCCTGCTGCACCCGATCCAGCAGGCGCTCGGGTCCGGCTGACCCCGGCACACAGACGTACGGGCGCGCTGGTGGGGCCTAGGGGGCCCGGCCGTAGAAGCGCTCCGTCTCGTCGACGGACGTCTTGAAGCGTTCGTCGAAGTCCTCGCGAATGAGCGTCCGGATGACATAGTCCTGGACGCTCATTCCGCGTTTTGCGGCATGCTCCCGGACCCGGTCCAGCAGCTCGCCATCGATCCGTAGGCTGAGCACTTTCGATCCCGTGGGCGATCCCATGCGGCCAGGGTCCCCGTGACATGCGTCTCGCTGCGTCACTTTCCGGAACTTACTCACTCGTATGGGTGAGCCTGTTACCGGGTCGTCATGCAGGTTTCATTAGACGAGGTAATGAGTTATGCTAAAGACCATGCCGGATCTGTCCCATGGTGGCACCGAGGACACAGCCGCCGTGAACGCACTGCGATCCGCCGTGATGCGTCTGTCGCGACGGCTCAAGCACCAGCGCGTCGACGAGTCGCTCAGCCCCACCGAGATGTCCGTACTGGGCACGCTGGCCCTGTGCGGCTCGGCCACCCCGGGCGAGCTCGCCCGTAAGGAGCATGTCCAGCCGCCCTCGATGACCCGCATCGTGGCGCTGCTCGAGGCCAAGGGACTGGTCAGGCTGGAGCCGCATCCGGAGGACCGGCGGCAGAAAGTCGTCTCGCCGACCGAGCGGGCAGAGGCCATGCTCGAAGAGAGCCGGCGCAGGCGGAACGCCTGGCTGGCCGAGCTGGTCGGCGGGCTGACCGAGGAGGAGTGGGCCGCGCTTCGCGCCGCCGCGCCGGTCTTGGAGAAGCTCGCGCAGATGTAAGAGGAAACGAGCCGCCTAGGAGGCGAACGCACTTTGAGTACGGGACCCGGAGCAGACTCCGCACCCGCACCCCATACCGACCCCGTGACCGACCCCACTGGTGCCGCCGCAGCCGGGCGCACCAGGGGCGGGACCTTCAGCTCCCTGAAGATCCGCAACTACCGGCTGTTCGCCACGGGTGCGGTGATATCGAACACCGGCACCTGGATGTCGCGTATCGCCCAGGACTGGCTCGTCCTCAGCCTCACCGGCTCCTCCACCGCGGTCGGTATCACCACCGCGCTGCAGTTTCTCCCCATGCTGCTCTTCGGCCTGTACGGCGGCGTCATCGCCGACCGCTACCCCAAGCGGCGGCTGCTCGTGCTCACCCAGGCCGCGCTCGGGCTGTGCGGGCTCGCGCTCGCCGCGCTCACCCTCAGCGGTCTTGTGCAGGTCTGGCATGTCTATCTGATCGCCTTCCTGCTCGGCATGGTCACCGTCGTCGACAACCCCACGCGGCAGGCGTTCGTCGTCGAGATGGTCGGCCCCAAGGACCTGCGCAACGCGGTCAGCCTGAACTCCGCGAACTTCCAGTCCGCCCGGCTGGTGGGCCCGGCGGTCGCCGGTGTGCTGATCACCGCCGTCGGCAGCGGCTGGGCCTTCCTGCTCAACGGGCTGTCGTTCGCCGCCCCGCTCGTCAGCCTGCTGATGATGCGCCCCGCCGAGCTGCACAAGGTCGAGCGCGCGCCCCGCGGCAAGGGACAGCTGCGCGAGGGGCTGCGCTATGTCGCCGGGCGCCCGGACCTGATCTGGCCCATCGTGCTGGTCGGCTTCATCGGCACCTTCGGCTTCAACTTCCCGATCTGGCTCAGCGCCTTCGCCGACGGCGTCTTCGACGCGGGACCTGGCACCTACGGCCTGCTCAACTCGCTGATAGCGGTCGGCTCGGTGACCGGCGCGCTGCTGGCCGCCCGGCGGACCACGACGAGACAGCGGGTGCTGGTCGGCGCGGCGCTGATGTTCGGCCTGCTGGAGATCGCGGCGGCGCTGTCCCCGACCTTCTGGCTGTTCGCCGCGCTCATGGTGCCGATCGGAATCTTCTCGCTGACCTTCAATGTGACGGCGAACTCCAGCGTCCAGCTGGCGACCGACCCCGCGATGCGCGGGAGGGTGATGAGCCTGTTCATGATGGTCTTCGTGGGCGGCACCCCGATCGGCGGCCCCCTGGTGGGCTGGCTGACCGACACCTACGGCGCGCGGGTGGGCTTCGCCGCGGGCGGTCTGATCTCCGCGGCGAAGCCCACCCGCG
>NZ_MUNE01000161.1 GCF_002154605.1 Streptomyces milbemycinicus | reverse complement strand
GGCCCCCGCTCGGCCGAGCGGGGGCCACACCATGTCATCTGCCCGGTCGTCAGTCCCAGCTGGCGTGGAGCGGCTTGCCCTCCGCGTAACCGGCGGCGCTCTGCACCCCGACCACGGCCCGCTGGTGGAACTCCTCCAGCGAGCCCGCGCCCGCGTAGGTGCAGGAGCTCCGCACGCCCGCGACGATCGAGTCGATCAGGTCCTCGACGCCCGGCCGGGCCGGGTCCAGGAACATCCGGGAGGTGGAGATGCCCTCCTCGAACAGCCCCTTGCGGGCCCGGTCGTACGCCGACTCCTCGCTGGTGCGGTTGCGCACGGCGCGGGCGGAGGCCATGCCGAAGCTCTCCTTGTACGGCCGCCCGTCGGCGGTGTGCTGAAGGTCGCCCGGCGACTCGTACGTCCCGGCGAACCACGAGCCGACCATCACATTGGACGCGCCCGCGGCCAGCGCCATCGCGACATCCCGCGGATGCCGGACACCGCCGTCCGCCCATACGTGCTTGCCGAACTTCCGCGCCTCGGCGGCGCATTCGAGCACCGCGGAGAACTGCGGCCGCCCCACGCCCGTCATCATGCGGGTGGTGCACATCGCGCCGGGGCCGACCCCCACCTTCACGATGTCGGCGCCCGCCTCGATCAGGTCGCGCACGCCCACGGCGGAGACGACATTGCCCGCGACCACCGGCACGCCCGGGTCGAGCGCCCGGACCGCCTTCAGCGCGCTGATCATCGACTCCTGGTGGCCATGCGCGGTGTCCACCACGAGCGTGTCCACCCCTGCCGCGAGCAGCCCCTTGGCGCGCCCCGCCACATCGCCGTTGACCCCGACGGCCGCGGCGATCCGCAGCCGCCCGTCCGCGTCCACCGCGGGCTGGTAGAGCGCCGCGCGCAGCGCGCCCTTACGGGTCAGAATGCCCGCCAGCCGACCGTCCGCGTCCACGGCGGGGGCGAGCTTGCGGTGTGCGGCGTCGAGCCGGTTGAAGGCCTCCCGCGGGTCGATGGCCGCGTCGAGCAGCAGCAGCTCCCGGGACATCACCTCGCTCAGCTGGGTGAAGCGGTCCACGCCGGTCAGATCCGACTCCACGACCACGCCCACCGGGCGGCCGTTGTCCACGACCACGCCCGCGCCATGCGCCCGCTTGGGCAGCAGCGCCAGCGCGTCGGCGACGGTCCCGGTCGGACCGAGCACGATCGGCGTGTCCAGCACGAGGTCGCGCTGCTTGACCCAGCCGACCACATCGGCGACCACGTCCAGCGGAATGTCCTGCGGGATGACGACCATCCCGCCACGGCGGGCGACGGTCTCGGCCATCCGGCGCCCGGCGATCGCGGTCATATTGGCCACCACGATCGGGATGCTGGTGCCGCTGCCGTCGGGCGAGGACAGGTCCACATCCTGGCGCGAGCCGACCGCGGAGCGGCTGGGCACCATGAAGACGTCGTCGTACGTCAGGTCGTAGGGCGGCTGCTGATCATTGAGGAAACGCACGCTCGGAACTTCCCAGTCGTTCGGAATTGGCCCTCGACGAAGGAAGCCGAGGAAAACGCACGTACTTCATTCTCCCACGTCGGCCCCGATACCCGGGCCGGGACGATCATCCAGAACGGCCGGGAACCCGCTGGTCGGATCGTCCAACGCCGCCCGCGCAACCCGCGTGCTACACCCCGTCGGGGTCCGCCCGGTCCAGCGCGGGGCGCGGGCCGGGGCCCGTCTCCAGCAGCAGGTGATCGGCGGCGGCGGTGTCCGTGACCAGGCTGGTGACCAGGCCGGAGCGGAGCACCGCGCCGATCGCGGGGGCCTTGCGGCGGCCGCCCGCGATGGCGACGACCTCCGGGATCCGCCGCAGCCGGTCGGCCTCGACCGTGATGCAGCGCTCGCCCAGGTCCCGGCCGATGCGCCGGCCCTCGGCGTCGAAGAGGTGGGCCGACATCTCGGCGGCGGCGCCGAGGCCCGCGTAATGGGCCCGCTCCTGCTCGGTCAGCATGTCGTACACCGTCGAGATACCGGCCTCCCACGAGCCGATGGAGACGGCGGCGACGGTGACCTTGTCGAAGTACTCGAAGGCGCGGGCGATACCGGTCTGGCCGCGCAGCACATTGGCGGTGGCCGTATCGGGCAGCAGCATCGGCGCGTAGATGGGGTGCGCCTCGCCGCCGGACACCGCGGCGGCGCGCCGGACCGCCTCGACCGAGCCGCGCTCGGCGGTGCCCGCGTCGTACACGCCGGTGAGCTGGACGACGGTGCACGGGGGCAGCTGGTGCAGCGCCGCGGCCATGTGGATCGTGGACCGCCCCCAGGCCAGGCCGAGCACATCGCCCTCGTTCACCAGCTCGCCCAGCAGATCCGCGGCGACCTCGCCGAGGTTCTCCGGGTCCGGGGTGTCGGCCTCGGCGTCGGCCGGGGACTCGACCACGACCGCGTGGCGCAGCCCGTACCGGGCGCGCAGCGCGTCGGAGCGCTCCGCGTCGAGCTCGGCGGGCACCCGGATCTCGATGCGCACCAGATCGCGCTCCAGCGCGGTCTCCAGCACCCGCGCCACCTTGAAGCGGCTGACGCCGAACTCCTCGGCGATCTGGATCTTGGACTTGCCTTCGAGGTAGAAGCGGCGCGCCATGGCGGCCGCCTGCACCAGTTCGGCGGGTCCCATCCGCGTGCCTGAACGGCCCGTCGACACCGCGGTCTCCTCACTGCTTCCTATGTTCTGGACTCACCGTTCATCCTGTCAGAAACGGCGGACTTGATCTGCCCTTTACCGATGAGTTCATCGGGCGGTCGCGGGCCCGTCTTCCATACGCCGCGCGATGGGGGTGGCCTGCCGGGCCAGACCACGCAGCTCCTCCACCGCCTTGGCCGGGTCCTGCGCCCCGTAGACCGCGGATCCGGCGACGAACACATCGGCACCGGCCTCGGCACACCGCTCGATCGTCGAGGCGGCGACTCCGCCGTCCACCTGAAGCCACATCTCCAGACCGTGCTTGGAGATCAGCTCGCGGGTGCGGCGGATCTTCGGCAGCATGATGTCGAGGAACGCCTGCCCGCCGAAGCCGGGCTCAACCGTCATCACCAGCACCATGTCCAGCTCGGGCAGCAGGTCCTCGTACTGGTCGATGGGGGTGGCGGGCTTGAGCGCCATCGACGCCCGGGCGCCCTTGGCCCGGATCTCACGGGCCAGCCGTACGGGGGCGGCGGCGGCCTCGGCGTGGAAGGTCACCGAGCCGGCGCCCGCCTCGACATACTGTGGGGCCCAGCGGTCCGGGTCCTCGATCATCAGATGGCAGTCCAGCGGCGTGTCCGTCGCCTTGCCCAGCGCTTCGACCACCGGCACGCCGAGAGTCAGGTTGGGAACGAAGTGGTTGTCCATCACATCGACATGGAGCCAGTCGGCACCCTCGACGGCCTTGGCTTCCTCCGCGAGACGGGAGAAGTCGGCGGACAGGATGCTGGGATTGATCTGCACGGCCATGGCACCAGCCTGCCACGGCCACCGCCGGTCCATGGACCCGGGTGATCACACACATGACGCGACAGCGCACATCCGCGGCACCGGACCGGTCCCGGCTGGTCCGGGGCGCCCTGTCCGTGGCCCTGGCGGCGGGGCTGCTGGTGGCACCGGCCGCCGGGGCGGGGGCTGCCGGGGCGGGTGCCGCCACGGCGGCCGGTGCCTGGCGGCCGGTGTGCACCTCCGCCCGGCCGGGGCTGGCCATCAGGCTCTCCACGGACATCGCCACGGCGCTGCGCGGCCGACCCGAACACGTCGCGATCGCCCTGCGCGACCCCGCCACCCACACGGTCTGCACCCTGCGCGCGAACCGGGCCTTCGACTCCGCGAGCGTGGTCAAGGTGACCGTCCTCGCCACCTTGCTGTGGGACGCGGACAAGCAGCACCGGCAGCTCACCGAGCGGGAGGCCGAGCTGGCCACCGCCATGATCACCAAGTCGGACAACGCCGCCACCAGCACGCTGTGGCGGCAGCTGGGCGCCGACAAGGTGGCGGCGTTTCTCCGGGCCGCCGGGATGTCCCGGACCGTCCCCGGCGCCGACAACCACTGGGGCCTGACCCAGATCACCGCGCGCGACGAGATGCGGCTCCTGGACCTGGTCACCAACCCGAACCGGGTGCTGAGCGACAGCGCCCGTGCGTACATCCTCGATCTGATGGGCAAGGTGGTGCCCTCCCAGCGCTGGGGCACCCCGGCGGGCGCCCCTGACACCGTGCAGATCCATGTGAAGAACGGCTGGCTGTCCCGCGCCACCCACGGCTGGCGGGTGCACAGCATCGGCGTCTTCACGGGCAACGGCCCCAGCTACACCATCACCGTGCTGACCCAGGACAACCGCACCATGGCCGCCGGGGTCGCCACCGTCGAGGCCGTCGCCCGCGCGGTGCACCGGGACCTCCGCACCTAGGCCACCTGCGCACTCAGGCGAGATCCCGGGGTCCCGTCAGTCCGTGCGCCGCAGCAGCGCCAGATACATCGCGTCCGTGCCGTGCAGATGCGGCCACAGCTGCACATCCGGGCCGTCCCCGAGCCCGGGCACCCCCGGCATCAGCGGCCGGGCGTCGATCCACTCGGCGGCGGGCGCGGGGCCGCCGCGGCCCTTGAGGACGTCGTCGACCACGGCCCGCGTCTCGGCGAGGTGCGGCGAACAGGTCGCATAGCCGACCACACCGCCCACGCGCACCGCGCTCAGCGCCTGCCGCAGCAGCTCCCGCTGGAGCGGCGCGAAACCGGCCAGGTCCTCGGGGCTGCGGCGCCAGCGCGCCTCGGGGCGGCGGCGCAGGGCGCCGAGCCCGGTGCAGGGCACGTCCGCCAGGGCCCGGTCGAAGGTGCCGGGGCGCCACGGCGGCCGGGTGCCATCCGCCGCGATCACCTGGTACGGGCCGGGGTTGCCCGCCAGCGCCCGCTCGACCAGGCCCGCCCGGTGCGGCTGCTTCTCCGAGGCGAGCAGCGCCGCGCCCCGCTCCGCGGCCAGCGCGCCGAGCAGCGCGGCCTTGCCGCCGGGGCCCGCGCAGCCGTCCAGCCAGCGCTCGTCCGGCCCGGTCAGCGGCGCGTTCGCCAGCGCGAGGGCGACCAGCTGGCTGCCCTCGTCCTGCACCCCCGCGCGCGCCTCGCGGACCGCGTCCAGCGCCCCCGGCTCGCCGCCCTCGGCGAGCCGCACGGCGTACGGGGACCAGCGGCCCGGCAGCGCGGAGCCCTCGCCGACCGCCGCGATCAGCTCCTCGGTCGTGCTCCGGCCCGGCCGGGCGACGAGGGTGACCTCGGGCCGTTCGTTGTCGGCCTCCAGCAGGTCCTCGACCCCCGCGCTGCCGCCGCCCAGCGCATCCCACAGGGCGGAGACGATCCACCGCGGATGGGAGTGGACGACGGCCAGGTGCTCCTCGGGGTCCTCGTCGTACGGCGGGGCGACCTTCTCCAGCCAGCCGTCGAGGTCATTGGCCGCGACCTTGCGCAGCACGGCGTTGACGAACTTCGCCCGCCCGTCGCCGAGCACCACCCGCGCCAGTTCGACGCTCGCCGAGACGGCGGCGTGGGTGGGGATACGGGTGCCGAGCAGCTGGTGCGCGCCGAGGCTGAGCACATCCAGTACGGGCGGGTCCACCTCGCGCAGCGGCCGGTCCACGCATTCGGCGATGATCGCGTCGTAGGTGCCCTGCCGGCGCAGCGTGCCGTAGACCAGCTCGGTGGCCAGCGCGGCGTCCCGCGCGTCGAAGGGCTTGGCCTCCGTGCTGTCCTGGCGGGCCTTGCGCAGCAGCGGCGGCAGGACGAGGTTCGCGTACGCGTCGCGCTCGTCGACGGCCCGCAGCGCCTCGAAGGCGAGGATCCGTACGGGGTCCTTCTTCGGGCGCCGGTAGGGCTTGCCGGGGGCGCTGCGGCGGGGACGGCCGGGCTGGGGACTCACGAGAAATGTGCTCCGGGGAGGAATGGGGCTCTGAGAGTCCCAGCCTACGGGGCGCGCTCTGTCAGCTGAGGGCGCCCTTGGCCGCCTGTGCCGGGCCCTCGACCAGCGCCGCCTCGTTCAAGGCCGCCTCGCTCAGCGGCGACGGCTGCTCGAACTGGGTGCGGTACAGCTCTTCGTAGCGCCCGCCGGCCGCGAGCAGCGCGGTGTGCGTGCCACGTTCCACGATCCGTCCGTCCTCGACGACCAGGATGAGATCCGCGGCCCGTACGGTGGACAGCCGGTGGGCGATGACCACCGCGGTGCGCCCGTCCAGCGCCTCGGCGAGCGCCTCCTGGACGGCCGCCTCGGAGGTGGAGTCCAGGTGGGCGGTGGCCTCGTCGAGGATCACCACGCGGGGGCGGGCCAGCAGCAGCCGGGCGATGGTCAGCCGCTGGCGCTCGCCGCCGGAGAGCCGGTAGCCGCGCTCGCCGACCACGGTGTCCAGGCCGTCGGGCAGGGCCGCGATCAGCCCGTCGAGGCGGGCCCGGCGCAGCACCTCCCACAGCTCCTCCTCCGCCGCCTCGGGCCGGGCCAGCAGCAGGTTGGCGCGGATCGAGTCGTGGAAGAGGTGGCCGTCCTGGGTGACCATGCCGAGCGTCCGGCGGATGGACTCGGCGGTCAGGTCGCGTACGTCCACGTCCGACAGCCGTACGGCGCCGCCGTCTGCGTCGTAGAGCCTGGGCAGCAGCTGCGCGATGGTCGACTTCCCGGCGCCCGAGGAGCCCACCAGCGCGACCATCTGGCCCGGTTCGGCGCGGAAGGACACCTCGTGGAGCACCTGCTCCCCGCTCCGGGTGTCCAGGGTCGCGACCTCTTCCAGGGAGGCGAGGGAGACCTTGTCCGCCGACGGGTAGCCGAAGTCCACGCGGTCGAACTCCACCGACACCGGCCCCTCGGGCACCGGCCGGGCGTCCGGCTTCTCGGCGATCAGCGGCTCGAGGTCCAGCACCTCGAAGACCCGCTCAAAGCTGACCAGGGCGCTCATGACCTCCACCCGGGCGCCGGCCAGCGCGGTCAGCGGCGCGTACAGGCGGGTGAGCAGCAGCGCGAGGGCGACGACCGCGCCGGGGTCCAGTTGGTCGCGCAGCGCGTAGTAGCCGCCGAGGCCGTAGACGAGGGCGAGGGCCAGGGCGGAGACGAGGGTCAGGGCGGTGACGAAGGAGGTCTGCACCATTGCGGTGCGCACCCCGATGTCGCGCACCCGCCGGGCTCGCGCCGCGAACTCGGCGGACTCCTCGTCCGGCCGGCCGAAGAGCTTGACGAGGGTGGCGCCGGGCGCGGAGAAGCGCTCGGTCATCTGGGTGCCCATGGTGGCGTTGTGGTCGGCCGCCTCGCGCCGCAGCCGGGCCAGCTTGCCGCCGACGCGCCGGGCGGGCAGCAGGAACATCGGCAGCAGCACCAGCGCGAGCAGCGTGATCTGCCAGGAGATGCCGAACATCACCGCGAGCGTGAGCAGCAGGGTCACCAGATTGCCGACCACCCCGGAGAGGGTGTCGCTGAACGCGCGCTGCGCGCCGATGACATCGTTGTTGAGCCGGCTGACCAGGGCGCCGGTGCGGGTGCGGGTGAAGAAGGCGACGGGCAGGCGCTGGACGTGGTCGTACACGGCGGTGCGCAGATCGAGGATGAGCCCTTCGCCGATGTTCGCCGACAGCCAGCGGGTGAGCAGCCCGAGCGCGGCCTCGGCGACCGCGATGACGGCGATGAGCGCCGCGACACCGAGGACGGTGTCCTGGCTCGAACGGTGCACGATCGCGTCCACGACCCGGCCGGCGAGCAGCGGGGTGGCGACCGCGAGCACGGCCGTGACGACACTGCTGACCAGGAAGAAGGCGAGGCGGCGGCGGTGGGGGCGGGCGAAGTCGCCGATGCGCCGCAGGGTTTCGCGGGAGAAGGGACGTTTGTCGTCGTTGGCCATCGCGGTCCGGTAGAGCGAGTGCATTGCGGTGGCTTCCATGTCCATCGCGCACCTCCGTCGGTCTTGGGGGTGCCGTCCCGGGATCGCGGCTCTTCCGGACCGGCGGCACACCTGAGGACCGTAAGACTTGAACCATTGTTGAGGTCAACTCACCACCGATGCGGTGGCCTCACTCCGCCCCCGCGTTTTGGGGCGCGAGGCGGAGCGGAGAAGGACAGAAGGGCTACGGGGCGCTACCCGCCCAGCCGCTCGCCCTGGGCGATCCGCACCCCGCGCGCCCAGTCGGCCCCGGGCATCGGCCGCTTGCCCTGCGGCCGCACCCATGTCAGCTCCACCGCGTGGCTGCCCGTGCCCGCGTATACGGCCTTCTTGGTGACGGCGAGCTCGCCGGGCGCCAGGTCCGTACGGTCCGTCACCAGCGCCGCCGCGTTCACCTTCAGCCGCTCCCCGCGGAAGGTGGTCCACGCCCCCGGCGCGGGGGCGCAGGCCCGCACCAGCCGGTCGACGCGCAGCGCGGGCGCGGCCCAGTCGATCTCCGCGTCCTCGACGTTGATCTTCGGGGCGAGCGAGACGCCCTCGGCGGGCTGCGGCTCGGCGCGCAGGGAGCCGTCCTCGATGCCGTCCATGGTGGCGGCCAGCAGCCCGGCCCCGGCCAGGGACAGCCGCGTCAGCAGGTCGCCGCTGGTGTCCGTGGGCCGTACGTCCTCCGTCACCACCCCGTACACCGGGCCGGAGTCCAGGCCCTCCTCGATCAGGAAGGTCGACGCGCCGGTCACCTCGTCGCCCGCCAGCACCGCGTGCTGCACGGGCGCCGCGCCGCGCCAGGCGGGCAGCAGCGAGAAGTGCAGATTGACCCATCCGTGCGCGGGAATCTCCAGCGCCGCCTTGGGCAGCAGCGCGCCGTACGCGACCACCGGGCAGCAGTCCGGCGCGATCTCGCGGAGCCGGTCCAGGAACTCCGGATCGCGCGGCTTGGCCGGCTTGAGCACCTCGATCCCCGCCTCCGCCGCGCGCTCTGCGACCGGGCTTGCCACCAGCCGCCGACCGCGCCCGGCCGGTGCGTCCGGACGGGTGACGACGGCCACCACCTCATGCCGGTCGGACGCGATCAGCGCGTCCAGGGCGGGCAGGGCGACCTCGGGGGTACCGGCGAAGACGAGCCTCATGGGTGGCGAACTACCTCTCACGCGCAGCGGGAACAGCGCACCAGTCTAGGCGCCGCGCTCCGGGGGGCGTACGAAAGCGGTGGCGCACGCCCCCGGACCGTGACCGACGGGCGGGTGTCGCGTTGGTCAAGGCAGTCAAGGCAGATTGACCGCGTCGGGCCGCTGCGGCGGCCCGACGCGTTTCCGACTTCCCGTCCCCTGTCTTCGAGTACCAACTGTCTTCGAGTACCAACGCCGGATTCGAGAGGCTTGTTCATGGCCGACCACGCAACCCACGACGCCCAGGCACGGGCCAGCCTGCACCTCCTGGTCCGGGACATCGAGCGGGTCCGCCGGCAGGTGGACGCGCTGCGCACGCTCACCGCCCAGCTCGGCAATGTCTACCGTCCGCGGCGCACGGGCCCGTCCGCGGGCTTCGTCGTCTACGGGCGCGCCCCGGCCCCCACCGTGCGCCTGGCCCAGGAGCTGCGGGACAGCGTCGAGACGCTGGTCACGGCCGCCGTGGACTTCGACCGCTCGCTCGGCTTCTCCTGGGACGCGGTGGGCTCGGCGCTCGGCGTCACCAAGCAGGCGGTGCACCGCCGTTACGGGGCGCGCCGGGCCGCCGCGCAGAGCGCCGCCGCCGAGGGCGCCGAGGCGCCGGTGCGCACGGCGGAGCCGGGCGCCGTGCCGTCGGTGCCGTCGGTGCCCGCGGCGCGCTCGATGCCCCCGCAGCCCGCCCCGGCGCTGCGCGAGGAGCCCCGCCCTGGGGCGCTCCCCAACCCGCGCAACGGCTGAGCGAGCACAACTGACTGCGGAAACACAGCAGTTGAGCAGGCGTACCGGCTGAACGGGCGCGCCGGCCGAAGCCCGACTCAGCCGAAGCCCGACTCAGCCGATGTCGAACGGATCGATCCGCACCGCCGGATCCTTCTCGCCCCGGGCCAGCCGCTGCGCCTTCGCCGCCTTGACCGCGGCCGCGAGCGCGCTGCCCTGTCCGGGGCGTACGCGCAGCAGCGCCCGCTGCCACTCCTCCCCCGGCGGCGGCTCACCGGGGCGGCGGGGGCGGCCGGGCTCCGTCAGGGGCAGCGGGACCGGGCCCAGGGTCTCGGTGCCCTCCGGCAGCCGGGCCGCGGCGATCAGTTCGTCCACCGCCTCGGCGGGGCCGGCGACCGAGGCCATCCGGGAGACCGGCGGAAAGCCCAGCTGGGCCCGCTCGGCCAGCTCCCGCGCCGCGTAGCCGGCCGGGTCCCAGCGCACCAGCGCCTGCACCGGCCGCTGCGTCGGCTCGGCTGTCACCACGACAAGACCGCCGTCCGCCTGGCCCCGCACCAGCGCCGCCGCGTCCAGCCAGCGGCGCAGCGCCTCCTCGCCCGCCCGCAGGTCGGGGCGGCCGAGCAGGGCCCAGCCGTCGAGCAGCAGCGCCGCCGCGTATCCGCCGTCGGCGACCGGTTCGGCGCCCGGGGTGCTGACGACGAGCGCGGGACGGTCCGGCACCCGGTCCAGCACATGGTCGCGCCCGGACGTCCGTACCGGCACGGCCGGGAAGGCCCGGCCCAGTTCTTCGGCGGTACGCCGGGCGCCGACGATCCGCGCCCGCAGCCGTACGCCCCCGCACTCGGCGCAGTGCCAGGAGGTCTCGGCCCGGCCGCACCAGCCGCACGCCAGCCGGTCAGCATCCCGGGCCTCCAGAGGCCCGGCGCAGTGCGCACAGCGGGCGGGCGCCCGGCAGCGCTCGCAGGCCAGCCGGGGTACGTACCCCCGGCGCGGCACCTGCACCAGCACCGGGCCCCGGGTCAGCGCGTCCCGGACGGTCTGCCAGGCGAGCGTGGGCAGCCGGGCGGCGCGCGCCTCGGCGTCCCGGGCCACCTCGCCCTCGTCGACCGTACGGATCAGCGGGGCCGCGGCCCGTACCTGCTCGCGGCCGGCTTCCAGGGGCCTGGCCCAGCCGTTCTCGACGAGTTGGGCGGCCTCCACGGTGCGGCCGAGGTCGCCCAGCAGAAAGCCCGTCCGCTCGTGGACGGCGCGCAGCAGCAGGACGTCGCGGGCGTGCGGATGCGGCGCGTGGTCGTCGCTGTGGCTGTGGTCGCCGTCGTCCCAGATCCCCACCAGCCCCAGGCCCCTGACGGGCGCGAACATGGCCGCCCGGGTGCCCACCACGGCCCTGACCGAGCCCCGGCTGACGGCCAGCCAACGCCGGTAGCGCTCCTCGGGCCCGAGGTCCGCGGTGAGCAGCACATGCCGCCCCGCCCCGCCCAGCACTTCGGTCAGCGCGGCGTCGATCCGCGCGGCCGTCCGCCCGTCGGGGACGACGACGAGCGCACCGCGCCCCGAGGCGAGGGTGGCGGCCACCGCGACGGCCCATTCGCGCGGCCAGTGCGGTCCGGGCAGCGCGGTCCACACCGCCCGCGGCGTCCCGCCGCCCGCGAGCGCGTCCAGGAACCCGGGCCCGGCCGGATAGCGCTCCCAGCTCCCGGCGGCGGGCGCCCCCGGCGGCGGGAGCGGCGGCGGAGACGGCTCGCCCTCGGCCCGTACGTTCCGCTTGGGCACGGCCAGTTGGAGTACGTCGGCGAGCGATCCCGCGTACCGGTCGGCGACGGCCCGGCACAGCGCGAGCAGCCCGGGACCCAGCACCGGCTCGGGCGAGAGCACCTGCGCGACGGCCGCGAGCGGCCCCCGGTAGTCGGATTCGGCGACCCGCTCGACGATGTACCCGTCGAGCAGCCCCCCGCCTTCCCGGCGCCCCTCGCGCACCTTCCCCGTACCGGCCCCGAACCGGACCCGCACCCGCACGCCCGGTTTGGCCTCGGCGTCCATCTCGGCGGGCACCGCGTAGTCCCACAGCTTGTCCAGGTGCACCGGGCCCTTGTCCACCAGCACCTTGGCGACCGGCAGCTCCCGCGCCAGCGCGGCCCCCCGCCACGTCCGCGGCTTGGCTTTCGGCGCCTTGGCCTTGCGCACGCTCTCCCGAATGAGCGCAAGCTGCTCCCCACCCGGCTCCTCCGCCGCAGGCTCCGGACGCCCGTTGTCGCTGCTCACAGCTTCAGTCTTAGCAGACGACACGGACACCGGCCCGGGCCTCCCCACAGGGCGCCCGGGCCGGTGTCCGATTCAGTACGGGGGGCCTTACAGACCCACGGCCGCGCGGAGCGCGTCCACGCGGTCGGTGCGCTCCCAGGTGAAGTCCTCGAGCTCGCGGCCGAAGTGGCCGTACGCGGCCGTCTCGGCGTAGATCGGGCGCAGCAGGTCCAAGTCGCGGATGATCGCGGCCGGGCGGAGGTCGAAGACCTCGGAGATGGCCTGCTCGATCTTCTCGGGGTCGACCGTGGCCGTGCCGAAGGTCTCGACGAACAGGCCGACCGGCTCGGCCTTGCCGATCGCGTAGGCGACCTGGACCTCGCAGCGCGCGGCCAGGCCGGCCGCGACGACATTCTTGGCGACCCAGCGCATCGCGTACGCCGCGGAGCGGTCGACCTTGGACGGGTCCTTACCGGAGAAGGCGCCGCCGCCGTGGCGGGCCATGCCGCCGTAGGTGTCGATGATGATCTTCCGGCCGGTGAGGCCGGCGTCGCCCATGGGGCCGCCGATCTCGAACCGTCCGGTGGGGTTGACCAGCAGGCGGTAGCCCTCGGTGTCCAGCTTGATGCCGTCCTCGATCAGCCCGTTCAGGACGTGCTCGACCACGAACTCCCGGATGTCCGGTGCCAGCAGCGAGTCGAGGTCGATGTCGGAGGCGTGCTGCGAGGAGACGACCACGGTGTCCAGGCGGACCGGCTTGTTGCCGTCGTACTCGATGGTGACCTGCGTCTTGCCGTCCGGGCGCAGATAGGGGATGGTCCCGTTCTTGCGCACCTCGGACAGGCGGCGGGAGAGCCGGTGGGCCAGGTTGATCGGGAGCGGCATCAGCTCGGGGGTCTCGTCGCAGGCGAAACCGAACATCAGGCCCTGGTCGCCCGCGCCCTGCTTGTCCAGCTCATCGTCATCACCCTCGACCCGGGCCTCGTACGCCGCGTCGACACCCTGCGCGATGTCCGGGGACTGGGAGCCGATCGACACCGAGACGCCGCACGAGGCTCCGTCGAAGCCCTTCTTCGACGAGTCGTAACCGATCTCGAGGATCTTGTTGCGCACGAGCGTGGCGATCGGTGCGTACGCCTTGGTCGTCACCTCACCGGCCACATGCACCAGGCCGGTGGTGATCAATGTCTCGACGGCGACCCGGGAGGTCGGGTCCTCCTTCAACAGCGCGTCGAGAATGGTGTCGCTGATCTGGTCAGCGATCTTGTCGGGATGACCCTCGGTCACGGATTCCGAGGTGAACAGGCGGCGGGACACATCGCTCCCTGGGGTTGCAGCGGCTGCTGGCTGATCATGGTTGGGACCGCTCGAGAGCTGCGCTCGGTGCGGTTCCTCGGCCAGTTTATCCGGCACGGTCACCGGTCGAGCATCCCCGTCCCACAGAACGGGCAGGCCGTGACGTGGAACATACCTCTCTCTGACCGGAAATTCAGCCTTGTCAGGGAGGCAGGAAAATGTCATTCCCTCCGATGGCCCGATACTGACCGATCACGGGCCCGACGTCTGCCGGGCAACACGCCGATCAGCCGGACCGCGCCGGGCCCCGTTCAGGCGAGACGGCCGGCGACCAGGTCCCAGACCGTGTCGGCCAGGGCCTCCTTGGGCCCGTACGGCACCGGCGTCTCGGTGCCGTCGGCCGCGAGCACGACGGCCTCGTTGGCCTCCGAGCCGAAGGTCTTGTGTTCCCCCACCTCGTTGACGACCAGCAGGTCGCAGCCCTTGCGGGCGAGCTTGGCGCGTCCGTTGGCCAGTACGTCGTCGGTTTCGGCGGCGAAGCCCACGATGACCTGCCCGGGCCGGGCGCGGTCGGCGGAGATCTCGGCGAGCACGTCCGGATTGCGGACCAGGACGATCGGGTCGGGCTCGTGTCCGTCCCGCTTCTTGATCTTTCCCTCGGCGTAGGTCGCGGGCCGGAAGTCGGCGACGGCCGCGGCCATCACCACGGCGTCGGCGTCCGCGGCGGCCTTGACCACCGCCTCGCGCAGCTGCACCGCGGTGCCCACCCGCACCACATCGGCGCCGGCCGGGTCGGGCAGCTCGCTGTTGGCCGAGACCAGGGTCACCCGGGCGCCGCGGGCGACGGCGGCCCGGGCGAGGGCGTAGCCCTGCTTGCCGGTGGAGCGGTTGCCGAGGAAGCGCACCGGGTCCAGGGGCTCGCGGGTGCCGCCGGCGCTCACCACGACATGGCGTCCGGCGAGGTCGATGCGGCGCTCCTCGATGCCGCGGGCGAGCACCCGGCGGCAGACCTCGAAGATCTCACCGGGTTCGGGCAGCCGCCCCTTGCCGGTGTCCACGCCGGTCAGCCGGCCGACGGCGGGCTCGATGACGACGGCCCCGCGGCGGCGCAGCGTGGCGACGTTCTCCTGGGTGGCCGGGTGCTCCCACATCTCGGTGTGCATGGCGGGCGCGAAGACGACCGGACATCGGGCGGTGAGCAGGGTGTTGGTGAGCAGATCGTCGGCGAGGCCGTGGGCGGCCTTGGCGAGCAGGTCGGCGGTGGCGGGGGCGACCACGACGAGGTCGGCGGACTGGCCGATGCGCACATGCGGGACCTCGTGGACGGAGTCCCAGACCTCGGTGGTGACGGGGTTGCCGGACAGGGCCGACCAGGTCGCCGCCCCGACGAAGTGCAGCGCGGAGTCGGTCGGTACGACCCGTACCTCATGGCCGGACTCGGTGAGGCGGCGCAGCAGCTCACACGCCTTGTAGGCGGCGATCCCGCCGCTGACCCCCAGGACGACCTTCGGCTTGTCCATCCGCTCGCCTCTCCGCGCGCTGCCCTGTCACGTACGTACCCATGACACACCACGGGCCCGGCGGCCATGCCGCCGGGCCCGTGGTGGGAGTTCCGACTACTGCGTCGGGCTACTGAGCCGGGGCCTCGATGGCCTCGGAGGTCAGCAGGCCGGCGTTGATCTCGCGGAGCGCGATCGACAGCGGCTTCTCGTGGACGTGGGTGTCCACCAGCGGGCCGACGTACTCGAGCAGGCCCTCGCCGAGCTGCGAGTAGTAGGCGTTGATCTGGCGGGCACGCTTGGCCGCGTAGATCACCAGGCTGTACTTGGAGTCGGTCGCCTCGAGCAGCTCATCAATCGGCGGGTTGATGATGCCCTCGGGCGCGGTGATGGGAGAGGACACTCTCTGCCTTCCGAACGGGTGATGAAGAGATAAGAAATTCGATCAGTATGCCGATCAGCATTCGATCGGCATTCGTTCAATGGTGACCGGCGCTTCGGCCGAGACCGGCGCATGGGAAACCAGTGAAGATCAAACGACTCGCATCAAGGTTAGCAGCTCTTGCGCCACGTCCTCGACGGAGGTATTGACCAAGGTCGTATCGAACTCGGGCTCAGCGGCCAGCTCGGTCTTGGCGGCCTCCAGCCTCCGCGCGATCACCTCGGGCAGCTCGGTCCCCCGGCCGGTGAGCCGGCGCACCAGCTCCTCCCAGCTCGGCGGAGCGAGGAAAACCAGCTGCGCCTCCGGCATGGAGTCGCGGACCTGGCGGGCGCCCTGCAGATCGATCTCCAGCAGCACCGACTCACCCGCGGCGAGGCGGTCCTGGACCGCCTCGCGCGGGGTGCCGTAGCGGTTGCCCGCGAACTCGGCCCACTCCAGCAGCTCACCGTTGGCGATGAGCTTGTCGAATTCCCCGTCGTCCACGAAGAAGTACTGAACACCGTGGCGCTCGCCGGGGCGCGGCTTGCGGGTGGTGGCCGAGACCGAGAGCCACACCTCAGGGTGTGCCTTGCGCATATGAGCGACGACCGTGCTCTTGCCGACCCCGGAAGGGCCGGAGAGCACGGTCAGCCGCGGACGTGCGTCCGGGGGTACGGGGGTCGCCCCGCGGGAGTGTGCTGCCATGCAGCGATTATCCAGGTTCCCCGGAGTGCCTGGAAACGTCAGCCGGCGGCGCCGCCGAACTCGCGCTCAAGCGATGCGATCTGGTTGGAGCCCAGACCGCGGACACGACGGCTCTCGGAAATGCCGAGCCGCTCCATGATCTGCTTGGCGCGGACCTTGCCAACGCCAGGCAGGGACTCCAGGAGAGCGGACACCTTCATCTTGCCGATGACATCGTTCTCCTGGCCCTGCTTGATGACCTCGTGCAGGGAAGCGCCGGAGTGCTTGAGTCGATTCTTGACCTCGGCGCGCTCCCGGCGAGCCGCGGCGGCCTTTTCGAGCGCGGCTGCGCGCTGTTCAGGGGTAAGGGGCGGAAGAGCCACGCCTACGTCACCTCGGATGTCGAACTTGTCGGATACGGACCGGTGAGGAACCTAGTCGCCCCTCACCTGCGGAGCAACGCGCAACGCAGCTGCGCGTTGGCTCTGGTCGGAGACTAGCGGCCCATTCCGCTCCAGTCAGCGAGAACAGACGAAAAGTCCTGGTCAGACTCGCTCGACTTGGACATTTAGGGGCAAAACAACCCGCTTATTCGGCCACCGCGCGCACTTGATCAGCCAATCGGAGCGCCGCCGACGCCAGCGAAGCCGGATCCGGACCGTGCCGGAGCACCCCCCGGCTGACGCTCGGGACCACATTCCGCACCGCCGCGCCGAAGACCCCCGGAAGGTCCGCGGGCGTCGCACCCTGGGCGCCGATGCCCGCGGACCTTCCGGG
>NZ_MUNE01000160.1 GCF_002154605.1 Streptomyces milbemycinicus | reverse complement strand
GGGGTCGGCAGGGTCGGGGTCGGTGGGGGCGATGGGATCGGCGGAGTCGGCAGAGGCGCCGGGGCTTTCGGGGCTGCCGGAGTGGTCCGTGCCGTCAGGGCGCTCTCCTGCGGTGCCCGCCGTACGTACGACATGCGGCAAACCCCGCACCACCGCCACCGGCAGCCCGCCCGCCTTGCCCTTGACCAGGTCTCCCGCCGAGGCCAGCTCGTCGGCCGTGGCGACCACGGTGGCGCTCAGCGGGTTGCCATGGGCGTCGGTGCCGCCGCGCAGGTCCTCCAGCACCCGCACCCCGGCCGCGCCGATGGCGACGTCGGTGACCCCGCTGCGCCATGGCCGCCCGAAAGTGTCGGTCACCACCACCCCCACTTCGACCCCGAGCGCGTCCCGCAGCCCGGCCTGGATGCGCCGCGCGGAGGCGTCGGAGTCCTCGGGGAGCAACAGCACGGTCCCGGCAGGGGTGTTGGAGGCGTCGACCCCGGCCGCGGCCATCACCAGGCCGTGCCGGGTCTCCACGATGCGGGTGCGCCCGCGCCGGGCGACGATGCGGACGGCCTCGGCGTCTATGGCGGCCTCGCGGTCTTCGGCCTGGACGACGCGCCCCTCCGCCTTGCTGACGATCTTGGAGGTGACGAGCAGGACATCGCCGTCCGCGAGCCCCGGCAGGCCCTCGGCGGTCGCGGCGTCGGCGATGAGCTTGGCGAGGTCGTCGCCGGAGCGGACCTCGGGGATGCCGGGGAGCGCCCACACCCGGTACGTCGGCGCCTGCGTCATGCCCGTACCTCCTCGGCCAGCTTCAGGGCCTCCGCGGCCATCCGGGCCGTGGCCTCGATGTCGGTCATCATCAGCGGGACGGCGCGGCAGCGGATACCGGCGGCCTCGACCTCGTCCACGGTGGCGGCGTCCACGGTGTCCACGAGCCAGCCGTCGAGCAGCCCGGAGCCGTAGTGGCGGGCGACGGCCGCGGCGGTGGACTCGACGCCCACGGCGGCCAGCACCTTGTCGGCCATGCCGCGCACGGGGGCGTCGCCGACGATGGGGGACAGGCCCACCACGGGCACCCCGGCGTCGGCGATGGCCTCCCGGACGCCGGGCACGGCCAGGATGGTGCCGATGCTGACGACGGGGTTGGAGGGCGGGAAGACGATGACGTCGGCCCCGGCGATGGCCTCCAGCACCCCGGGCGCGGGTTTGGCCTGATCGGCGCCGACGGGGACGACGGCGTGGGCGGGCACGGAGGCGCGCAGCCGCACCCAGTACTCCTGGAAGTGCACGGCCTTGCGCGCCGGGCGGCCCTCGGCGGCCCCCTCGGCAGCCTGGGCGGCGGGGTCGTCGATCAGGACGTGTGTCTCGATCCGGTCGTCGGTCATCGGCAGCAGCCGCACGCCGGGCTGCCAGCGCGCGCACAGGGCCTCGGTGACGGCGCTCAGCGGATAGCCCGCGCCGATCATCTGCGTCCGGACGATATGCGTGGCGAAGTCCCGGTCGCCGAGGCCGAACCACTCGGGCCCGACGCCGTACGCCGCCAGCTCCTCCTTGACGGCGAAGGTCTCGTCCGCCCGGCCCCAGCCCTGGTCCTCGTGGATGCCGCCGCCGAGGGTGTACATCACCGTGTCGAGGTCGGGGCAGACCTTCAGCCCGAAGAGGTGGATGTCGTCGCCGGTGTTCCCGATGACGGTGATGTCGGCGTCCGGCGCCGCCGACTTCAGACCGCGGAGAAAACGGGCGCCGCCGATGCCGCCTGCCAGAACCACAATGCGCATGCGGACATACTGTCAGCCGCCTAGGACATCCAATGTGTCCGGGGCGTCCGGAACGCGGCCTTCCGCCCGCTCCCGTACCGCGTCCTGTGACGGGTGCATCGGCATGTCGGTCAACCCGGGGAAGTAGATGTGCAGGCTGACGGCTGGTTCGAGCGCGTCGTTGACGACGTCGTGGACATAGCCCGGTGCGAAGACGCGCTGCGCGCCCGCCCGCAAGCTGTGCCGCTCGCCGTGCCCCACCCGCTCGGTCAGCTCGCCTTCGAGGACGGTCAGCACGCCCGAGGACGCGCCGTGGTCATGGGCCCCGCTGCCCTGGCCGGGGACCCAGCTGAGCAGCCACACCTCATAGCCGGGGCCGGTGCGCAGCCGGTGGTACCAGCGGCTGGTGGCGTCGTACTGGACCAGCGGCGCCCAGCCGGCGCGGTCGGCCGCGAGGGAGCGGGCCAGTCCGGCGAAGGCGGAGACGGTGGAGGGGTGGGCGGGTGCGGGCGGCAGCAGATGCGGGATGGCGAGCGGGTCACCGGCGATCTGGATGTCGCTGTTCATAGGGGGGTTCCTCGGCGGAAGGTGCTTGGCGGTCGTGGGACGGCCGCTCGAGGCGGCGCGTAGGACGGCTGCGTCAGGCGGCCACGAGGGGCGGCGGCCCGGAGGGCGGCTGTCGGGATGGCTGGAGCTCAGGGGCTGATGGCTGGAGCTCAGGGGCTATCGACAGGCATCAACAACAGCTGGAACAGCGACAGCGAGCCTGCACAGCGCAGCGGAACCCGTGGTCACGGGTCGCCTGGGGCGCGGGGGTCACTGACATGCGGACAAGGAGACCGGGTCGTCGACCCCCGTGTCAACTTGACCGTCCGGATGGTGGGCGACTTTCACCCCATCCGGTTGCCGGGGCGGCAGAAAGGTTTGTGCCGACCGGGAACCGGTCAGATGGCGCAACACCCGGAATCCCCTGGGGTGCAACGGGATCGGCCGTGTTGGCGTCCTCCTCTGTGAGTAAGAGGAGGGGCAAGGGTGACGGCCGGGGAAGGTGTCAGCTTTAGGCCGATTTGAACACTTTCTGCGTCGCCTTGGTTCCGCAGAGTGAATAAGGGGCTCAATAGCAGATCTCGGCTTGACTGGCCCGGATCGGCACACTTGTAATTTCACTCGTGTCGTTTTGCCGCAGGACCACCGGCAGCAGGCACGGGGACGCAATGACAGACGAGGGGCGCACATGACCGAGTTGTTCCAGCAACTGCTGGTCGAAGAGGCGGACGAGGAGCTCGGTTGGCAGGAGCGCGCACTGTGCGCCCAGACCGATCCCGAGTCGTTCTTCCCGGAAAAGGGCGGATCCACCCGTGAGGCGAAGAAGGTCTGCCTCGCCTGTGAGGTCCGTTCCGAATGCCTCGAGTACGCCCTCGCCAACGACGAGCGGTTCGGCATCTGGGGAGGTCTGTCCGAGCGGGAGCGCCGCCGCCTGAAAAAGGCCGCAGTCTGACCCCACGCCATACCAGACCTGGAACCAGCGGTCCGCCTCCCGGCCCCTTGGGCCGCGAGGCGGACCGCTGTGTGCTCAGCCGTTAGTGTGGGGCCCCGTCCGAGACGCGCGGGCGCCGCCAAGGGCGCGCGCGTCCACTGCAGTCCAGCGAACCGGGGCCCGTACCTCGATGTCCGTGCACAGCCACCAGGCGGCCCAATACCCGGCCGCCAACGCCGCGTTTGCGCCCACGCAGACACCGGCGTTCCCCCGCCATGTCGTCACCGCCGTGCTCGTCGCCCACGACGGCGCCCGCTGGCTGCCCGAGGCGCTGGCCGGGCTGCTCGGCCAGGAGCGGCCCGTCCAGAGCGCCGTCGCCGCAGACACCGGCAGCGCCGACAACTCCGCGCAGCTGCTGGCCGACGCGCTCGGCCCCGACCGGGTGCTCCACCTCGCCCGCCGCAGCGGCTTCGGCACGGCCGTCGCCGAGGCGGTCCGCAGCGTCGAGGTGCTGGGCCCCGAGGAGCTGCCGTACCTCAAGCGCCCCAGCGGCTGGGACCCCGTCAACCGCACCTGGCGCGACGACGCGTACGACATGCCTGAGCTGCCCCACGGCGAGCCGGTCCAGTGGCTGTGGCTGCTGCACGACGACTGCGCCCCAGCCCCGGACGCCCTCGCCGAGCTGCTGCGGGTCGCCGACGACCACCCGCGCGCCGCGATCGTCGGCCCCAAGCTGTGCAGCTGGTACGACAGCAGGCAGCTGCTCGAAGTCGGCGTCAGCATCGCCCGCAGCGGCCGCCGCTGGACCGGTCTGGAGCGGCGCGAGCAGGACCAGGGCCAGCACGACCAGGTGCGGCCGGTCCTGTCGGTCTCCACCGCCGGCATGCTGGTGCGCCGCGACGTATGGGAAGAGCTCGGCGGCTTCGACCCCCGGCTGCCCCTCATGCGCGACGACGTGGACCTGTGCTGGCGCGCCCAGGCCGCCGGCCACCAGGTGCTGGTCGCGCCGGACGCCGCGCTGCGCCACGCCGAGGCCGCCGCACGCGAGCGGCGCCCGATCGACTGCGTGGGCCGCTCGGTCGCCGGACCGCACCGCGTCGACAAGGCCGGCGCGGCCTACACCCTGCTGGTCAACAGCCGTGGGGCGGCGCTTCCGTACATCATGCTGCGGCTGGTGCTCGGCACCCTGCTGCGCACCCTCGCGTATCTGGTGGGCAAGGTGCCCGGGCAGGCGCTGGACGAGGTCGCCGGGCTCTTCGGCACGCTGCTGCGCCCCGAGAAGATCCTCGCCGCGCGCAGACGGCGCGGCCGGCCCGTGACCGAGAAGGACGAGCTGCGGCCGCTGTTCCCGCCGCCCGGCGCCACGGTGCGGGCCACCGCCGAGCAGATCGCCAGCAACTTCGGCGGACGGTCGGAGCCCGAGCTGTCCTCCGGCGGGCGGCACGGCGCGGTGGAGTCCGGGCCGGGCGGCGACGACGCCGACTTCCTGGAAGTCGAGCAGTTCGCCCGGCTGAAGCGGATCGCCCGCAAACCCGGGCCGATGCTCTTCGTCGTCCTGCTGCTCGTCTCGCTCGTCGCCTGCCGCGATCTGCTCGGCGGCGGATCGCTGACCGGCGGCGCGCTGCTGCCCGCGCCCGACGGCGTCTCCGAGCTGTGGGCGCGCTACCTGGACGGCTGGCATCCGGTGGGGACCGGCGGGACGCAGAGTGCGCCACCGTATCTGGCCGTGCTCGCGTCGGTCGCCACGCTCTTCCTGGGCAGCACCGGCTTCACGCTCACGCTGCTGCTGGTCTGTTCGGTACCGCTGGCCGGCTTCACCGCGTACTTCGCCTCCCGGCCGCTCGTCGAGTCCCGGCTGCTGCGCGCCTGGGGGAGCGTCGCGTACGCCTTCCTGCCGGCCGCGACCGGGGCGCTGGCAAGCGGTCGGCTCGGCACCGCCGTGCTCGCCGTCCTGCTGCCGCTGATGGCCCGCGCCGCGGTCGCGGCGAGCGGGTTCGGGCTCGGCGAGCGGGCGCGCCGCGGTGAGCGGCCGAGCTGGCGCGCCACCTGGGCGTACGTGCTGCTGCTGACCTTCACCATGGCGTTCACGCCGATCGTCTGGCCGATCGCGGTGATCCTGGGCCTCGGGGCGCTGGCGGTGCGGTTCGCGGAGAGCCGCACCGAGCAGCTGATGGCGTACGGGCTGCGCTTCCTCGCCGTCGTCCTCACCCCGCCGGCCGTGCTCGCGCCCTGGTCGGCCGATCTGCTGACCGACCCGGGCCGGTTCTTCGACGAGGCGGGTCTCGACTACACCACCGGCTCCGCGTCCGCCCTGCACCTGCTCGCGCTGAGCCCCGGCGGCCCCAAGGCCGGCGGAACGCTTCTGCTGCTCGGCTTCGTACTGGCGGCGCTCGCCGCCCTGATGCGCGCCGAGCGGCAGCGGGCGGTCCGTACGGCATGGACCGTGGCCCTCACCGGCTTCCTCTTCGCTGCGCTCGTGGGCGGCTCCGGCTGGGCCGGGCCCGCGACCCTCGTCTACGGGCTGGCGCTGCTGAGCGCCGGCGTGGTGGGCGCCGAGGGCGCACGGGAGCGCGTCGCGGCGCAGAGCTTCGGCTGGCGCCAGCCGCTCGCGCTGCTGATCGCGGCGGCCGCGGCCGCCGCCCCCCTGTGGGCCGCCGCGAGCTGGATGCTGAGCGGCGCGGACGGCCCCGTCGGGCGGCGCGACCCCGACCAGGTCCCGGCCTTCGTCGCGGCCGAGAGCAGTAACCGCGACCAGGCCCGCACTCTCGTCCTCGACGGCGACGCCGCCCGCGCCGACTACGTCCTGGTGCGCGGCTCCGGCGCCCGGCTCGGCGACGCCGAGCTCACCGGCGCGGCCGGCGGCGACAGCCGGCTCGACCGCGTCGTGGCCAACCTGATCGCGGGCTCCGGCGCCGACCAGACCAGCCAGCTCGGCGGCTACGCCATCCGCTACGTCCTGGTGCGCGACAGCGCGCCGCGCCAGATGGGCCGGGTGCTGGACGCCACACCCGGGCTCACCCGGCTCAGCCAGGAGGACGGCAGCGCCCTGTGGCGGGTCGACCAGCGGATCTCGCGGGTCGCCATCGTCACCGGCGCCCAGGCGGGCGAGACGGGCGACGCGGGCGGGCAGGGCGGCTCGGCGGCCGGGTCCCGGACGGCCCCGGTCAACGTCCCGTCCGGGCCCGTCGAGGCCCACACCACCGTCCCGGCCGGCCCGGCGGGGCGGGTGCTGCGGATCGCCGACAAGGCGACGCCCGGCTGGCAGGCCACGCTCGACGGCAAGCCGCTGAAGGCGACGACCGTGGACGGCTGGGCTCAGGGCTTCGAACTCCCGGCGAACGGCGGACGGCTGGACCTGAGCTACGAAACCCCCGTCACGCACACCGCCTGGGTGTGGGCCCAGGGGCTGCTCGCGCTGGTCCTGGTGGTGCTGGCGCTGCCGGGCCGCCGCCGTACGGTCGACGACGACCTCCCGGAGGCGGAGGCTGCCGCCGCGGCGGTCTCCGCCGAGGACCTGGCGGGCGACGGGCGCCGGGCGCGGCGGCTGCGGGCCGCCGCGGAGGCGGAGGCCCAGGCCGAGCAGCAGGCGGCTGACGAGCAGGGTGCGGACGCGGAGGAGCGGCCGTACGCGGAGGAGCAGCCGTACGCGGACCAGGCCGCCCAGGCCGCCCAGGCGGGTCAGGCGGACCAGGCCGGGCCTGCGGACCAGGAGTCCGCCGCCGACCCGTACGCGGCGGTGCCGCAGCAGCAGTACGGCGAGTGGGACGCCCAGTCGTACGCGGGCGCGGGCTACGGCCAGTACGCGGGCGACCAGTACCAGGGCGACCAGTACCCGGCCGGTGACTACTCCGGCGCCGGCTACCAGGACAGCGGTTATCAGGACAGCGGCTACCAGGACACCGGCTATCAGGGCGGCGAGTACCAGGGCGCGGGCACCGGCTACCAGGGCGCCCAGGACCAGTACGGCGGCCAGGGCCAGGACCAGTACGGCCAGGGCCAGGACCAGTACGCGCAAGGGCAGTACGCCCAGGGCCAGGGCCAGGGCCAGTACCCGGCGGACCCGTACGCGGGCGGCCAGTACGCCGATCCGTACGCCTACGACCAGCAGCAGCCCTACGCCGACGGCGGCACGTACCCCCCGCAGGGCGACACGACGTACGGCGGCGCCGACCCCGAGGCCCGCCGCGACGGGAGCGAGCAGCAGCGATGAACCGCACCATCCTGTCCCTGATCGGCGCCGCCACGGCGCTCGCGGCCATCACCGGCGTCGCCTCGCTGACCGCGGGGTCCTCCGACGACACGGCACCGGCGGCCAAGGCGGCCACCAGGCTGCCCGTCGAGCGCTCCACGCTCCTGTGCCCGACGCCCACCTCCTCGGACGTGGGCACCACCACCTACACCGCGTTCACCCCCAAGGGGACGGGCGCGCAGGGCACGAAGAAGGGGACCGCCGGACTGCTGCCCGCCCAGGGCCCGCAGGACGACTCGGACAGCGAGGACGCCGATAACGGCCAGAAGGACACTCAGAACGACCAGAAAGGCCAGAAAGGCACCCAGAAGGACAAGGCGAACGAGCCCGTCGTACCTCTGAAGGAGCCGGGGAAGCCGGTCACCGTCGAGACCGACCGCTCGGACGCCCCCGCGCTGATCGGCACCGCCGACGGCCCCCTCGCCCCCGGCTGGACCGTGCAGCAGACCACCACCGTGGCCGCGGGCAGCGGGCGCGGCGTGCTGGGCACCACATGCACCGCGCCCGACACGGACTTCTGGTTCCCCGGCGCCAGCACCGCCAAGGACCGGCAGGACTATGTGCACCTGACCAACCCGGACGACAGCGCGGCCGAGGTGGACCTCAAGCTCTACGGCGAGAACGGCCGGCTCAAGCCCTCGACCGACGAGGCGATCACCGTCCCGGGCCGGTCCACCGTCCCGGTGCTGCTCTCCACCCTGACGGACGTGGACGCGACCGACGCGACCCTCAGGGTGTCGGCGCGCTCCGGCCGGGTCGGGGCGACCGTACAGGCGGTGGACCAGTCGTTCGGCAGCGACTGGCTCCCGGCCTCGGCCGAGCCGTCGGGCAGCGTGGTGCTGCCCGGTATCCCGGCCGACGCGACCTCGGTGCGCCTGGTCGTCTACGCGCCCGGCTCGGACGACGCGGACCTGAAGGTGCGGCTGGCCGGGCGGAGGAGTTCGATCACCCCGGCCGGCCATGAGTCGCTGCACGTCAAGAGCGGGATGACGGCGTGGGCCGACTTCGGGAAGCTCACCGAGGGCGAGCCCGGCTCCCTTGTGCTCACCCCGGAGGGCGGCGAGGGCCGGGCTGCCCCGGTCGTGGCCGCGCTGCGGGTGACCCGCGGCAAGGGGGGCGACCAGGAGACGGCCTTCATCCCCGCCACCACGAGCATCGAACGGAACGCCACCGCCGCCGACAACCGCGCCAAGGGCTCGACGCTGTCCCTGGTGGCGCCGAACGCGTCGGCGAAGGTGCGGGTCACCGCGTCGGCCGGGAGCGGTGGCGGCACCCCAGTCACCAAGACGTACGACGTCAAGGGCGGCACCACGATGGCCGTGGAGCCGCCGCGCCCGGCCTCGGGCAAGGGCGGATACGCCGTGACGGTCGAGCGGGTCTCGGGCGGGCCGGTGTACGCGTCCCGGATGCTGGCGCTGCCCCAGGGCGGCGTTCCGATGTTCACGATCCAGGCGCTGCCCGACGACCGGAGCACGGTCGCGGTCCCGACGGCGCGCCGGGACCTGTCGCTGCTCAACGACGGGAAGCAGTGAATCTCCGGTGAGTTTGGGACGGCGACACGCCGACGTGACGGCGTGTCGCTGTCCCGAACTCACCACAAATCGAGCTGCCGGGCTGCCGAGCTGCCGAGCTGTTGAGCCGCCGAGCTTCGGGCGCCGTCTAATCCTGCCCGTATCGCGGGTCCACCAGCTCCGGGGCGAGCCCCAGCAGCTCGGCGACCTGCTCGACGACGACCTCGTGGACGAGCAGTGCGCGCTCGTCCCGGGTCTTGGCGCGGATCTCGACCGGGCGGCGGTAGATCACGATGCGGTCCGGGCTGTCGCCGCGCGCGGCGATGAACCGGCCGAGCGGCACGGATTCGCCGTCCCAGCCGTCCCAGCCGTCCGGGCCGCCGGGCCCGCTCATGGTGGGCACCTCGAGCACGGCGAAGTCGACGCCGGACAGCTGGGGCCAGCGCCTCTCCAGCCGCTCCGCGGACTCCTGGACGAGATCCAGGAAGGACTCCGCGCGGCTGACCGAGAGCGGCACCTGCGGCGGCGCGATCGGACCGCGCATCCCACGCCCGTGCCGATCGCGGCGGCGCGGGCGCGGCTCGGACTGGTGGGGTGGTACGGGCCTGGTCATCACTCATGAGGGTAGCTGTCACCGGCACCTGAGTACGCGCTTACCAGACAGTGCGTCCGCTACCCGCGTCGACGCTCCTCCCGTACCGCCTTTTGCGTCGCTGCTTGCAGGCGCCACCCATGTCGCCGGATGAACATTCCGGCCATCCTTCCGCCCAAAAACAGTCGCCTCTTGGGTCCGCTTTCTCACGCAAGATGATCTATATCGGATCGAGCGCTGACCGGATTCGTCCTCGCCGGTCATCGTGCCCGTCTGAGTCCGCGCTGGTCAGCGTCGATGTTCACGTATCGGACGCACGGGGCGAACCGTGACGACACGGCGGAGTGAGCTGGTGGAGAGTCGTCGCGGCCCGCTCAAGAGTGCGGTACCGTCCAACGTCGTGAGCCCTGTACGTCGCTGTTCGCGCACCGCGTGCGGCCGCCCCGCCGTCGCGACGCTGACGTACGTCTACGCGGACTCGACCGCGGTCCTCGGGCCTCTCGCCACCTACGCCGAGCCGCACTGCTACGACCTGTGCTCCGAACACTCGGAGCGGCTGACCGCCCCGCGCGGCTGGGAGGTCGTCAGGCTCGCCCTCGACACCGGCCCGCCCCGCCCCAGCGGTGACGACCTGGAAGCCCTCGCCAACGCCGTACGCGAGGCGGCCCGCCCCCATGAGCGTGGGCCCGGCGGACCCTCGGGCCCGGGGCAGAGCGGCCGGGAGGGCGACCCGCGCGAGGTCTCCCGCCGTGGCCATCTGAGGGTCCTGCGCTCGCCCGACTCCTGAGCCTTCCCCTGGCCTCCCCCTTCCCGTCTTCCCGTCCCTCCCGACGTCCCGCCGTGCGCCACCCCGAGCGCGCCGCACGACGGACCTCACAGTTGCTCCCCAGGTCCTCCGGGTAGGTTTTGAACCCCAGAGGCCGCCAAGAGGCCCTGAACCCGCAGAACGTAGAGACCTGCAGAAGTAGAGACCTCCAGAAGGGACTGCTGTGACCGACTTGTCGCAGATCGTGAAGGCGTACGACGTGCGCGGTGTGGTCCCGGACCAGTTGAACAAGCCGCTCGCCGAGCTGTTCGGCGCCGCCTTCGCCCGGGTGACCGGCGCGCGTGCGATCGTCGTCGGCCATGACATGCGCCCCTCGTCGCCTGGTCTGTCGCGGGCCTTCGCGACCGGGGCCGCCGCGCTCGGCGCGGATGTGACCGAGATCGGACTGTGCTCCACCGACCAGCTCTACTTCGCCAGCGGCCACCTCGGCCTGCCCGGCGCGATGTTCACGGCCAGCCACAACCCCGCCCAGTACAACGGCATCAAGCTGTGCCGCGCGGGCGCCGCCCCCATCGGCCAGGACAGCGGGCTCGCCGACATTCGGGCCCTGGTCGAGGAGTGGACCGCGGGCAGCGCGCCCGACCCGGTCGCCGACCGCGGCACGATCACCCAGCGGGACGTGCTCGACGACTACGCCGCCCATCTGCGCTCGCTCGTCGACCTCACCGGCATCCGCCGCCTCAAGGTCGTCGTCGACGCCGGCAACGGCATGGGCGGCCACACCGTCCCCACCGTTTTCACCGGGCTCCCCGTCGAACTGGACCCGATGTACTTCGAGCTGGACGGCACCTTCCCCAACCACGAGGCCAACCCGCTCGACCCCAAGAACATCGTCGACCTGCAGGCGCGCGTCCGCGAGACCGGCGCCGACCTCGGCCTCGCCTTCGACGGCGACGCCGACCGCTGCTTCGTCGTCGACGAGCGCGGCGAGCCGGTCTCCCCGTCCGCGATCACCGCCCTGGTGGCCGCCCGCGAGCTGGCCAAGCACCCGGGCGGAACGGTCATCCACAACTGCATCACCTCGTGGTCCGTGCCCGAGGTCGTCAAGGAGCAGGGCGGCACCCCGGTCCGCACTCGCGTCGGGCACTCGTTCATCAAGGCCGAGATGGCCCGCACCGGCGCGATCTTCGGCGGGGAGCACTCCGCGCACTACTACTTCCGCGACTTCTGGAACGCCGACACCGGCATGCTGGCCGCCCTCCACGTCCTGGCAGCGCTCGGCGAGCAGGACCGCCCGCTGTCGCAGCTGGTCGCCGCGTACGACCGGTACGCCGCCTCCGGCGAGATCAACAGCGTCGTGGACGACCAGGCCGGGCGCATGACCGCGGTCAGGGCCGCGTACGAGGGGCGTGACGACGTCGAGCTGGACGAGTTGGACGGGCTGACGGTGACGGCCGCCGACTGGTGGTTCAACCTCCGGCCCTCCAACACCGAGCCGCTGCTGCGCCTCAACGTGGAGGCGCGCGGCTCGGAGACCGTCGCACGCGTCCGCGACGAGGTGCTGGCCGTGGTCCGCGCCTGAGTAACGCCGGCCCTGAAGCCTGAGTGACACCAGCCCTGAAGCTGACTGACGGCAGCTCTGAAGGGGAGGGGGCGCCCCGTCTCCTCCCCGGCGGTACGCTGACTGCGCTGGACTCAAACCGAAGGGACGACGCCCCATGCCGCTCGAAGCCGGTCTGCTGGACATCCTCGCCTGCCCGGCGTGTCACGCACCGCTGCGCGAGGAAGAGGGACCGGAGACGCCCGAGCTGGTGTGCACGGGCGAGGGGTGCGGCCTCGCCTACCCGGTCCGGGACGACATCCCCGTGCTGCTCGTCGACGAGGCGCGCCGCCCGGCCTGACGCCGTCCCGCGCAGTTCTCGCACCGCCCCGCCCACGGCGATCGGAGGCCGAAGCACCATGCTCGACGAATCCCTCCTCGACGCCCCCGAAGCCCTCGCCCGCGCGGACGTTCGCGGGCTGCTGCGCGGGGCCGCGGAATCCGGCGCCCGGGTGCGTACCGCGGCCCGGTACGCCGCCGAGGCGGGGGTCGCCGACCTCAAGCCGGACGGCCGGCCGCGCTCCGTGCTGGTCGCCGGCCCGGGCGCGGCGGGGAGCTGCACCGCCGACCTCCTCGGCGCCCTCAGCGGCACCAACTGCCCGGTCAGCCTGATCGCGCCGACGGGCGTGGCGCCCGCCCCGGGCGCGCTGCGCTGGACGCTGCCTGGCTGGGCGGGCCCGCTGGACCTGCTGCTGCTCGTCACGCCGGACGGCGCGGAGCCGGGGCTTCCGCCGCTGGTCGAGCAGGCGTACCGGCGGGGCTGCTCGATCGTGGCGGTCGCGCCCGCGGACTCCCCGCTGGCGGGCGCCGTCGAGCAGGCGCGCGGGCTGATGGTCCCGCTGGCCGCCGGCCCGGACAACAACTCGGCGCCGTACGACACGGCGCCGCCTGCCCCCGCCGGAACCCCGCAAGCCGAGGGGCAGCACACCGAGCCGACGGGCACGGCGCAGGACGAGGTGACGGGGCCGGCCCTGCCAGGCACCCTGTGGGCGCTGCTCACCCCGCTGCTGGTCCTTGTCGACCGCATCGGCCTGGTGGCCGCCCCGCCCAGCGCGCTGATGCAGGTGGCCGACCGGCTGGACCAGGTCGCCGAGCGCTGCGGCCCCGCCGTCGCCACCTACACCAACCCCGCCAAGGCCCTCGCCGCCGAGCTCGCCGGTTCGCTGCCGCTGCTGTGGACCGAAGGGCCGGTCGCGGCGGCGGCCGGGCGGCGCTTCGCGAGCCTGCTCGCGCTGCTCGCCGGGCGCCCGGCGCTCGTCGCCGAGCTGCCCGGGGCGCTCGCCGCCCACGGCACGCTGCTGGCCGGATCGCTGGCCGGCGGCGCCGACCCAGACGACTTCTTCCGCGACCGGGTGGAGGAGGCCGAGGCGCTGCGGGCCCGGGTTGTGCTCTTGTACGACGAACAGGTCAGCGCGCTCTCGGCCGTGCCGACCGCCCGGGAGCTCGCGCTCGCCCACGACACCGCGCTCAGCGAGCTCGAACCGGGCGGGGGCGGTGTGCTGGAGAACGCGGCGGAACTCCTCGCCATCACGGATTTCACCGCCGTTTACCTGGCGCTCGCCTCGACGGAGAGATCATGACGGAGTAATCCCGTCCTTCCGTACGTACAGTCAGGAACCGCGCCTTATGGACCGCCTCGTCAACACCGTCCGCCCCTACGCATGGGGCTCCGCCACCGCCATCCCCGAGCTGCTGGGCACGGAGCCGACGGGTGAGCCGCAGGCCGAGCTGTGGATGGGGGCGCACCCCGGGGCGCCGTCCCGCGTCGACCGCGGCGAGGGCCCGGCGGCCCTCTCCGACGTGATCGCCGCCGACCCGGAGGGCGAGCTCGGCCCGGACGCCGTAGGCCACTTCGGGCCGCGGCTGCCGTTCCTGCTCAAGGTGCTCGCCGCCGCCTCGCCGCTCTCGCTGCAGGTGCACCCCGATCTGGCCCAGGCCGAGGCGGGCTTCGCGGACGAGGAGGCGCGCGGCGTCCCCGTCGACGCCGCCGACCGCAACTACAAGGACGCCAACCACAAGCCCGAACTCATATGCGCGCTCACGCCCTTCGACGGGCTGTGCGGCTTCCGCGACGCCGACGAGGCCGCCGGGCTGCTGGCCGCCCTTGAGGTGGACCCGATCAAGCCGTACGTGGACATCCTGCACGCCCACCCGGAGTCCCACGCGCTGCGCGAAGTGCTCACCGCCGTACTGACCGCCGACCGCGAGGCGATCGCGGACACCGTCCACCAGGCCGCTGCCGCCGCCGAACGACTCGGCGCGCAGGACGGCCCGCACGCCCCCGCGTACCGCGCGTACGCCTCCATCGCCCGGCACTACCCGGGCGACCCCGGCGTGATCGCCGCGATGCTCCTCAACTACGTACAACTGCAGCCGGGCGAGGCGCTGTACCTGGGCGCGGGCGTGCCGCACGCCTATCTCGACGGCCTCGGCGTCGAGATCATGGCCAACTCCGACAATGTGCTGCGGTGCGGACTGACCCCCAAGCACATCGACGTCCCCGAACTGCTGCGTATCGTCCGCTTCGAGAGCGAGGCGCCCGGTGTGCTCCGCCCCGAGGCGGATTCCTCGGGCGAGGAGGTGTACACCACCCCGATCGACGAGTTCCGGCTCTCGCGCTACGTCCTGGCCGAGGGCGCCGGCCCGCGCCCGCTGCCCTCCCGTACGCCGCAGATCCTGCTGTGCGCCTCGGGCACGGCGGTGCTGCGCGGCACGGGCGGCGATGGGGCGGAACTGCGGCTGGCGCAGGGGGAGTCGGCCTTCGTGCCGGCGGGTGAGGCCGTGGCGCTGTCCGGGCCCGGCACTGTGTTCCGGGCCACAGTCGCCGCCTGACGCACCGCCGTTTGGCGGGGCTGCAACAATGGCCCGCCGTACGCAGTAAAGCAACGGCAAAGCTGCCGTGCGACGGAAGGGACATTCGGCACAAAATGAGTGCATCAGGCGGAACCAAGGCGATTGTTGCCGCGCTGGGCGCCAACCTGGCCATCGCCGTAGCCAAGTTCGTGGCGTTCGCGTTCAGCGGCTCGTCGTCGATGCTCGCCGAGGGCGTGCACTCGATCGCCGACTCCGGCAACCAGGGCCTGCTGCTGCTCGGCGGCAAGAAGGCCAAGCGCGAGGCGACCCCGGAGCACCCCTTCGGCTACGGCCGCGAGCGCTACATCTACGGCTTCCTGGTCTCCATCGTCCTGTTCACCATCGGCGGCGTCTTCGCCCTCTACGAGGGCTACGAGAAGATCAAGCACCCGCATGAGGTGGAGAACTGGTACTGGCCGGTCGGAGTGCTCGTCTTCGCGATCATCGCGGAGGGCTTCTCGTTCCGTACGGCCATCAAGGAGTCGAACGAGATCCGCGGCAAGCTGACCTGGTCGCAGTTCGTACGCCGGGCCAAGGCCCCCGAGCTGCCCGTCGTCCTGCTGGAGGACTTCGGCGCCCTGGTCGGCCTGGTGCTCGCGCTCGGCGGCGTCGGCCTGTCGCTGATCACCCACGACGGCGTATGGGACGGCATCGGCACGATCTGCATCGGCGCGCTGCTGGTCCTGATCGCCCTCGTGCTGGCCGCCGAGACGAAGTCCCTGCTGCTCGGCGAGGCCGCGGACGCGGACCAGGTCGCCAAGATCCGCGAGGCCCTGGTGGACGGCAAGACGGTCACCGGCCTGATCCACATGCGCACGCTCCACCTGGGCCCCGAGGAGCTTCTGGTCGCCGCCAAGGTCGCGGTCCAGCACGACGACACGGCGGCAGAGGTCGCCCGCGCGATCGACGCGGCGGAGGCCCGCGTCCGCGAGGCGGTCCCCATCGCCCGCGTGATCTACCTGGAGCCGGACATCCTGCGCACCACGACGTCGGAGTAGCGGGCGCGAGCGGGCCCGGCACAGCCCCGCGCGGCCCCGCCCGAGCACGACTTTGGGCCCCGCCCAGGCGCGCGTTCTCGCGTCCGCTGGCCCGGAG
>NZ_MUNE01000016.1 GCF_002154605.1 Streptomyces milbemycinicus | reverse complement strand
CGCCCGCACACCCCTGTCCCTACGGGAGCACCTCCATGCCTGAAACCGGCACCCCCGAGCCCGAAAGACCGATCCGACCGACCAGGCGCCACTTCGTCATGGCCTCCGGGGCGGTCGTCGCCGCACTCGGCACCGGCCTGCCCGTGGCCCACGCGGAGTCCGCGGCCGGCTTTCCCGCCGGCCATTTCACCGACCCCCGCCGCGACAGCCGCCCCACGGTCTACTGGTACTGGAACGGACCGGTCACCCATGAGCTGATCGACCGGCAGCTGGCCGAACTGCGCGACAAGGGGATGTACGAGGTCGTCGTCTTCCCCTTCGACAACGCCGAGATGAGCCCGGTGTTCTTCAGCGAGGACTGGTTCGACGTGGTCGGACACGTGCTGGCCGTCGCCGAGCGCACCGGGATGCGGGTGTGGGTGTTCAACGACAACCACTTCCCCAGCGGCCGCGCCGCCGGGCTGATCGTGAACGGCGGCACGGTCGGGACCCGCCACTACCCCGCCCGCCCCGAGCTGCGGCTGAAAGCACTGTGGCGGTCCACCACCGTGGTGGAGGGACCGGCCACCGTCGATCTGTACGACACCACGGGCGTCGGCGTCGAGAGCGGCCGGCTGGTGGCGGACGCCGCGGTGCTCGGCGGCGCGGCCGTGCTGCGCCGCGGGGACCGCTGGGGCGACTGCACGGTCACCGGCAGCGCCAAGGCCGAGACGGCCGCCGCCGGTCTGCTGCTGCGCGCCTCCGCCACCGGAGACGACGGCTATCTGGTCGAGTTCGACCAGACCGGGGTGGTCACCATCTCCCGGCTGGACGGCGGCGAGCGGACCGAACTCGCCCGCAGCACCCGCACCGACGGTTTCAACCGGACCAAGTTCCACACCCTGCGGGTGGCCGTCAGCGGCGCCACGCTCACCGTCCGGCTGGACGACAAGGACAAGGGCACGGCCACCGACGCCACCCACCCGGCGGGCAGCGTCGGCGTACACGCCACCGGCACCCAGCGCGCCCTGTGGGAGGACCTGACCGTCACCGCGGCCGACGGCACGGTCCTCTATCGCGAGGACTTCGCCGACCCGGCCACCCCCGGCGAGTTCGCCACGCGCCGCGCACCCGGGACCGCCGCGCCGGTGGCGGCCGTCGCCCGCCCGGTCGGCGCCGACGACGCCGCACGGCTGGTCGAGCTCACCGAGCGGCTGCGGACCACCCGCCGCTGGGAGGTGCCCGCGGGGCGGTGGCAGATCGATGTGTTCGGCGGGACCGTCCTGGCCGACGACACCCAGGGCTACAGCCGCGCCTACATCGACCTGCTCGACGAGGAACCCATCGAGCTGCTGCTGGACATGGTGCCCGGCGAGTACCACCGCAGATTCGGCCGCTACTTCGGCACCGTCGTGCCCGGCTTCTGGGACGACGAGCCGTTCTTCGCCTCCGCCGAGCCGCACTTCAAGCGGGCGCCCTGGTCGCCCACGCTGGAGGCGGCCCTGCGGGCGGTCGGCGCCGAGCCAGGACGGGCGTACGCCGCGCTCTTCGACGACGGCCTGGGCCGGGAGGGCCGGGTGCTGCGCGGGCGCTTCTGGCAGGCGGTGTCCGACCGGTTCGCGCTCGCCTTCCGCAAACAGGCCCGCTGGTACGCCGAGCGGCGCGTCGCCCTGATCACCAACCCGCTCTACGACGAGACCGCCCCCGCCAAGCGCATCGCCTCCACCGGCGATCTGCACAAGATCAACCAGTGGGCGCAGATCCCCGGCGGGGACATCATCACCGCCGAGTACGAGGCGGGCAAGCCCACCATGATCCCGCGCAACCCGGCCAGCGCCGCCCACCAGGCGGGCCGCGAGCGGGTGTTGCTGGAGGCGTTCGGCAACATGGGCTGGCAGGTCGCGCCCGCCTTCGCGCACGCACTGCTGGGCGCCGCCGCCGCCCGGGGCGTCAATCTGACCGTGCTGCACGCGCTGTGGACCGACGAGACACGGGTCTACTTCCCGCCGCCGTTCGGCCCGCGCGCCCCCTGGTGGTGGGCGATGCGCCCGCTGGCGGACTGGACCGGGCGGGTAATGGAGTCCGTCCGCGGCACCTCCGCCGCCCGCACCGCCCTGATCCAGCCGCAGCGCGCCGCCGAGCAGTGGCGCGGCACCGACCAGGGCACCGCGCTGGACACCGCGTTCGGCGCCGCCGCCCGCGCGCTGGAGAGCGCCCAGACCGACTTCGACCTCGTCCACGAGGGCGCCCTGTCCGGCGACCGGGGCCTGCGGGACCACGCCAGGACCGACGGCGGCACCCTGGCCGTCGGCCACGCCCGCTACGAGGTGGCGGTCCTGCCGGACACCCCGGTCCTGGATGCCGCGACCGCCCGTACCCTCGCCGAGTTCGCCCGCGGCGGCGGCACGGTCCTCGCCGTCGGCGAGCTGCCCGACCAGGAGGCGGGCGGCGACGACACCGCGCTGCGCCGCGCCCTGCGGGCCCTGTTCCCCGAGCAGGTCCCGGGCAGCCGTCGGGTCGGCCGGGGCCGGGCCGTGCGGGTCGCGGACCCCGCCGGGCTGGGCGAGGCGGTCCGCGCCGCGGGCGCCGTGGCCGCCGTGCTGGATCCCCCCGCAGCCTCGGTGCTGGTGCTGCGCACCACCTCGGGCCGGGACACGGCCTTCCTGGTCAACAACGAGAGTGCGGAAACCGTGGTCACCGAGGCGGTGTTCCCGGTCGGCGGCGCACCGGAGCTGCGAGACCCGGCCACCGGCACGGTCACCCCGGCCCCCGTCCACACCACGGCAGGCCGGCCCGGGGCCGAGGCCACCCGGGTACCGCTGCGCCTGCGCCCGTACGAGACGCTGGCCGTGGTGTTCCGCGCGGGCGCCGCGACCCGCCCCCATCTGACCCGGGCGGACCTCCCGGTCACCGCCGTGACCGCCGAGAGCGGCCGACTGCTGGCGAAGGCGCTGGCCGACGCCCCCGGCCGGTACGCGTTCACCGGCACCGACGGGCGCCACACCTACCGCGGCGAGGCCGAGGTCACCGATCCGCTGCGGGCGATTCCACTGGACGGCGACTGGACCGTGACCCTGGAGCGGGACGGCGCCGAGCCCGTCGTACGGCCGCTCGGCAGCTGGACCGACCTGGATCCGCGCTTCTCCGGCAGCGCCACCTACACCAAGGACATCACCCTCACCCGGGCTGACCTGGACGGCCGCCGCCTACACCTCGACCTCGGCGAGGTGCGCGAGGTGGCCCGGGTGACGGTGGGCGGCGCCGCGCTGCCGCCCGCGCTGTGGGCCCCGTACACCGTGGACGTCACCGACCAGCTGCGCCCCGGGGTCAACACCATCGCCGTCCGCGTCGCCAACACCCTCGCCAACGAGCGCGGCAAGGCGCTGCCGTCCGGGCTGCTGGGGCCGGTGGCGCTGCGTCCGCTGCGCCCGGTGACGGTCCGGCTCATCCGCACCGCCTGACCCGGGCCCGGCCGCGGACCGCCCCGCGCCCGCCTGATGCCCGTTTCGCGTTCGAGCGTGCCCGACTTCTGCCCGCTTCCCTTCCGGGCCCGACCACTCATGGAGATTCCCCATGAACCGACCCCTCCGACCCCCTCGGCCACCGCTGCGCCGCGGACATCTGGCCCGGCTCGCCACCACCGCCCTCGCGGCCTTTGCCGCCCTGGCCGCCACACTGCCCTCGGCAGCCCCCGCCGAGGCGAGCGAGGCGGGCCGCCCCATCGCGCTGCGCACCGGGGCCCTGCGGCAGGCGCTCGGCATCGACGACACCACGCCCGAGCTCAGCTGGCGGCCCACCACCACCGGCCGGGACACCGTGCAGCGCGCCTACCGCGTACAGGCCGCCACCAGCGCGGCCCGGCTGGCGGCGGGCCGCCCCGACCTGTGGGACTCGGGCAAGGTCGGCTCCGCCGCGCCGCGGACCGACTACGCGGGCGACCGGCTCGGCCCGCGCACCCGCGTGTACTGGCGGGTCAAGGTGTGGGCCGGCGGCGGCGCGGGCCGGGCGTCCGGCTGGAGCGCACCGTCCGTCTTCGAGACCGGGCTGACGTCGCCCAAGGACTGGTCCGCGCGGTGGATCGGCCACCCCGACTGGCAGCTGAGCGGCCGCCAGGTCACGCCCGTGGTCGTCGAGCTGCCCAAGACCACCGCCCGCTACGTACGGCTCGATGTCACCCGGCTCGGACTGCCGCTCGCCGAAGGCGACTTCCCCGCCCTCACCCGGCGGCTGCAACTGGCCGAGGTCGAGGTGCGCGACTCCGCCGACCCCGAAGGGTCCGACCTCGCCAAGGGCGCGGCGGTCACCGCCTCGGAGAGCAACACCGTCCGCAAGACCTGGGAGCCCGCCCTCGCCGTGGACGGGCTCACCAACAGCGGGGCGCAGACCGCCGCCGGATACGCGAGCAAACCGCACCCCGACGCCGATGTGTCCGCCACGCCGATCACCCTCACTCTGGACCTCAAGCAGACCGCCCGCTTCGACCGGGTGCTGCTCTACCCGCGCGCCGACGTCCTCACCGCCGACGGCCGGGTGCCGGGCTTCCCCGTCGACTACACCGTGGCCACCGCGGACGCGGCCACCGGCCCGTTCACCGAGGCCGCCGGCGTCAGCGGGCAGACGCCGCCGAAGCCGTACCTCCCGGCCGGACTCCCGTTGTTCGCCAAGGACTTCACGGTCCCGAAGGACATCCGATCCGCCCGCCTCTATCTGACCGGCCTCGGGGTCTACGACGCCCGGATCAACGGCCGCCCGGTGGGCGACGCCGTGCTGGAGCCCGCCAACACCGACTTCGCCGACCGTGTGCAGTACGCCACGTACGACGTGACCAAGCGGCTGCGGCGCGGCGCCAACACCATCGGGGTCGAACTGGGCAACGGCATGGCCAACGTCGTGAGCACCGCCGACCGCTACCGCAAGCTCTACGGCAACCTCAGCGACCCCAAGCTGCTCGCCCAACTGGAGATCACCCTCGCCGACGGCACCGTTCGGCGCATCGCCAGCGGCCCCGACTGGCGCACCACGCTCGGCCCCACCACCTCCTCCAACTGGTACGGGGGAGAGGACTACGACGCCCGCCGGGAGCTCCCGAATTGGGACCGGCCCGACGGGGACCGGCCCGACGGGGACCGCACCGGCTGGCGGGCCGCCACCGCCGTCGCCGCGCCCGGCACCGCAACCGAACCCGCCCGGGTCAGCGCCCGCGAGACCGAGCCGATCCGGGTGACCGAGACGCTCAAGGGCACCGAGGTCGCGAACTCCCCGGCCGGCAGCCGGGTGTTCGACCTCGGGCGCAATATCGCCGGCTGGCCCGAGATCACCGTGCGCGCGCCCGAGGGCACCGCGGTACGCGTCCACCCCGCCGAAAGCCTCAAGGACGGCCACGCCCACCAGTCCATCAGCAACGTCGGCGCGCCGCTGTGGGACAGCTACACCACGGCCGGCACCGGGGCGCAGACCTGGCATCCGCGCTTCAGCTACCACGGCTTCCGCTATCTGGAGCTCAAGGGCCTGCCCGAGGGCGCCGAAGTGTCCGTACGCGGCCTCGTCCTGCACACCGACAACGCCTCCGCAGGGGATTTCACCAGCTCCAACGAGCTGCTGAACGGCATCCACTCGCTCATCCGGGGCGCCATCCAGGGCAACATGATGAGCGTCCTCACCGACTGCCCCAGCCGCGAAAAGCTCGGCTGGCTCGAGCAGGACCAGCTGGTCTTCCCCGCCCTGGCCGCCAACTACGACATGCAGTCCCAACTGCGCAAGATCGTCCGGGACATGGCCGACGCACAGACCCCGGACGGCCTGATCCCCAGCACCGTGCCGGACTACACCCTGCTGCCGGGCGCCTACCGCAACGACGCCAACTGGGGCGGGGCGTTCGTCCTCGTCCCCTGGCAGCTCTACACCACCTACGGCGACCAGGAGACGCTGCGCACCTACTACCCGAAGATGAAGGAGTACGCGGCCTTCCTCGAGCGGCAGGTCACCGACGGCATCCTCGACTACGGCCTGGGCGACTGGATCACCCCCGACCGCACCTTCCCGCGCGCCGTCGCGGGCACCTACGGCTACTGGCGGGTGGTCGACGCGCTCGGCCGGATCGCCGGTGTGCTCGGCGAGCGCGAGGACGCCGCCGCGTACCGGGAGAAGGCCGACGCCTCCGTCGCCGCCCTGTCCGCGAAGTACTACGACGCCACCACCGGCACCTTCGGCGGCGGCGGACACGGCGCGGAAGCGCTCGCGCTGGACATGGGGGCCGTGCCCGACGGCCGGCGGCAGCGGCTGCTCGACCACTTCGTGCACAGCGTCGAGCAGGCCGGTGACCATCTGGTGCTCGGCGAGATCTCGCTGCCCGCCGCCTTCCGGGTGCTCTCCGCCGCCGGGCGCGACGACGTGGTCTACCGGATCGCCACCAGGACCGACAGCCCGAGCTACGGCTACCAGGTGCAGCACGGCAACACCACGCTCGGCGAGACCTGGGACGGCGGCTCCGGCCAGTCCCAGAACCACTTCATGCTCGGCGTGATCGACGGCTGGTTCACCGGCTCCCTCGCCGGAATCCGGCAGACCGACGACTCGATCGGCTACCGCAGGCTGCTCTTCGCGCCCGCCGTCGTCGGCGATCTGACCTCGGCTGCCGCCTCCTACACCACGCCGTTCGGCCCGGCCCGCAGCTCCTGGCGGCGCGACGGCTCCGCGTACCGGCTGACCGTGACGGTGCCCGCCGGGACCACCGCCGAGGTGCGGGTGCCCGTCACCTCGGGGGCCGTGGGCGCGCCGGACGGGGCGCGCCCGCTGCGCACGGACGACGGAGTGCGGGTGTACGAGGTGCCCTCCGGGACCTGGAGCTTCACGTCCGTATACCAGTCCGTATCCGAGCCGCGGACCGGGAGTGACGCATGAGAGACAACAGAGGCGGTCCGCGCCGCCGGACGCTGCTCGGCCTGGGCGCCGCGGCCGGGGCGGCGGCGGTCCTCCCGACCGCGGTGGCTCCCGCCGCCGCGGGCGGCAAGGCATCACGGCCCGGCTTCGCCGCCGCGTTCGCCTCGCCGGGCCGCGCGGTGCGGCCCAAGCTCCGCTGGTGGTGGCCGGACGGCCTGGTGGACCCGGCCGAGCTCGCCCGGGAGGTCGACCAGATCGCCGACGCCGGATTCGGCGGGGTGGAGATCGCGGCCGTCACCCACAGCCTGAGCGAACCGATCGACGCCGAGCGCTACGGCTGGGGGACCGCGGCGTGGGTCGCCGGTCTGGAGAGCGCCCTGCGCCAGGCCGACCGGCGCGGCCTCACCGTCGATGTCACCATCGGCCCGGCCTGGCCCGCCGCCGTACCCACCGTCACCCCGGACACCGAGGCGGCGGCCCGTGAGCTGGCCCACGGCCTGGTCGTCTTCCAGGGGTCTCAAGGCTCCTACGCGGGCCCCGTGCCGCCGCCGGTGGTGCCCGCGGCCGAGGGCGTGACCGACCGGCGGCTGCTGTGGGTGCAGGCGGCCCGTATCGCCGCGGCCGGCGCGGCCCCGGCACCGCTGCAACTGGACCGGGACTCGGTGACCGACCTGACCGCGCTGGTCCGCGACGGGGAGCTGCGGTGGACCGCGCCCGACGACGGACAGTGGGCGCTGATCTCGTACTGGGAGCGCGGCTCCGGGCAGCGGCCCGAGGGCCCCGCCCACACCTCCCCGCTCGCCTATGTCGTCGACCACTTCAGCGCCGCCGGCACCCGCGCGGTCACCGACTTCTGGGAGCGGCGCATCCTCACCCGCCGGGTCCGCGAACTGCTGCGCCGGGCCGGGGGCGCGCTGTTCGAGGACTCCCTGGAGATCGAGACCGACGCCACCTTGTGGACCCCCGGCCTGGCGGAGGAGTTCGAGCGGCGCATCGGCCACCCCCTGCTGCCGTATCTGGCCGCGGTGATCGAGAAGGACGAGAAGTACGTCTTCGCCTTCGACGCCGCCACCAACAAGGCCGTGCGCCGCGACTATATGCAGGTCATCACCGATCTGTATCTGGAACACCACCTGCTGCCGCTGCGCGCGTGGGCCCACTCGCTGGGCCTCGCCCTGCGCGTCCAGCCGTACGGCCTGGAGACCGACGCGATCCACAGCGCCTCGCTCCTGGACATCCCCGAAGGCGAATCGCTCGGCTTCAAGAATCTCGACGACTTCCGCTGTCTGGCCGGCGGCCGGGACATGGGCGGCGGACGGGTGCTGTCCAACGAGGCGGGCGCCACGGCGGGCGGGGCGTACGCCACCACCTGGGACGCCACGCTGCGCAAGCTGGTCACCCAGTACTGCGCGGGCGTCAACCAGGCGGTGCTGCACGGCTTCGGCTACGCGACCGCGCCCGGCGCCGCCTGGCCGGGCTTCGCCGCCTTCTCCCCGTACCACGGCGGCCCCGGATACGGCGAGGCGTGGGGGCCGCGCACCCCGGCCTGGCGCCATGTGTCCGATGTGGCCGGATACCTCGGCCGGATCCAGGGCGTGCTCCAGTCCGGCACCCACCGGGTCGACGTGGCCGTGCTGCGCCAGAAGGGGTACGCGGGCTCCGGGCTCGGCGCGCCCTGGTTCACCCCGGACGGGGTGCCGCTCGGCTGGACGCACACCTTCCTCAGCCCGCGCTCGCTCGGCCTGCCGAGCGCCGTGGTGCGGGACGGGCGGCTGGCGCCCGACGGGCCCGCCTTCAAGGTCCTGGTGCTGGAGGGCGACGTCATGATCGGGCGTGAGCACACCCTGGAGCTGGACACCGCCCGCAGGCTGATCGAGCTGGCCGAGGACGGTCTGCCGATGATCGTGGTGGGGGACTGGTCGGACGGGCATGTGCCCGGGCTGCCGCACGAGGGCGACGACGAGCGACTGCGCGCCCTGATCACCCGGCTGCTCGCCGTCCCCGGGGTACGCAATGTCGCCGACCGGCCCGATATCCCCGCGGCCCTGGCCGACCTGGGTATCGAGCCCGACGTGGCGTACGCGGCGCGCTCGCCGCTGCTGCACGCCCACCGGGCGGGGCGGGACGTGGCCCACCACTTCTTCGCCAACGGCTCGGCGACCGAGACGGTGGACCATGAGGTGGCCATCGCCGCGCCCTGGCCGAAGGCCACCCCGTACGCGCTCGACGCCTGGACCGGCGAGGTGGCGCCCATCGCCGTCCACCGCGACGACGGCGGCCGGGTCACGCTGCGGATCACCCTGGCGCCCGGGGCCACCGCCCTGGTCGCGCTCGCACGCGGCGCCGGGCCGCTCCATGCGCTGAGCACCGACGCCGAGTCGGCGCGGATCACGGACGGTGTGCTGGAGGTGCTCGACACCCGCCCCGGCGCCCGCGAGACCGTGCTGAGCGACGGCCGGAAGGTCGTCGCGCGCATCGGCGAGCTGCCCGCGCCGCTCACCTTGGACCGCTGGTCGCTGCGGGTGGCCGACTGGCGGCCGGGCCGTACGCCCGACAGCCATGTCACGGTGGACCACCGGCTGGACCCGGGCGCGCTCGCGGCCTGGCCGGACCTCCCCGGTCTGGAGGACGTCTCCGGCGTCGGGCGCTACCGCGCCACCGTACGGCTGGGGCGTGGCTGGACCGGAGCCACCGGCGCCCGGCTGGAGCTGGGGGAGGTCTTCGACACCTACCGGGTCACCGTCAACGGCACCGCGCTGGGCCCGGTGGACCAGGTGACGGGCGTGGTGGACCTCGGGGGCCTGCTGCGGCGCGGTGCGAACACGATCGAGGTCGAGGTGGCCGGCACGCTGCTGAACCGGCTGCGGACCGTCCGCCCGGCGGAGTTCGGGGCGGCCAAGCGGCAGCGGTACGGCCTGATCGGGCCGGTCCGCCTGGTGCCCTACGGACGGGCGGTGGTGTCCGCCGACTGAACCGCCGACCGAGCCGCCGACCGAGCCGCCGACTGAG
>NZ_MUNE01000159.1 GCF_002154605.1 Streptomyces milbemycinicus | reverse complement strand
TGGCCGACTTCATCGGCTGACCCGTCAGCCGTCGCTCCACCACGAAGGGGCTGCCCCGCTTGGGGCAGCCCCTTCGTGTTTCACGTGAAACCACGGCCCGTACGCACGGGCCTTCACACGCATCGGCCTCACATGCTTCGGCCGCGTACGTATCGCGTCGCACTCACGGCCCTACAGCGGCCGGAGCGCCGGCTCCTTCTGAACCGCACCGAGTAGCCGGTCCAGCGCCAGCTCGACGTCCTCCTTCCAGGAGATCGTCGTCCTCAGCTCCAGCCTCAGCCGCGGATACCGCGGATGCGGCCGCACCGTCTTGAAGCCCACGGCAAGCAGATGCTCCGCGGGCAGCACACAGGCCGGTTCCTTCCAGGTGGCGTCCCCGAAGGCCTCAATCGCCTTGAACCCGCGCCGTATCAGATCCTTGGCCACCGTCTGCACCATCACCCGGCCCAGCCCCTGCCCCTGGTATCCGGGCATCAGCCAGGCCGTCATCAGCTGCACTGCGTCCGCCGCGACGGGGCTCGTCGGAAAGGCCGTGGATCGCGGCACATACGCCGGGGGCGCGTAGAGCACAAAGCCCACCGGCACATCGTCCACATAGACCACCCGGCCGCAGGAGCCCCACTCCAGCAGAACAGCCGAGATCCAGGCTTCCTTCTCCAGCTCCGGACGTCCGGCCCTTACCGCGGCTTCGCCGCTGACCGGGTCGAGCTCCCAGAAGACACAGGCGCGACAGCGCTTGGGGATGTCCGGGAGGTTGTCCAGCGTGAGCGGTACGAGCCGACGCCCCATGAAGCCAGTCCCTCACTTCCATCGCCGGCCGCGCTCCGAGCGGCCGCCAGCGCACTACGACCCCTGAGCAGACTGCCGACGAATCCGCCGACGGCCCCCAGGCCCAATCCCGTTGCCAGCAGCCCCGTGCGACTCACCGATCGCACAGCCTTGCCCTCCGCATAAGACGCCTCCACATGGATCCGCCCTACCTGATCGCATCGTATCCGCGCCGAGATTGCGCCGATACCGCCCTAGAGCAAAGAGCGGGTCGTGTTCCGACCCCGCCGGAATACGACCCGCCCCGCTCTGCCCGTAAGACCGGTGTCCTACTCTTCCTCTTCCGTTGCTTCCGAGAGTCGCTGCTCCAGAACCGGCCCCTCGCCCGGGGCGAGCGTGCCGAGGATGCGCTCCAGATCGTCCATCGAGGCGAACTCGACGACGATCTTCCCCTTCTTCTGACCGAGGTCCACCTTCACCCGGGTCTCAAAGCGGTCGGAGAGCCTGGAGGCGAGATCCGTGAGTGCGGGGGAGATCTTCGTGCCCGCGCGCGGCCCCTTCGCCTTCGTCCTGTTCCCCGACCGCGAACCCATCAGGGTCACGATCTCTTCGACCGACCGCACCGAGAGCCCTTCGGCGACGATCCGGTACGCCAGCCGGTCCTGCTCCTCCGGGTCATCGACGCCGAGCAACGCACGGGCGTGGCCCGCGGAGAGCACGCCCGCCGCGACCCGGCTCTGCACCTTGGGAGACAGCTTCAGCAGCCGGAGCGTATTGGAGACCTGGGGGCGGGAACGCCCGATACGGTCCGCCAGCTCGTCATGCGTGCAGTCGAAGTCCTTCAGCAGCTGGTCGTAGGCGAACGCCTCTTCCAAGGGGTTGAGCTGTGCGCGATGCAGATTCTCCAGCAGCGCGTCCAGCAGAAGCTTCTCGTCCTCGGTCGCCCTGACGATCGCCGGAATCTTCTCCAGCCCCGCCTCCCGGCAGGCCCGCCAGCGACGCTCGCCCATGATGAGCTCATAGCGCTCAGGAGCCAACTGCCTGACGACGATGGGCTGGAGAAGCCCGACCTCCTGAATCGAGGTGACCAGCTCGGCAAGAGCGTCCTCGTCGAACACCTCACGCGGCTGCCGCGGGTTGGGGGTGATGAAGTCCAGCGGCAGCTCGGCGAAGTGTGCTCCGGCCACCTCCTCCACGACGGGCGGAAGGACCTCCTCCTGCTGCTGTTGCGGCACGGCCTCGATCTCCGGTGGCAGGCCATGGGACGGCAGCGAGGTCACCTTGGCCGCCGCCACGCCACGCTCCTGTGTCAGCACCGGGACCGCCGACGGCGAGGTGGAGACCCCGGTCGCCGTGACCGGTCCCGCCGCCGACGCGGGCCCGGAGCCATCCGTCCCCTTCGGCGCGGGAGGGATCAGAGCCCCGAGCCCACGGCCCAGTCCTCTGCGTCGCTCACTCACTGAATCCCCTCCTGCATGCTGCTGTGCTGGTCGTGCGGGCTGATCTCTGGGACGGTATGTGCCCGCTGGGCGTCATAGTGGACGTTGGCTCCTCTGAGCGCGATCTCTCGGGCCGCTTCGAGATAGGACAGCGCTCCGCTGGACCCCGGGTCGTAGGTGAGGACCGTCTGCCCATAGCTGGGAGCCTCGGAGATGCGCACCGATCTGGGGATGCTCGTCCGCAGCACCTCATGACCGAAGTGACTGCGGACCTCATCGGCGACCTGCGACGCCAGCCGGGTCCGGCCGTCGTACATCGTGAGCAGGATCGTCGAGACATGGAGCTTGGGGTTGAGATGCCCCCGCACCAGATCGACATTGCGCAGCAGCTGCCCCAGCCCCTCCAGGGCGTAGTACTCGCACTGGATCGGGATCAGGACCTCGGCCCCAGCGACGAGCGCGTTGACCGTCAGCAGGCCCAGCGACGGGGGGCAGTCGATAAGGATGTAGTCCAGTGGCTGCTCATAGGCCTGGATGGCCCGCTCCAGCCTGCTCTCCCGCGCCACCAGCGAGACGAGCTCGATCTCCGCACCTGCCAGATCGATCGTGGCCGGGGCGCAGAACAGCCCCTCCACATCGGGAACGGGCTGCACCACGTCGGACAAGGGCCTGCTGTCCACCAGCACGTCATAGATCGACGGAACCTCGGCGTGGTGATCGATTCCCAGTGCCGTCGAGGCATTGCCCTGCGGGTCGAGGTCGATGACCAGCACCCGGCCGCCGTGGAGGGCCAGAGAAGCGGCCAGATTGACGGTGGTGGTGGTCTTGCCGACCCCGCCCTTCTGATTGGCGACCACGATCACCCGGGTCTGCTCCGGCCTGGGCAGTCCCTCGCCCGCGCGGCCCAGGGCCTGGACCGCCAGTTCGGCGGCACGACCAATAGGGGTGTCGTCCATCGGGGGCGGTGTTTCACGTGAAACATCCTCCCCCGCCGATTCGGTACGGGGGCCGGGGACCGGATCGGTCATCGGCCCCGCGATGTTGGCGTCGGACCGCAAGGATTCACTCTCCTCGACATCAGGCTCGCGATGAACAGAGCCTGCCATGCTTTTGGGGTTGTGAACCAGCGAGGCCCGTTCTCCTGTGGATGAATCCACATCCCGTCGGGGCCGACGGTCGCGCGGCAGTGCGGCCGCGCGCCCACGACTGATGATTCCATGCAACAAGGAGCGACGTTTCACGTGAAACACGATGCATGGACAGCCTCACCGATTCGTCACGACACTCCGCTATGCGTAGTTTTGGAAGCTTGTATGGAGTAGCCGAGCCCGCCCTATGGAGCAATGCCGGCTCCGGGGAAGGTTATGGACGGGCCTCGGCCCCTCAGCGGCGGCGTCGGGGACCCTTACGGGCCGCCTTGGCCCGCTTGGCGGCGAAACGCACACCACCGGGGCTCTCCCCGACCTCGACCCGCACCACGGTGGAGAGCGGATCGACGATCCCCTCCCCGACATGGAGGACCGAGGTCCCGACCACCCCGAGCTTGCTCAGCGCGGCGCGGGCCTGCTTCAGCTCCTCCTCCGCCGTGTCCCCCTTGAGCAGCAGCATCTCTCCGTACGGGCGCAGCAGCGGAACCCCCCAGCCGGCCAGCCGGTCCAGCGGAGCCACGGCGCGCGCCGTCACCACATGCATCGGGGGCAGCTTCCCCAGGACCTCCTCGGCCCGGCCCCGCACCACCGTCACATGATCCAGCCCCAGCAGCTCGACCACTTCCTGGAGGAAGTTCGTACGGCGCAGCAGCGGCTCCAGCAGCGTGATCCGCAGATCCGGGCGGGTCAGGGCCAGCGGGATACCGGGCAGCCCGGCGCCCGAGCCCACATCGCATACGGTGACGCCCTCGGGCACCACCTCGGAGAGCACCGCGCAGTTCAGCAGATGGCGCTCCCACAGCCGCGGCACCTCGCGAGGCCCGATCAGACCACGGGTCACCCCGACGTCGGCGAGCAGTTCGGCGTACCGGACGGCCTCCAAGAAGCGCTCACCGAATACCTCCCGTGCCTCCTCAGGGGCCGGGGGGAGCTCCGCTGCTTCCGTCACGGGGACCGTCCTTCCATACCGAACACTGTGGTGAACGCTGATGCTGCGAGGGCTGGCAGCTGATGCAAGGCTGACAAGATTCGGCCCCGCCTGCGAGCAGACGGGGCCGTGTGGATCATGAGGCTGGGCCGGTTCAGACCGGAAGCACGACCACGCGACGCTGGGGCTCCTCGCCCTCCGATTCGCTGCGCAGTCCGGCGGCCGCCACCGCGTCGTGCACGACCTTCCGCTCGAACGGTGTCATCGGCTTCAGCTTCACCGGCTCACCGGTGCCCTTGGCCTCCTCCGCGGCCTTGGTGCCCAGCTCGGTGAGCTCGGCGCGCTTACGGGCCCGGTACCCGGCGATGTCGAGCATCAGCCGACTGCGATCGCCGGTCTCCCGATGCACCGCGAGCCGGGTCAGCTCCTGGAGCGCCTCCAGCACCTCACCGTCGCGGCCCACCAGCTTCTGCAGGTCACGACTGGTCGAATCACTGATGATCGACACCGCGGCACGGTCGGCCTCGACGTCCATGTCGATGTCGCCGTCGAGGTCCGCGATGTCCAGCAGCCCCTCGAGGTAGTCGGCCGCGATCTCCCCCTCCTGCTCGAGGCGGGTCAGGGTGTCGACACCCTCGGCAGCCGGGGTGGTGCCTTCCGTCACGGATGGACTCCTTCTTACTTCTTGGACGGGTGCTTGGGGCGCTGCTGGCCCTTGCGCTGCCCGGACTTGGCGGTGCGGGAGGAGCCGGAAGCCGAGCCGCCGGCCGGCTTATCGCCCTGCGCGCCCTTCTTCTGCGCCACGCTGCCCTGCTGCTTCTCCGAGCCCGGCTTCTCCGGGCCGGACTTCTCCAGCGAGGTCTTCTCGACCTGCGGCTGGGACTGCGCCGTGGCCCTGGCGTGGCCCGTGGCGCCCGACTGGCGCCGCGACTTGCTCTGCCGCTTGGGCTGCTGCCGGTTCGCGCGAGCCGTCTCGGCCGCCTTCTTGGCCTCGACCTCGGCCGGCTCCTCCTTGAGCTTGCCCTGGGCCCGCAGCCGCTCCTGGCGAGCCTTGAAAGCGACACTGCCGGGGGTCGGGTTACGGCGGATGACGAACATCTGCTGACCCATGGTCCACACGTTGGTGGTCAGCCAGTAGACGAGGACACCGACGGGGAAGTTGATACCGAAGACGGCGAACATGACCGGGAAGACGTACATCAGCATCTTCTGCTGCTGCATGAACGGCGTCTTCACCGTCAGGTCGACGTTCTTGGTCATCAGCTGGCGCTGGGTGAAGAACTGCGACGCCGACATCAGGACGATCATGACGATCGTCACGACCCGGACGTCCGTCAGCGAGGCGCCGAGAGACTCGACCTTCGAGGCGGACGACATGAACTTCACGGACAGCGGAGCACCGAAGATATGCGCCGAGCGGGCGCTGTCCAGCAGCGACTGGTCGATGAAACCGACCGTGCGGTTGTTCGCGATGTGGTTCAGGACCTGGTACAGCGAGATGAAGAACGGCGACTGCGCCAGAATCGGGAGACAGCTCGAGAGCGGGTTGGTACCCGTCTCCTTGTAGAGCTTCATCATCTCTTCGGACTGGCGCTGCCGGTCGCTCTTGTAGCGCTCCTGGATCGCCTTCATCTTCGGCTGGAGCGCCTGCATGTTCCGCGTCGCCTTGATCTGCTTCACGAAGAGCGGGATCAGGCAGATACGGATCAGTACCACCAGCGAAACGATGGACAGACCCCACGCCCAGCCACTGTCCCGGTCGAAGATGAGGCTGTAGAACGCGTGGAACTGGACGATGATCCAGGAAACTACGTCATAAAGAGGACCGAGGATCGTGTCCACGAATCAGGCTCCTTGGGCGTTGGGCTGGGTCTCGGGCTGTGCGGCAGGCTCCCCGGCGGAGTGCCCGCCGAGGCGGTTGCGCAGCCGCTGGTGCCAGACCGGGCGCTTCCGGGGAGGAACGTGGTCGACGCCACCGAGCGACCACGGGTTGCAGCGCAAGATGCGCCACGCCGTCAGCGCCGTTCCTTTCACCGCGCCGTGCCGGTCAATGGCCGTGTAGCCGTAGTGTGAGCACGACGGGTAGTACTTGCAGACCGGTCCCAGCATCGGGCTGATGGTCCACTGGTACAGCTTGATCAACCACAGCAGCGGGTACTTCATCGCGGCACCCCTCCCAGTAGCCGCCGCACTGCGGTGTCGAGGTCGCGGGCCAGCTGGTCGTGGCCCGCCTCGCCCGCACCGGGCAGCGCCCGTACGACCACAAGGCTACCTGCGGGAAAATGATCGAGGCGGTCGCGCATGAGATGGCGCAGCCTCCGCTTCACCAGGTTGCGTACGACGGCACCGCCGACCGCCTTGCTTACGACGAAACCCGCACGCGCAGGGGGAGCACTCTCCCCAGGTGCGTGCGGGTCCGTTTCACCGCTGGCAAGGCCGCTGCGATAGTGCACGACGAGGAGCGGGCGGCCGGCCCGGCGCCCTCGGCGTACCGCGGCTGCAAAGTCCTCGCGCCGCCTCAGCCGTTTTTCGGTAGGCAGCACGTCATGGACCTTGGGTCAGGCTGCTCAGGCCGACAGACGGCCGCGACCCTTGCTACGGCGGGACGCGAGAATCGCGCGGCCGGCACGGGTACGCATACGCAGCCGGAAGCCGTGGGTCTTCGCGCGGCGGCGGTTGTTCGGCTGGAAGGTGCGCTTGCTCACTCGGGGGCTCCAGAAATGAATCGGGTGGTGGCGGGACATCGCCTGGCTGTCACCGTGCGCCCACGAGTAGCTCGCAATACGCCCGAGTGCACCGCTTCATAATCGCCGGACCTGAGGTCCGCGACCCTTGCCCATCGGAGGCAGGCGGCAGCAGCCATCGACAACTCGACCTGGTTACGGTACGCGCGATTACGCCATCCGGTCAAACCGGCGCCGCCCGGTGGCGTGGCCGGGCGGCGCCCCGCGAAGATGCGGACCCCTTTTGCCCGGGGGCAAGGGAACGCGGGGCGACATCGCATGGCACATTTGTACACACCCTGTGGACAACGACTTGAACCGCACACCCCGGCCTGACTACCGTGGCTGGGCTCCGATTCCTTCCCGCCCGTCCCGAGAACCGCATATTCGTGGGACCTGTCGGCGTCCCCCCCACCCAGCGAGTGAGAGAGCGTGCCCTGTGGCTGACGTACCCGCCGATCTTGCCGCAGTGTGGCCACGTGTGCTCGAGCGGCTGCTCGGAGAGGGCGCGGGCCAGGGCGGACAAGGCGTCGAGGCCAAGGACGAACATTGGATCAAGCGGTGCCAGCCGCTCGCCCTCGTCGCCGATACCGCGCTGCTGGCCGTGCCCAATGAATTCGCGAAGGGCGTGCTGGAGGGCCGGCTGGCCCCGATCGTCAGCGAAACGCTCAGCCGCGAGTGCGGCCGCCCGATCCGGATCGCGATCACCGTCGACGACTCCGCCGCCGAGCCGATGGTCCCGCAGCAGCCGCAGCGCGACACCTATGAAAGTCGCGACACCCGCGAGAGCCGTGACTCCTACGAGAATCGTGACTCGTACGAGAGTCGCGACGCCTACGAGGGCTACGACAACCGCGACGGCTATGGCGGCCGGGACGGATACGGCCGTCCGGCGGGCGATGAGCTGCCGACGGCCCGCCCCGCCTACCCCGGCTATGAGCAGCACCGGCCCGAGCCCGGCGCCTGGCCCCGGCCGCGCGACGACTACGGCTGGCAGCAGCCCCGGCTCGGCGGCTTCCCCGAGGGCGACCCGTACGCCACCCAGCGTCCCCAGCCCGGCTATGACCAGCAGCTCTACGATCAGCAGCCGCACTCGGACTACCGGGGCCCGGGCGCGGAGCGGCCTGGCCCCGGACCTGGTCCGGGCTCCGGCCCGGGGCCCGATCGGTCGCCCTACGAGCAGTCGCGCCGGGAGCTCAACCCGCTGGACCGTTCCCGCGGCGGCCCGCCCGTGCTGCCCTCGCAGACAGGCGCCCCCGGCCCGCTCGCCGCGCAGCCGGCGCCCGCGCCCGGCCCCGGTGAGCCGACCGCGCGCCTGAACCCCAAGTACCTCTTCGACACCTTCGTCATCGGCGCGTCCAACCGCTTCGCGCACGCCGCGGCGGTCGCGGTCGCCGAGGCGCCGGCCAAGGCGTACAACCCCTTGTTCATCTACGGGGAGTCCGGGCTCGGCAAGACCCACCTGCTGCATGCGATCGGGCACTACGCGCGCAGCCTCTACCCGGGGACGCGGGTGCGCTATGTGAGCTCCGAGGAGTTCACCAACGAGTTCATCAACTCCATCCGTGACGGCAAGGCGGACGCGTTCCGCAAGCGTTACCGCGACATGGACATCCTTCTGGTCGACGACATCCAGTTCCTCGCGAGCAAGGAGTCGACGCAGGAGGAGTTCTTCCACACCTTCAATACGCTCCACAACGCGAACAAACAGATCGTGCTGTCCTCCGACCGGCCGCCCAAGCAGCTGGTGACCCTGGAGGACCGGCTCCGCAACCGCTTCGAGTGGGGCCTGATCACCGATGTGCAGCCGCCGGAGCTGGAGACGCGTATCGCGATCCTGCGCAAGAAGGCGGTGCAGGAGCAGCTGAACGCGCCGCCGGAGGTGCTGGAGTTCATCGCCTCCCGTATCTCGCGCAATATCCGCGAGCTGGAGGGGGCGCTGATCCGGGTCACGGCCTTTGCCAGCCTGAACCGCCAGCCGGTGGACCTCGGCCTGACCGAGATCGTGCTGAAGGATCTGATCCCCGGCGGCGAGGACGCGGCCCCGGAGATCACCGCCACCGCGATCATGGCCGCGACCGCTGACTACTTCGGGCATACCGTCGACGATCTGTGCGGCGCCTCGCGCAGCCGGGTGCTGGTCACCGCCCGGCAGATCGCGATGTATCTGTGCCGTGAGCTGACCGATCTGTCGCTGCCCAAGATCGGAGCGCAGTTCGGCGGCCGGGACCATACGACCGTCATGCACGCCGACCGCAAGATCCGGGCGCTGATGGCCGAGCGGCGCTCCATCTACAACCAGGTCACCGAGCTGACCAACCGCATCAAGAACGGCTGACGCGGCGCACGGCGCGGGTCTCGCGCCGGATTCCGCCCAGGGCGCTTGGGGAGGAACGACTCCCGCAAGCGCCCTTCGTCGTTTCCGGGCCCGTTTCGTCGCTCCGGAGCCGCTCCGGCCGGGCTCCGCTCCGCCCGCCGGCCGCCTCGGCCCGGCCATCCGCGCCTCGGCGACGCGGCGGCAACGCGGACGGCCTGTTCGATTCCATGGCCTCGGAGGCCACTTCTCCACAGATCAGCGGCCGATCCACCATCCACACCCTGGGGATGTCCCGGCTGTCCAGACTGTGTCCACAGGGGCGGCCGCCCACGGAACATCGAGGGAGGTCAGCCGGGTGTGGAATTGTGACAATCGACAGTCCACAGACTGTGGACGACAGAGTTACCCACAGGGCGGTCTCCGCGTTGTCCACTGCCCGCCCACAGCCGAGGCCCCGTCACCCACAGCTTCTCCACACCCTCATCCACTGTTCGGCAAGGAAACGGGCGTGGTCACCGAGACGAGTGAAAGGCATCACACCGACGAGCCGGGTTGGGCTGTGGGGAAGGTGGGTAAACCTGGGGACACAGCTGGGGAGAACCGGGGCTCGCCTGTGCATCGGGTGTGCAGAACTCGGCGGCATCCACAGCAGAGCCTGTTTGTCCACTGCCGTCGCCCACAGGCCCAGTGGATAAAAAACTGATGCTGACCTGCGAAAAGTCAGTTTTCCACGGTTTCCACAGGCCCTACTACTACGACCACTTAGTTAGAGCGAGAAATTCGTTTCGAAGTGGGGCCTGTGCACAACCGGGCTCCGAGCCGCCTGACACCTCGGGCGCCGATTTGACCCCGAGCCGCACCGACTGTCGGCGGCGTACGTCAGACTGGTCCCCGGCGATTGCGCCGACGACGAAGGCCAGCAGGGCGAGCCAGCAACAGCAGGAGGCGGTTCCGGTGAAGATCCGGGTGGAGCGCGATGTACTCGCGGAGGCAGTGGCCTGGGCGGCCCGCAGCCTTCCGGCCCGTCCGCCGGTGCCCGTCCTCGCGGGGCTGCTGCTGAAGGCGGAAGACAGCACCCTCAGCCTCTCCGGCTTCGACTACGAGGTCTCGGCCCGGGTGTCGGTGGAAGCCGATGTGGAGGACGACGGCACGGTCCTGGTCTCCGGCCGCCTCCTCGCCGACATCTGCCGCGCCCTCCCCAACCGCCCTGTGGAGATCTCCACTGACGGTGTGCGGGTGACCGTCGTCTGCGGCTCGTCGCGATTCACACTCCACACCCTGCCTGTGGAGGAGTACCCGACCCTGCCGCAGATGCCGACGGCGACCGGCACCGTGCCCGGCGATGTCTTCGCCTCCGCCGCTGCCCAGGTGGCCATCGCGGCCGGCCGTGACGACACCCTGCCGGTGCTCACCGGTGTGCGGATCGAGATCGAGGGCGACACGGTGACGCTGGCCTCCACCGACCGCTACCGCTTCGCGGTCCGCGAGTTCCTGTGGAAGCCCGAGACGCCCGACATCTCCGCGGTCGCGCTGGTGCCCGCCAAGACGCTCCTGGACACCGCCAAGTCGCTGACCAGCGGTGACACCGTGGCCCTCGCGCTGTCCGGCTCAGGTGCCGGGGAGGGCCTGATCGGCTTCGAGGGCGCCGGGCGCCGCACCACGACCCGGCTGCTCGAAGGCGATCTCCCCAAGTACCGCACGCTCTTCCCGACCGAGTTCAACTCCGTCGCGGTGATCGAGACCGCTCCGTTCGTGGAGGCGGTCAAGCGCGTCGCCCTGGTCGCCGAGCGCAACACCCCGGTCCGGCTCACCTTCGAGCAGGGCGTGCTGATCCTGGAGGCCGGGTCGAGCGACGACGCACAGGCTGTGGAGCGCGTCGACGCCCAGCTCGAAGGCGACGACATCTCGATCGCCTTCAACCCGACCTTCCTGCTGGACGGGCTGAGCGCCATCGATTCCCCGGTCGCCCAGCTGTCGTTCACCACCTCGACCAAGCCCGCTCTGCTCAGTGGCAAGCCGGCCATGGACGCCGAGGCGGACGAGGCGTACAAGTACCTGATCATGCCGGTGCGGCTCAGCGGATGAGCGGGTGTGGCCCACAGTTGAGCGACAACCCCTGGGCGTAGGCTCGGACTCAGGTGCGAAACGCAATGACTACGGCATAAAGGATCACTGATGGAGCTCGGTCTCGTCGGTCTCGGCAAGATGGGCGGCAATATGCGCGAGCGCATTCGCCGCGCAGGTCACACCGTCATCGGGTACGACCGCAACCCGGACCTCGCCGACGTCCACAGCCTCGGCGACCTTGTGGACAAGCTCAAGGGACCGCGCGTGGTGTGGATCATGGTGCCGGCCGGCATCGCGACTCAGACCACCATCGAGGAGCTGGCCGAGGTGCTGTCGCCGGGCGACATCGTGGTCGACGGCGGCAACTCCCGCTGGACCGACGACGAGAGGCACGCCGAGCAGCTGAACGCCAAGGGCATCGGCTTTGTCGACTGCGGCGTCTCCGGCGGCGTCTGGGGCCTGGAGAACGGCTATGCGCTGATGTACGGCGGCGCGGCCGAGCATGTGGCGCGGGTCCAGCCGATCTTCGACGCGCTCAAGCCCGAGGGCGACTTCGGCGCGGTCCACGCCGGGCGGGTCGGTGCCGGACACTTCGCGAAGATGGTCCACAACGGCATCGAGTACGCGATGATGCAGGCCTACGCCGAGGGCTGGGAGCTGCTGGAGGCCGTGGACTCGGTCACCGACGTCCGTGAGGTCTTCCGCTCCTGGCGCGAGGGCACCGTCATCCGTTCCTGGCTGCTGGACCTCGCGGTCAATGCCCTGGACGACGACGAGCACCTGGAGAAGCTGCGGGGCTACGCGGAGGACTCCGGCGAGGGCCGCTGGACCGTCGAGGCGGCCATCGACAACGCGGTGCCGCTGCCCGCCATCACGGCCTCGCTCTTCGCCCGGTTCGCGTCCCGCCAGGACGACTCCCCGCAGATGAAGATGATCGCCGCACTGCGCAATCAGTTCGGCGGCCACGCGGTCGAGAACAAGAAGTAACCAGCCCCCGTAAGGGAGCCGCCGGGGGAGGTCGGCGCGCCACCATGCATGTAACGCATCTGTCGCTCGCCGACTTCCGCTCATACGCCCGGGCCGAGGTCGCTCTCGGTCCGGGCGTCACGGCTTTTGTGGGCCCCAACGGCCAGGGGAAGACCAACCTCGTCGAGGCCGTCGGCTATGTGGCCACGCTCGGCAGCCATCGCGTCTCCGCCGACGCCCCGCTGGTGCGGATGGGCGCGGACCGGGCGGTCGTGCGGGCCGCGATCGTCGAGGGCGACCGACAGCAACTGGTCGAGCTGGAGCTGAACCCCGGTAAGGCCAACCGCGCCAGAATCAATAGATCCTCGCAGGTCAGACCGCGCGACGTGCTCGGCATCCTGCGCACGGTCCTGTTCGCGCCCGAGGACCTGGCCCTGGTCAAGGGCGATCCTGGGGAGCGCCGGCGCTTTCTGGACGAGCTGATCACCGCGCGCTCACCGCGCATGGCCGGGGTCCGCGCCGACTACGAGCGGGTGCTCAAGCAGCGCAACACCCTGCTCAAGACCGCCGCGCTGGCCCGGCGCCACGGCGGCGGCCGCGGTTCCGGGGGCGACGGGGCGCTGTCCACTCTGGACGTATGGGACCAGCATCTGGCGCGCGCCGGTGCGGAATTGCTCGCCCAGCGCCTCGATCTGATCGCCGCGCTGCAGCCGCTGACCGACAAGGCGTATGAACAACTGGCGCCGGGCGGCGGCCCGATCGGTTTCGACTACCGCAGCTCCGTGGGCGACGGCCTGGCGGCCGCGGGCACCCGCGAGGAGCTGTACGAGCAGCTTTCGGCCGCGCTCACCGCCGCCCGTAAGCAGGAGATAGAGCGCGGGGTGACGCTGGTCGGCCCGCACCGCGACGATCTGATCCTGCGGCTCGGGGAGCTTCCGGCGAAGGGCTATGCGAGCCATGGCGAGTCCTGGTCGTATGCGCTGGCCCTGCGCCTGGCCTCGTACGACCTGCTGCGCGCGGACATCTCATGGGCGCCGGGCGGGCTTTCCGCCGAGGCAGCCGAGGCCGCCGGGGGCGGCGAGGCCGGGGCGGTCCGGCGGGCGGGCGAGCCCGTGCTGGTCCTGGACGACGTCTTCGCGGAGCTCGACGAGCGGCGCCGGGAGCGGCTGGCCGAACTGGTCGCGCCCGGCGAGCAGGTGCTGGTGACGGCGGCCGTGGAGGACGACGTCCCCGGTGTGCTGGCGGGCGCCCGCTATGCGGTGTCCGAGGGGGAGGTGCGGCCCCTGTGACCGAGCATCCCGCACAGCCGCCCACCCCACCGGAGCCTTCGGGGGTCGACCTGGCGCGGGTGGCGCTGCGCGCCGCCAAGGAGCAGGCGCGCGCCCGTGGTGCGGCGGCGCAGCAGAAGAAGCAGGCGCGCCGAGGGGGCTTGCGCTCCGGCGCGCGCGCCGATGGGCGCGATCCGCTGCCGCTCGGTGCCGCGATCAACCGGCTGATCACCGAGCGGGGCTGGGAGACCCCGGCCGCGGTGGGCGGGGTGATGGGCCGCTGGCCCCAGATGGTGGGGCCGGAGGTGGCGCAGCACTGCGAGCCGCAGCGGTACGACGAGGAGGCTCGGGTGCTGACGGTGCGGTGCGACTCGACGGCGTGGGCGACCCAGCTGCGGCTGCTGGCCCCGCAGCTGGTGGCCCGGCTCAACGCGGACCTCGGCCAGGGCACGGTCAAGCTGATCAAGGTCTTGGGCCCGGGCGGCCCGGCCCGCCGTTACGGATCGCTGCGCGCCCCCGGCAGCACCGGCCCAGGGGACACCTACGGCTGAGACGGCTCTCCGTGCACCCTCCGCGCGCCCTCGGTGCGCAGGTGGCGGGGGCGGCCGTGAAGGGGGTGGCCGCTGGGGCGTCTGTCATGGTTGCCGGTGGTTGACGACCCGAAGCGCTGAGTGGCGGTGTGAGCCTCTTGGACCCCGTCCCCAGATATGGGGAGTCGGTGGCGACCGGTTCAGGGCGGCACATGCGTACTCAGGCACCGGCAAGCCCCCATTCTTGTCGGCGCTACCGGTAGACTGAGCGAGTACACCGTCGCCGCTTGCGCACCGAGCGCTCGCGGAAACATGTTGAACGACGCAGCCGCTCCCGCCTGCCCCGGAGACGGCTCGTGCTGTGCCAGAAAGGGCGCTTCGTGGCCGATTCCGGCAACCCCAACGAGAACATCCCGTCCGAGATCCCGTCCGAGGACGTCGACGGGGCTCTGGCCCCGCCGTCCTATGACGCCAGTGCGATCACCGTCCTGGAGGGCCTGGACGCGGTCCGCAAGCGACCCGGTATGTACATCGGTTCCACCGGTGAGCGCGGCCTCCACCACCTTGTCCAAGAGGTGGTGGACAACTCCGTGGACGAGGCCCTGGCCGGTCACGCGGACACCATCGAGGTGACGATCCTGCCCGATGGCGGGGTCCGCGTGGTCGACAACGGCCGCGGTATCCCGGTCGACCTGCATCCGGTGGAGAAGAAGCCGGCCGTCGAGGTCGTGCTGACCGTGCTGCACGCGGGCGGCAAGTTCGGCGGCGGAGGCTACGCCGTCTCCGGCGGTCTGCACGGCGTCGGCGTCTCCGTGGTCAACGCGCTGTCGACGAAGGTCTCGGTCGAGGTCAAGCGGGACGGCTACCGCTGGACCCAGGACTACAAGCTGGGTGTGCCCACCGCGCCGCTGGCCAAGAACGAGCAGGTCACGGAGACCGGTACGACGGTCACCTTCTGGGCCGACCCGGATGTCTTCGAGACGACCGAGTACTCCTTCGAGACGCTGTCGCGGCGCTTCCAGGAGATGGCGTTCCTCAACAAGGGGCTGTCCATCTCGCTGACGGACGAGCGCGCGGCCCATGTGGACGAGGAGGGCAAGCCGCTCTCCGTGACGTACTGCTACGAGGGCGGCATCGTCGACTTCGTGCAGTACCTGAACTCCCGCAAGGGGGAGCTGGTCCACCCCACGATCATCGGATTCGAGGCCGAGGACAAGGAGCGGATGCTCTCGGTCGAGATCGCGATGCAGTGGAACACCCAGTACACCGAGGGTGTCTACAGCTTCGCGAACACCATCCACACCCATGAGGGCGGCACCCACGAGGAGGGCTTCCGCGCCGCGCTGACGTACTTGATCAACAAGTACGCGCGGGACAAGAAGCTGCTCCGGGAAAAGGATGACAATCTCACTGGTGAGGACATCCGTGAGGGTCTGACCGCGATCATCTCGGTCAAGCTCGGCGAGCCGCAGTTCGAGGGTCAGACGAAGACCAAGCTGGGCAACACGGAGGCGAAGACCTTCGTCCAGAAGATCGTCCATGAGCACCTGGCCGACTGGCTGGACCGCAACCCCAACGAGGCGGCGGATATCATCCGCAAGTCCATCCAGGCGGCGACGGCCCGGGTGGCGGCCCGTAAGGCCCGCGATCTGACCCGCCGCAAGGGGCTGCTGGAGACCGCGTCGCTGCCGGGCAAGCTGGCCGACTGCCAGTCCAACGACCCCGCCAAGTGCGAGATCTTCATCGTCGAGGGTGACTCCGCCGGCGGTTCGGCCAAGGCCGGCCGCAACCCGCAGTACCAGGCGATCCTGCCCATCCGAGGCAAGATCCTCAACGTCGAGAAGGCACGGGTCGACAAGATCCTCCAGAACAACGAGGTCCAGGCGCTGATCTCGGCGTTCGGCACCGGTGTGCACGAGGACTTCGACATCAGCAAGCTCCGCTATCACAAGATCATCCTGATGGCGGACGCCGACGTCGACGGCCAGCACATCAACACCCTGCTGCTCACCTTCCTCTTCCGCTTTATGCGCCCGCTGGTCGAGGCGGGCCATGTCTTCCTGTCCCGCCCGCCGCTCTACAAGATCAAGTGGGGCCGGGACGACTTCGAGTACGCGTACTCGGACCGTGAGCGGGACGCGCTGATCCAGGCCGGCCGCGAGCAGGGCAAGCGCATCAAGGAGGACTCGGTCCAGCGCTTCAAGGGTCTGGGCGAGATGAACGCCGAGGAGCTGCGCGTGACCACCATGGACGTGGACCACCGCGTCCTGGGCCAGGTCACCCTGGACGACGCCGCGCAGGCCGACGATCTGTTCTCGGTCCTGATGGGCGAGGACGTCGAGGCCCGGCGCTCGTTCATCCAGCGCAACGCCAAGGACGTCCGCTTCCTCGACATCTGAGTCGGCCCCGAGCAGCCGCAGACGACAGAAGGACTTTGACCAGCAATGGCCGACGAGAACACCCCGAACACGCCCGAAGACCAGACCCAGGGGGCCACCCTCCGCGTCGAGCCGGTGGGCCTCGAGACGGAGATGCAGCGCTCGTATCTCGACTACGCGATGAGCGTGATCGTGAGCCGTGCGCTGCCCGACGTCCGGGACGGCCTCAAGCCGGTGCACCGCCGTGTGCTGTACGCGATGTACGACGGCGGGTACCGCCCCGAGAAGGGCTTCTACAAGTGCGCCCGCGTCGTCGGCGACGTGATGGGCACGTACCACCCGCACGGCGACTCGTCCATCTACGACGCCCTGGTGCGGCTGGCCCAGCCGTGGTCCATGCGGATGCCGCTGGTCGACTCCAACGGCAACTTCGGCTCCCCGGGCAACGACCCGGCGGCGGCCATGCGCTACACCGAGTGCAAGATGGCGCCGCTGTCCATGGAGATGATCCGGGACATCGACGAGGACACCGTCGACTTCCAGGACAACTACGACGGGCGTAACCAGGAGCCGACGGTCCTGCCGGCCCGCTTCCCGAACCTGCTGATCAACGGCTCGGCGGGGATCGCGGTCGGCATGGCCACCAACATCCCGCCGCACAACCTCCGCGAGGTGGCCGAGGGCGCCCAGTGGTTCCTGGCCAATCCGGAGGCCACCCCGGAGGAGCTGCTCGACGCGCTCATCGACCGGATCAAGGGCCCGGACTTCCCCACCGGCGCCCTGGTCGTCGGCCGCAAGGGCATCGAGGAGGCGTACCGCACCGGTCGCGGCTCGATCACGATGCGCGCGGTCGTCGAGGTCGAGGAGATCCAGGGCCGTCAGTGCCTGGTGGTCACCGAGCTGCCGTACCAGGTCAACCCGGACAACCTGGCGCAGAAGATCGCCGACCTGGTGAAGGAAGCCAGGATCGGCGGCATCGCGGACGTCCGCGACGAGACGTCCTCGCGGACCGGTCAGCGCCTGGTCATCGTGTTGAAGCGGGACGCGGTCGCCAAGGTCGTGCTCAACAACCTCTACAAGCACACCGATCTCCAGACCAACTTCGGCGCGAACATGCTGGCGCTGGTCGACGGGGTGCCGCGCACCCTCTCGCTGGACGCCTTCATCCGCAACTGGGTCACCCACCAGATCGAGGTCATCGTCCGCCGGACGCGCTTCAGGCTGCGCAAGGCCGAGGAGCGGGCCCACATCCTGCGCGGTCTGCTCAAGGCGCTGGACGCGATCGACGAGGTCATCGCGCTGATCCGGCGCAGTGACACGGTGGAGATCGCGCGCGGGGGCCTGATGGACCTGCTGACGATCGACGAGATCCAGGCCAACGCGATCCTGGAGATGCAGCTGCGGCGGCTCGCCGCCCTGGAGCGTCAGAAGATCATCCAGGAGCACGACGAGCTGCAGGCCAAGATCAATGAGTACAACGCGATCCTGGCCTCGCCCGAGCGGCAGCGGCAGATCATCAGCGAGGAGCTGACCGCGATCGTCGAGAAGTACGGCGACGACCGGCGCACCAAGCTGATCCCCTTCGACGGTGACATGTCCATCGAGGACCTGATCGCCGAGGAGGACATCGTCGTCACGATCAGCCGCGGCGGCTATGTGAAGCGTACGAAGACCGAGGACTACCGCTCGCAGAAGCGCGGCGGCAAGGGCGTGCGCGGCACCAAGCTCAAGCAGGACGACATCGTCGACCACTTCTTCGTCTCGACCACCCACCACTGGCTGCTGTTCTTCACCAACAAGGGCCGGGTCTACCGGGCGAAGGCGTACGAGCTCCCGGACGCCGGCCGGGAGGCGCGCGGCCAGCACGTCGCGAACCTGCTGGCGTTCCAGCCGGATGAGCAGATCGCGCAGATCCTGGCGATCCGGGACTACGAGGCGGCGCCGTATCTGGTGCTGGCGACGAAGTCGGGCCTGGTGAAGAAGACCCCGCTCAAGGACTACGACTCGCCGCGGTCGGGTGGTGTGATCGCCATCAACCTCCGGGAGACGGAGGACGGCCGGGAGGACGAGCTGATCGGGGCAGAGCTGGTTTCGGCCGATGACGATCTGCTCCTGATCAGCAAGAAGGCACAGTCGATCAGGTTCACGGCCACGGACGAGTCGCTGCGGCCGATGGGACGGGCGACCTCCGGCGTCAAGGGCATGAGCTTCCGCGAGGGCGACGAGCTCTTGTCGATGAATGTCGTCCGGCCCGGTACGTTCGTGTTCACCGCCACCGACGGCGGGTACGCGAAGCGGACGAATGTCGACGAATACCGTGTCCAGGGCCGTGGCGGCCTCGGTATCAAGGCCGCCAAGATCGTGGAGGACCGCGGTTCTCTCGTCGGGGCTCTGGTGGTTGAGGAAAGTGATGAGATCCTTGCCATCACGCTCAGCGGTGGCGTAATCCGTACCCGTGTGAACGAGGTCAGGGAGACGGGCCGTGACACCATGGGCGTCCAACTGATCAACCTGGGCAAGCGCGATGCCGTCGTCGGTATCGCCCGGAACGCCGAGGCCGGTCGTGAGGCTGAAGAGGTCGAGGACGAGTCCGAGACTGTGAGCGAAGCAGCCGAGGGGGCCGCGTCCGAGGCGGCCGAGGGCACACCGCCCCCGGCCGACGAGACCGAGGAGTAAGTCGTGAGTGGAGCCACGGGTCCCGCGGCGGGCGGCAGCGGAATGGATACCGGCCATGGGCCGGTGCCGGGCGCCGCACCCGCCGGGAGCGGATCACCTGCGCCGGCAGGCTCCCGTGGCTCCTCCACCGACTCCCATGGGGGTACCGTGACGGACATCAGGCAGCCGCAGCCGCCGTACGAGAGTTACCCGGGCAGCCCGCTGCCCGGTGAGCGGCCGGGCCAGCCACAGCCCGCGCAGCCCTACCACCCGCCGCAGGCGTATGCCCCGCCGAGCACCCCGCCGAGCACCGGCGGGGCCACCAGGGGCGCCTCGGGGCACCAGCAGACCGCGGTGCGCCGCCCGCGCACCGAGTCGGGCGCCCGCTCGGCTCCGCGTACGCGCAAGGCGCGGCTGCGAGTCTCCAGGGTGGACCCGTGGTCGGTGATGAAGGTCAGCTTCCTGCTCGCGATCGCGCTGGGCATCTGCACCGTGGTCGCCGCGGCGGTGCTGTGGATGGTCATGGACGGGATGGGCGTCTTCAGCGCCGTGGGCGGGACGATCAGCGAGGCCACGGAGTCGAAGAAGGGCACCGGCTTCGACCTGGAGTCCTTCCTGTCGCTGCCGCGAGTGCTGGCCTTCACCGGGGTCATCGCCGCGATCAACGTGGTGCTGGCGACGGCGTTGGCCACCCTGGGGGCCTTCATCTACAACCTGTCGGCGGGCTTCGTCGGTGGTGTGGAGGTCACGCTCGCCGAGGACGAGTAGCGGCCGCCCGTAACCGATTTTGGGACAGGGCTGGTCGTGCGCTAATCTTTCGGTGCAGCGCGGGGCTATAGCTCAGACGGTTAGAGCGCTTCCCTGATAAGGAAGAGGCCACAGGTTCAAGTCCTGTTAGCCCCACCGGTGCGATCAGCCCGGACGGAGATCTTCTCTTCGTCCGGGCTGATTCCGTAACGGCGCCCGGGCAGTTGATGAACGGCTGTCGGCCGGCCAATGCCGGGCATAGGTCACCGAACGGTATCGGCCGGTGTGTATCATCGGGCGCCAGAGGTCCCCTACGTCAAGGAAAGAGACGAGGTAGCGCGGTGAAGAAGCTTCTCCTGGTCGCACTGGCCGCCATCGGCGGGCTCCTCGTGTACCGCCAGATCCAGGCGGATCGCGCCGAGCAGGATCTGTGGACGGAGGCGACCGACTCCGTGCCCGCAGGTTCGGGTGTGTGAGACCAACAGCTCTGTTACAGGGCCCCGACCGCTGGAGCGGTCGGGGCCCTGTCGGCTTTACTGGCGGCCGTCGCGAAACTCGCGGCAACTGTCTTCTTTATTCACTCTTGCAAATGAAATGCTTGCATAAGCAAAGTTGAACGGGCTGTGCGGCCGGTACGACGAGGAGTGACCCGCGATGGATGACCGCAGCAAGGTCAGGACCGGCCTCGCCGCGGTGGCGGCGCTGTGCGCGGTGGCCACGGCGCCGGGACCGGGCGGCCAGGCCTGGGCCGCGCCCGCGGACGGGGCCGCCGAGGCGCGGCCGTACCGGACCGAGGGGACCTTGATCCACGGCACCGACGACGCCGAGGGCGCCCCGCTGCTGAAGCCCGGGCTCGGCTACGTCGACAGCATCGCGGCGGGCCAGAAGCGGTACTACAGCGTCCGGCTGGACGCCACGTCCGGCGCGTATGTCTCGGCGGTCGCGGCGCCCCGGCCGGGGGCGGGCGTCGTCTCGTACCAGGACCGGGTCAAGGTGACGCTGGCGAGCCCCGACGGCACCACCTGCGGCAGCTCCGACCGGAAGATCGAGGCGAACGGCGTGGCCTATCCGCTCGCCGACTACGTGGCACGCCAGGTCGCGTCGGGCTCGGTGGCCTCCTGCCGGAAGGCGGGCCGGTACGTCGTCACGGTGGAGCGCGGCGCCGGGTCCCAGGACCCCGCCGGCTGGCCGCTGGAGCTCAGGCTGATGGTGGAGCCGCCGGTGAAGGGCGGGGACACCGGGCAGGCCCCGGAGAGCAGTTGGCGTACCACCCCGCCCGAGCTGCCCAGGGGCAAGGCGCGGTGGCGGCAGGGCGGCACGGGGTTCAACGACGCGCGCCCGTTGTCCACAGGGGTGTGGGCGGATCAGATCAGGCCGGGCGAGACCCACTTCTACCGGGTGCCGGTCGACTGGGGGCAGCGGCTCGACGCCACCGCCGAACTGTCCGCCGCTAAGACCGGAGAGGCGGCCGGGGTGAACGACGCGCTGGGGCTTCGGGTCTTCAACCCGGCGCGCGGCCTGACGAAGAAAAGCTCCTTCGAGGCCTACGAGGGCCAGGAGGCGCAGGCGGGAGCGGACACCGTCCCCGTGGCGTACGGCAACCGCTCGGCGCGGGCCGATTACTCGGTGCGCACGATGAGCTTCGCCGGGTGGTACTACCTGGCGGTCACGGTGAACCCGGACGTCACGCGGTTCTTCAAGGGCACGGTGCCGCTCACCCTGCGGGTGCGGATCTCGGGCACCGCGAAGGCCGGGCCGACGTACGACGGGGACGCGGTCCGGGCGGGCTTCGGCCTCACGGACGCCGACCGGCGGGAGGCCGCCCAGGCGCCGGCGACCGGGGACGATGCCGTGGCGGCGGCCGACGACACGGACAAGGGCCGGCTGCGGCTGGTGGGCTATGTGAGCTACGCCGTCGGCGCGCTGCTGCTGCTCGGGCTCGGAGGGTGGACGCTGGCGGCCCGGCGCCGCGCCCCGGCCGCCGCAGCCCCGGCGTCCGGACCGGGCAGGCACCGGCGGTACGGACCGCCGCCTGCCTGGTAGGTGGCGCCGGCGCGGTGGGCGGTGGCTGCTTGGTGGTCGGCGCTCACCGGGTGGTCGGCGCCTGCCTGATGGGTGGCCACGGCCCGCGGCTGTCGGGTCAGCCCGCTGTCAGTAACGCCCATGTGCCGACGGCGAAGCACACGACCGCGGCGATCAGGATCGCGATCGCCGTCTTCCGGGACGGTCCGGGGCGCCGCCGGGCGGTGGGGGGAACCTGCGGCTGCGGAGCGGTGTATGGACGAGTAGAAGGGTATTCGTGCTGGGCCGCCGCGGCGGAAGCCGTCGCCGGAGTGGGAGTGGGGGTAGGCGTATGCGCGGACGGGGGGCCTGGGTGTCGCGGATCGGGCGTGGCCTGCGGCGGCTGTGCGGGCCGTACGGGCCGCGGAGGCGGCGTGGGCTGTGCGGGTGCCGACTGGGGTGCCGGCGGCTGCGGAAGGCCGGAGTACGGGGTGTGGGGGGCGTGCGGGGGGTACGGGGTGTGGG
>NZ_MUNE01000158.1 GCF_002154605.1 Streptomyces milbemycinicus | reverse complement strand
CCGACCGCGAAGCAGACCTCGGTGACGCTGAGGTCGCCCCGCCGCAGCAGCGCCGCCGCCCGCTCGATGCGACGCGTCATCAGGTACGCGTACGGCGACTCACCGTAGGCGGCCCGGAACTGCCGACTCAGCTGTCCGGCGGGCATGTTCACATCACGGGCGAGCGCCTCCACGTTCAGCGGCTGCACGTATTCCCTGTCGATCCGGTCGCGGACGCGGCGCAGCCGCGCGAGGTCGGTCAGGCGTTGCGCCTGGACGCGTGCACGCCGCCATTCAGGCTTACACATGAGAACCCTCCCCTTTGTCTTTCATCTTCCATTTCATCGAGGTCAGTGGTGTGGACCGGCCCGCCGGACTCGACGAGCCGACCGAGCAACTGCCGGACAGCAGCGGGACGGAGTCCGGGTCCGTGGCCCCGGTTCAACGAGGACCCGGACGCGGCCCTGGCGGGCGGCCGGAAAGGCAGGCACTTCCGCTCCGGTGCGCCGCCGCGTTCCTTGTGGGCGGTCGCGATGTCGGCCCGCACGGCCGCATCGATACCCGCACAGCTCAGCGCAGCTCCTGGATGCGGATCAGATTCCCCGCAGGGTCGCGGAACGCGCAGTCGCGGACGCCGTACGGCTGCTCGGTCGGCTCCTGTGCGACCTCGGCATCACCGGCCCGCACCTTCTCGAACGTGGCGTCGAGGTCCGGGGTGGCCAGCAGGATCCAGCCGTAGGTGCCCTTGGCCATCATCTCGGTGACCGTGCGGCGCTCGTCCTCGGTGATGCCGGGATCGGCGGCAGGCGGCGCCAGAAGGATCGACGTGCCCGGCTGACCGGCCGGGCCGACCGTGATCCAGCGCATCCTGCCCTGCCCGACGTCGCTGCGGACCTCGAAGCCGAGGACGTCACGGTAGAAGGCGAGCGACGCATCCGGGTCGTTGTGCGGGAGGGAAGTCGTGTGAATGGTGATGTCCATGACGGGCAGACTAGAGGCGGCTCGGTGAACCGCGCTTCTCGATTCCTGATCGATCGGATACGCCCGGACGTTCACGGGCATGTCACACGGAGCCGGGATCACCCACAAGCGCCCCCGGCCCTACCGGCCACAGACCAACATTCCCCGACTGGCTGCACACCTGCAATCACGTTCGTTGTTCCCGTTCGGTGTTTCGTGGTCGGCCGCGAGCCGGTCCAGGGAGCGGGCCTCGTCGCCCAGGGAGCGGCCGACGCCCTGGAAGAGGCTGCGGACGTAGCGGTCGGCGTCGCCGGGGGCGATGCCGTGGTCGGCGGCCCACGAGGGGAGCGTGGCGAGATACGCGTAGTGGGCCGTCAGCGTCCCCGTCACCGCGGACAGGCCGTTGAGGGCGGCCTCGTCCGCAACGGGCTGCGCACCGCGATTCCGTCGGCGAAGGTGCGCGCGCGTTCGATGCAGACCGCGCGGTCAAAGCTCGGACCGCGCGCCACCCGGTGCGCCGCGGGTCAGCTCGACCCCGATCGTCCCGGCATCCTCGGCGATCGCCGTCTGCAGGCCGTCCTGCAGGTGGACGCGATCGGGATGGCGTTCGGCGTGGGCGGCTGCGGCCGTCCGAGCCGCCGAGCCGCCGAGCCGTCCGCCCCTGCCACGATGACCCGGGCGCCGAAGGTCTCCATCCGCTCCCGCTTGGCAGGATTGACCGGCTCTGGCACGAACACCTCGGCAGTCTCCAGTTTCACCGTCACCGCGCGACCGCCCAGCGCCTGGCACAGCTGCTCGTCGAGGTACTGCGGGGTGTTCAGGAACACCGGATCGATCACTTGTGCGGCCTGCTCGATGCGCGCCACGTCCAGATCCATGCGTAACGCCTTTCCTCGGGGGGCGGACCCAGGCGACGCCATTCGAATACCCAATCGAAGCGATTGAGGGATTTCGCGCCGCAGCGCAATAATCTTGCATGCCCGAGCCGCCCCCACCTCGCCTGGACGAGATGCCCACCACGGCAACGGCTACAACGATGAGAAGAGAAGGCTCAAGCGGTGGTGGGGGGTGACCTGCCGGGAGGAATGGGCCAACACCCAAAAGCGCCTGCTCGACGCCGACATGGTCAGCCCGGTGTGGGAGTTCGCGCTGAGCGTCCGCCGTTCCCTCGCCCAGGACTTCGCAGGCTCGGTCGAACTGGGCCACTGGCGGCAGGTCGCCGAGTGCGTACTGTGCGACAACGCCGCCCAGGCCACCGAGCCCCGGATCACCCCCGACGGAGTCACCCCGGCGCGCCCCCGCAGCACCGCCGAAGTCGAGCCCCAGGTCGCCGGAGTACAACGGCTCATCGGGCGGATCGCCCGCTACGAGGCCCGGTTCCGCGCGGACGGCCTGCTGGCGGACAACGCCTTCGTCCGCTCTGTCGAGGCCTGGGACTACGGCCGGGCCTCCGCCATGGCCCGCTTCGGCCTGTCCGCCCGATACTGCACCCTCCAGGAGGCCGAACAGGCCGTGGTCGCCGCCGGCCGCGCCTCCCGCCAGAACTACCGGTCCTGGCAGGAGTTCTCCGCCGCCTACATCCTCGGGCGCTGTCTGCACTTCGACGAGGAGGAGTTCGGCAGCTGGTACGAGGACATGCTCACCGCGCACCGTGTCCTCACCACCGACCCGGCCGGCCCCTGGCTCACCATCCCCTGGAACTGACGACCGGGCAATCACGTATGCAGTGCGCGGCGGCCATGCGACTCGGCGGGGACGATGAACACGGCGACTGCCATGACGCATGTGGACTCCTCCCCGGCCCGCGGCGCGCCGTCCGGGGCTTCTTCACTTCCGACTGGGCCCGCCATCGGTTGCGCGGCCGGCGGGCGGGCCCAGTGTGGCACCAGGGCCCAAGCCCAACTCGCCAGCCCAACTCGCCAGCCCAACTCGCGTGGCACCGAGGGATATCCGTACGATCGCGATTATGAGCACCGCACGCCGGCCGCTGGGCCGCGGCCCGCACCCCCAGGCCCCCGTCGTTCCGCAGTCCGGCACGGGCCCGGTCCACCGCGTCGGCGCGGCCGAGGCCGATGTCGAGGCGGCGCCGCTGTACCGGCCCGGCGGGCTGGAGCACCTGGCGCAGCTTCGCGAGCGCGGCGTACTTCGCTCCCCACCTCAGTCCGCTGAGTGAGCCAAGCGTTCCGCCAGTCCCGGTGTCTTCCTGTTCCGGCCCGGGGGCCTCTACCAGGGTGCCCCGCGGGCACGACGTCAGCGGCCGCCGCCGTCGGAGACCAGCTGTAGCCCGCCGCCGTCTGCTCCTGCCTTGCGGGGCTCAGTCGAGGATGCCGGCGAATTGACCAGGAGCGACCCTTATTCGAGCCCCACAGTGTCGCCATCGGGCGACGCTGTTCCACGACGGCCGTCGCCGCACGGATCCGAACAGGTCGCCCGGGGCCAAGACCCCTGTCTACTGGTCCTCGGGGCGGGCGTCTGCGGGTACAGCGGCCGGCCGGTCGCAGCTGCTGCCCACTTGGACCGACCTGCCGCTCTCAGCCGCGGCGAGCATGGACTCCATCACATCCAGGACGTGGTAGGCGAGTTCGCCGTCAGCGCGGTGCGGTCCACCCTGGGCGACGGCTCGGGCCAGGTCGGCGACCCCGTAGCCGCGGGAGGCGTCCTGGTAGCCGCCTCGTACCGGAAGCTGCTCCCATTCCTGGGTACGGGCTCTGAAGAGCCGCACCGGTCCGTCGAATCTGTTGGGGTCGGGAACGGAGAGTGAGCCGTCCGTGCCGTAGACCTCGATCCGGGGAAGTGCACCGGCCCACACTTCGAAGCTCATCATCAGCGTCGACAGGGCGCCTGAGTGGTGTTCGAGTACGCCGACGACGTGAGTGGCGACCTCGACCGGGAACTCCGTGCCGGCTCGGGGACCTTTGCCGATGGTACGGCTGGTACGGAAGGTCGAGGCCATACCGACCACCCGGCGGACCGGTCCCAGCAGGGTCACCAGCGCGGTCAGGTAGTACGGGCCCATGTCCAGAAGCGGGCCGCCACCGGGCCGGTAGTAGAACTCCGGGTCGGGGTGCCAGCGCTCGGGGCCGGCACTGACCATGAAAGCGGTCGCGGCGACCGGGATACCGATGTCACCGGAATCGAGCGCTGCGCGGGCGCTCTGCACGCCGGTGCCGAGGACGGTGTCCGGGGCGCAGCCGACCCGGACGCCGGCGTCGGCGGCGGCATCCAGCAGAGTGCGAGCCTCGCTGGTGGTGGTGGCGAGTGGTTTCTCACCGTAGACGTGTTTGCCGGCGTCGATGGCGGCATGGGCGACCTCCGCGTGTGCGGCCGGGATGGTGAGGTTGAGGACCAGGTCGACGTCCTCCGCCTCGTAGAGCCCGTCGAGGGTGGTCGCGCGGGCTCCGGGTACCGTGCCCGCGGCGGTGGCGGCACGCTCGGTGTCCAGATCGGCGACGGCGGTCAGCCGCAGGTTGTTCAAGCGCGGAAGCGTGGTGAGATAGGCGTTGCTGATCTTTCCTGCGCCTACGAGGCCTATGCGGAGTTCGGGGTGTGCGGCGAGCGGGTTGCCCATGAAATTCCCTTCGTGATCATCGAGTGGACCTGGGGTATTTCCAGGTCGGTCAGGTTGTGGCCGGGTCCATGTGCAGGTGGTACTGCTCGCTGGTCACGAGGAACGGGGTGAGCCCCCCGACGATCGGGTGGCCGGCGGCCCCGGGCAGCGGCCGGACCTGGTAGGTGGTGTGTTCGCGGGGGTGGTGGAGTAACTGGCCGCCGGGTTCGTGGTGGCCTGGCGTCCATGGCACCGGTCACTCCGGTGCCGACCGCGCTCATGCCAGGGCGTCCTTGCCGGAGAGAAAACTGAAGCTCTTCGCGACCGGGTCGAAGATGTCGCCCTCGAAGTCGTCGAGCTCGACCACGCGCAGCGCGGTCGGGGCCGCGGCCAGGATGTCCTTGACCGGGATGACGCCGTCGCCGACCGCCACCTGGGCTTTGTTGTTCATCGAGCGGTCCCCGTCCTTCATGTGCAGGGCCGTGACCCGGTCGCCGAGTCTGGTGAGCAGGACCGGCACGTCCGCGCCTCCGACGGCGGCCCAGTACGTGTCCACCTCGAGGATCACCTCGTCCGCCAGGTGATCCGCGAGGACCTCCAACGCGTGCCCGCCGTCCACCTTCAACTCGAGTTCGAAATGGTGGTTGTGGTACCCGACCGTGAGGCCGTGGTCGGCCGCCTCGGCCGCGACGCGGTTCAGGTCCTGTGCGATGCCCTTGATGTCATCGGCGGTCTGCCAGTGCTCGGCTTTGACCATGGGCACGATGACAGTGGTGACCCCGAGACGCCGGGCCGCGGCGTAGATGGCGGCTCGATCGTCCCGGAGCAGCGCGGCGTGCGCGGTGGGCGCGGACAGTCCGTACTCGGTCAGCGCCTCCGCCATCCGCTCCGCCCGGTTGACGAAGCCGTACGGCTCCACGGTGCGGTAGCCCAGCTCAGCGACGCGGGCCAGTGTTCCCTCCAGGTCCTCCTCGAGTGGCGATCGAACCGTGTACAGCTGAAGGGAGATCTCGTCCCTCGGCATTTCGCTCTCCTCATCCGTGACGCCGGCACATCGCGTGCGGCGGGCCCCGGGGCGGGGCTACTTCTCCAGCAGCAGGTGCCGGCGCCAGGCGTAGTGCCCGGCGTGGAGCCGGTGCCGGGATCGGGTGTCCGGGCCGAGGCGACCGGTGCCGACTCTTCGATGGGCGATATCGACGTGGACGACGGTCGCCGCGCTGTCCGGCAGCTTCCACCAGTGGCTCGTGTTCTCCAGTCGGGTGCTGTTCTCCTGCGGCAGGATGTACGGCACCGTGAGCTCGTCGATCGGGCTGCTCCACCGCCCCCGCAGGGCGGCAGAGGATCGGTCCGGACAGTTCTCCCACGGGCCGAGGCCGATCCAGCTCGCGGTGTCGAAGCCTTCGGCCAGTTCGAACTCCATGCCGGCCCTGGGCGCATCCACGTACTCCTCCGGTAGCCAGACCTCCTCGTCGAAGGTGAAGTTCCCGTCGCCACGCTGGATGATGCGCCGCCGGTGCCGGACCCTGTCGCCATAGGCCGCGCGGTACACCGTGGTGACCACGGTTCCCCCGTCGCCCGCCGCCCCTCGGTATCCGTAGGTTCGAGGGAGAAGAAGCCCGAGCGGACGAACTTGTTGTCCAGGGCATAGGAGGCGTCGTTGTCGGTCAGGGCCCGCCACAGGCACAGACGCGGGGACCGCTCCAGCAGCTCGTGGGCGACCTGGCCGTCGTTACGTACCACCGCGCCCGCCGCGGCCCAGGACGGCTCCACGGCACGGGCCGGGAGGCGGACCTGGACGGACCTGGAGCAGGGCCAGTTCGGTCCCCGCCTCGGCCCACGGCGACGGTTCCCGGGTCCGCACGGTGAGGGTGAGTCCGAGCGCGGTCGGCTTCCGCAGGTCCCGTACGACATCGGCCGGCAGCTCGATGTCGCCCTCTTCGCCGGGCCCCACCCCGGCTGCCGCGACCGTGACCGTCCCCGAAGTCACCGCCGTAGCGGTACCGCCCGTCCCCGTCCGGGTCCAGGCCGTGGTCCACGAACTCCCAGATGAAACCGCCCTGCAGCCCGGGAAGGGACTCGAACAGCTCCCAGTAGTGGTCCAAGTCGCCGGTGGAGTTGCCCTGGGAGTAGGCGTACTTGCACGTGATCAGGGGCCGGTCGGCGCGCGGGTCACGCGCGTACGCCTCCAGGCCCGCGTAGGACGGATACATGGCGCAGACGATGTCGGTGGCCGCACCCCGACAATGTGCACCTGGGCTTCAGCCCGATGACCGGGACGAGCGGCAGGCTCAACCAGTACTCGCACCTCCGGTTCTTCCAGCCCTACCTCCTCGACGCGTACGGCGACCGCGGCTCCTACGAGGGCCAGCAGATCAACGCCGCGGGCGACGGCAGCATCAACGACCCACTGTGGAACGGCCGGGCCGATCCCAAGTGGTCACCCGACGGCACCAGCATCGTGTACTGGCAGTCCCTGGTCGTCCCGCCCGCCTGCGGCGGCCAGACGCGCCGAAGCCGGTCGCCCGCATCTCCGACACCGTCCCCTGGGGCGTCCCGTACGAGCCCGGCAGCGCGATCCCCGAGCGGCCGTATCCGCCGCAGGGCACCTACACTCTGGACGGCAAGAAGGCCCGGAGAACATGACCCTGCAGAACCGGACTCCGACCCACAACAAGATCGACTGGTACTCCGACCTCGTCCAGACCGAGATCGGGACCGGACGGATCCACACGGTGGGGGTCAACAATTTCCAGGCGACCGGCACGCTGACCGCCACCGTCGACGGCCACACCTACCCCCAACCCGCCAACGGAACCTGACCTCGACGGAATCATGCTGAAACGAGGGCGCCCGGGTGGGCGGCGACGGCCGCCGGGACGCCCTTGCCCCACCGACCTCACGTGAGAGAAACGAACCCCATGACGGACTCGAACGCCGCCGCCCCGCCCGCCCTTTTCGACTACTCGCCCTGGCTCTACTGGTCCCAGGCCACCGCCGACGACCGCGCCCGGCAGCACGACTTCCAGCAGACGCTGGGCAAGGCGGACGCCGAGTACAGCATCGGCGACAACTGCTACGTCTCCCCGCTGGCCGCGGTCCAGAACGAGCACCTGCGTCTCGGATCCCGCAGCTACATCGCGGCCGGCGCCTACCTGACCGGTACGTTGCGCGCCGGACGGGACTGCACCATCAACCCCTACGCCGTGGTCCGCGGCACCATCGAACTCGGCGATGCCGTACGCATCGGCGCCCACACCTCCCTCCTCGCCTTCAACCACGGATACGAGGACCCCGACACCGAGGTGTTCCGCCAGCCGATGTCCTCCAAGGGCATCCGGATCGGCAGCGATGTGTGGATCGGCTCCCACGTCGTAGTGCTCGACGGCATCACCGTCGGCGACGGCGCCGTGATCGGAGCCGGCAGCGTGGTGACCAAGGACGTCCCGGCCAGGGCCGTCGTCGCCGGTAACCCCGCCCGCATCCTGCGCTGGCGCGGAACACCCCCCGGCACAGCCCACAACACCGCACCGAAGGACTTGGCCGGCGCCGTCGCCGCATTCGCGGACACCGCCCGCGCCCAGGCCGAAGACGTCATCGCCCGCTGCTTCGCGCCCGGCCCCGACGGCGGACTGTTCACCGACGCGCCCGGCAGCCCGCCCACCGTGCGCGCCCAGTGCGACGCCGTGGAGATCGCCGACCTGCTCCTCGGGCACGCCCCGCTCCCACTCTCCGCCGACGAGCAGATCGCACGACTGCGCTCCTGGCAGGACCCCCACAGCGGCATCGTCGGCGCACTCGACGAGGACGGACGCCAACGCCCCGCAGGCACACTCCCCTTCAGCAAGGAGACCGGTTACCACTTCCTGTGCGTCGGCCACGCCCTCGACCTGCTGGGCAGCGAGTTCGCCCATCCCCTGCACGGCGTCGCCGCGCTCACCGCCGGTGACGTCGTCGAGCACCTGGAGGCGCTGCCCTGGCAGGAGAACCCCTGGTACAGCGGCGACTGGGTCGACACCCTGGGCACCGCCATCATGTGGAACCGCCGCAAGGGAGTCCGCGAGCAACCCGGTGCGCTGGACGCCCTGTTCGGATGGCTGCTCACCCACGCCGACCCGCACCTCGGCCTGTGGGGCAGACCCAGTGCCGCCGACGGCCTGATGCGGGTGGTCAACGGCTTCTACCGTGCCACCCGCGGCACATTCGCCCAGTACGGACTGCCCGTGCCCTACCCCGAGCGGACCATCGACTCCGTGCTCCGGCACGCCCGCGATGCCCGCTACACCCGCCGTGACCGGCAGACCGCCTGCAACATCCTGGACATCGCCCATCCACTGTGGCTGACCCGCACCACCGGTTACCGCGCCGACGACGTCGTCACCCTGGCACGGCGGCTGCTCGCCGACGCACTCCAGCACTGGGTGGACGGCCAAGGCTTCGCCTTCCACGCCCCGCACCCCACCACCGCGGGCGGACGGCAGACCCAGCCCGGCTTGCAGGGCACGGAGATGTGGCTCGCCATCATCTGGTACCTCGCCGACCTGACCGGCGTCTCCGACGCGCTCGACTACCGGCCACGCGGCATCCACCGACCTGAACCAGCCGCCTGACAACGGGCGGCGTAGAAACCGGGCTTGATCTGCCCGAGTTCGTCGGGCATCCGCATGATCTCCCCGCCCAGGCCGCACACAGCGGCCTGGCGTCGAACCGGTGGCCGTCCCTTCCACCGACTACGAGTCGAAGGACATACCCCTCGGCAGCGCCCGGCTCGTCCAGGGGCGGAGGGCCCGGCGATCGCGGCGCCGCAGGTCGGACCGGGCGACCACCGACCAGGGCGGCGCTCAGGAAGCTCCACCGGAAGCTACGCCTACCTCTCCCGCGAGCAGCGCGCCCGGGCGGCGCGGATCGCCGTCGAGGCCGCCGAAGAGACCCCCGTCATCGTCGGCATCGACGCGCTGCGGACCTCGCAGGTACTCGCGCTGGCCGAGGATGCCCAGAAGGCAGGCGCGTCGGCGGTGCTGCTGGCCCCGATGACGTATCAGCCGCTCACCGAGGACGAGGTGTTCGGACTGTACGAGGACGTCACCCGGAAGCTGTCCGTTCCGCTGTGCGTGTACGACAACCCGGGCACCACCCACGTGCACTTCACCCATGAACTCCACGCTCGCATCGCTGAGTTGCCACAGGTCGCCGCCATCAAGATCCCGCCCGTGCCTGACGACGCTGTTCCGCCACCACGGCAGCCTTCGCGTGATGTCCTGCGCCGCCTCCCACCTGGGCCTTGCCTCCGAGACGAATCTCCCCCTGCCGCTGCACGGCCTCGCCCCCGACACCCGCGATCGGCTCGTCACCGTGCTGGACAGCCTCAACCTCGGAGCCTCCTCATGAGCACCACCGCTCCTGCCGTCCTGCACAGCCGCACCACACGTCGAGGGGACAGCGCGCAGGGCGGCGCTGGGCCGCTACGTCCTGACCGCCGCGCCGGCCCGTACGGCCGACGGCGGCGCGGTCGTCGCCGCCGTACTGCTCGTCGGCGCGCACGACGGATCCGGTGCCACGGCCGGAGTGCTCGCGGCGTGCATCACCGCACCGCACCGCACCTGCTCGGCCCGTTCACCGCCCGCCGTATCGACCTGGCCTCCGACGGACGCAGGACCATCGCCGCGGCCTGCCTGCTCTACGCCGTCGCACTTGCCACCGCCGTTCTGGCCTACCCCCGCCTGCCGGTGACTGTCACGGCGCTGCTGCTGGCCGCCGCGGGGACCTGCGACCCCCTGCTCACCGGCGGCATCAGCAGCCGCCTGGCCGGCCTCGTCGGCCCCGGACTGCGCACCCAGCGGCGCGCCCAGGGGTGGGACGTGGCCACCTACGGCATCGGCGGCACCGCCGGTCCGTCCGTGGTGGCCGCCCTGTCCGGCTGGGCCACGCCGACCAGCGCGGCCCTCGCACTCGCCGTCGGCGCCGCCCTCGCGGCCGGATGCGTGCTGCTCCTGCCGTACACCCCGCCCCTCCACGGCGGGCAGGCCGCCGCCGTCCCAAGGCCGGGCCCCACCCTGGCCCTGATGGCCCGCACCGGCACCCTGCGCCGCACCCTGTACCTGACGGTGATCGTCGCGCTCAGCGTCGCCGCCCTGCCCATCACCGCCGTCCACATGACCGCCATCCTGGACATCAACGCCGCCACGGCCGCCGTCCTGACGGCGGCCTACGGCCTGGGCAACCTCGCCGGCTCCCTCACCGTCATGGCCTTTCCCCTCACCGGCTCACCTGACCGGCTGATGCGCCACCTCGCGCTGGGCGTCGCCGCCGGCCTCACGACCGTCACCCTCAGCCCAGTCTTCGCTGTAGCCGTCGCGGCCTACGCCCTCACCGGGGCGGTCAACTCCTGCTTCTTCGCCGCCACCCTCGCCGCCCGCACTGAATACGCCCCGCCCCAGGCCCGCGGCCAGGTCTTCATCTGGGTCGCCGCCATCTCGGCCGCCGCCATGGCCGCCACCTGCGAAGCGCGCCTCGGCCTGGAGGGCCGGACCTGTGAAGATCGCGCAGGTGCTCAGGCGGCCGGATCCTGTTGATCAGACCGTGGGGTGTGCGCGAATCGGGCGACAGAGTCCCGCAGGGTCCCTCCGTATCGGGCCATGGGCCCGGTCCGACGCCGGGTAAGCCCCGGACCGCTCAGTCGGACCGCTCAGGTGCGGCGCCGTTCGTGGCGTACTCGCCGCACGAGTTCATCCGCGGCCTGTGGCCAGTGGGCGTGGTCGAAGGTGAATCCGGTATCAAGCAGCCGACCCGGTACGACGCGGCGGCTCTTGAGCAGGAGTTCGGTGTCGGATCGCAGGACGAACGCGCCGATCTCGGCCATCCACTTCGTGGCAGGCAGGCCCACCGGTACGCCCCATGCCTTTCGCAGCGCGTGCATGAACGCCCGCTGGGGCAGGGGAGCGGGGGCCGCGAGATTGACCGGTCCGGTGATGTCGTCCCGATCGATCAGAAACTGCGCCGCGCGGACGAAATCACGGTCGTGTATCCAGGACACGTACTGCGCGCCGCCCGCGACCGGCCCCCCGAGACCGAGCCGCGCCAGCCACAGCAGGTAGTCGAATACGCCACCGCGATCGGGGCTCATCACCATCGCCGAGCGCAGGGCCACTTTGCGGGTGTGCGGCGTCTGGGCCCGCCGCTGTTCCCGCTCCCAGTTCTTTGCGATCTCGACGCTGAAATCCCAGTAGCGGGGGACATCGGGCTCGCCGCCGCCGATCACTCCGGTCGCCTCGCCGTGAGGTGCGTCGAAGCGGTGGGCGTAGATGGTGGCGGTGCTCATCTGGAGCCAGACCCGGGGAGGCCGTCGGGCATCCGCGATCGCCTCGCCCACGACGCGCGCGGAGTCCACACGCGAGTCCATCATGGCCTGGAGGTTCTCCTTGGTGTAGCGGCAGCTGACGCTGCGGCCGGCCAGGTTGATCACGACGTCGCTGCCGTCGATCGTCTCCGCCCAGGGGCCGAGAGTTCTGCCGTCCCACCGGAGGTCACTGTCATGTGTCGGCCGTCTGGTGAGCACCACGACCTCGTGGCCCGCGGCGGTCAGCGCGCGGTTGAGTATGCCGCCCACCTGACCGGTGCCTCCCGGTATCACTATCTTCACGGTGCTTCTCCCCTCCCGCGGTGCACCGAGAGTACGGCTTGAACAGGTGCCTCTGCGTATGGGGGGGCGAGGACGTGCCGGGCTCGGATGTTCATCACCGCACCTCATGTGGCATTGGGGCCTTGGCTGCCATGCCACCCAGCGACGCGCGCATTGTTGAGGATGCTGCCGAGTCGATCGCCGTGACAACGCGCTGACCACACCTTCGGTCAGCGGACGTGAGGACTCGGGCTCGGTAGGCGAGGTGGTGCTCATGATTCTGCTCCTGAACCAGCAGGTCGGCGGCCCGGCCGCCCAGCAGCTAAACAACTGCGGAGGTCATGCGCCCACTGTGGTGAGGCGCCGGAGAAACAAACCAGGTCGCGGTTGTCCGGGGTACGCGTTTCCTGGGCGCAGCGCGCCCCCCTTCGCCCCCACAACAAGGCATCGCGGAGCCCTAGCCTCGAGACATGGACACAGACAAGGACCCCGCTGCCGAGAACGCGCTGGGAGGCTTCCTCCGCGCACGGCGTGCCCAACTGCGCCCGGAAGACACGGGACTTCCCACATCCGGCCGTCGCAGGGTGCCCGGTCTGCGCCGCGAAGAAGTCGCCACGCTCGCCGGGGTGAGCACCGACTACTACATGCGCCTGGAACAGGGCCGCGAACGGCACCCGTCCCAGCAGATCCTCGAAGCCGTCGCGCGGGCTCTGCAACTGGACGACGAAGCCGTGGCCCACCTTTATCGCGTGGCCACCCCGACCACCCGCCGTACGCGCCGCGCGCCCCGTGTCGAACGCGTCGCCCCGCACCTGCGGCGACTCCTCGACACCTGGAGCGACACGCCCGCCTTCGTCCTGGGCCACGCCCTGGACATCCTGGCCCGCAATCGGCTCGCAGGTGCCCTGTACGCCGGCTTCACCCACTCCGACAATCTGCTGCGCAAGACGTTCCTGGACCCGGCCGCGCACCACTTCTACCGGGACTGGGACCGGGCCGCCGAGTCGAGCGTGGCCACATTGCGGCGGGCGGCGGGTATTGATCCCGAGGACCCGCGGCTGTGGGAACTCGTCGGCGAACTGTCCATGAAAAGCGCCGAGTTCCGCGTCCTGTGGGCCCGCCACGACGTGCGCGGCAAGACCCGCGAGGCCAAGCTCTTCCACCACGCCCAGGTCGGCGATCTGGAGCTGCACTATGAGGCCTTTACCGTCAATAGCGCCCCCACCCAGCAACTCATCGTCTACCAAGCCGAGCCGGGCAGCACCTCCGCCGATGCCCTCGCCCTGCTCGGCTCGCTGAGTGCCGGCCCTGGGCCCGCGCAGGACTCCACGATGAGTGCCGACTGAGTGCGCGCTCACGGCTCTGCGAGGACGAGGACAGAATGACGTCATGCCCGGCCGGAGCGGGAATGCCGAGGAGCGCCCGGCGGCGCGCGACGCCTGCGCGGTGAGGTACCAATGACGCCGGGCACCGCGGACCGGGCGCGGCGGCTTGAATCTTGTACGTGGCCGGCCTCGCCGGCGTGGCGCCGCTGGGCGCCTGGACGTCCCGTCCACCGGCGGTCGGCGTTCTCCTTGACTGGGTTGGGGTCATGCGCCTGGAACAGGGCCGCGAGACGAGCCCGTCGCCCCAGGTGATCGACGCGCTCGCTGTGGCACTGCACAGCGGATTCCAGCGGTTCGACAACCTGGCCCGCATGGTCTTCGGCGACAGAGATGGCCGCGAACTCGGCGCTCTGGAGATCCAGTTCTCGGCCTTCACCGTCAACGATGCCCCGCACCAGCAGCTGGCCGCCTACCAGGCCGAGCCCGCCAGTGCCACCGAGGCTGCTTTCGCGGAACTCTGTTCCCGGACCGACCGCGGGGAATCCGCATGGACTCAGCAGGAAGAATCCGGCCGGGCTCGCAGCGCGCGTACGAGCTGGCCCTGCGGTGTCCAGGGGTACGCGGCCCCGACGCCTGCGCCAGCTGATGACACGCCTCGTTCCCCTTGCGGGGTGGGGCGGGACAGGCGAACGGCTCACATCGACATCGACATCGACCCTCCGGGTCGGAGATGGACTCGGCGAGGCCCATACGGCGTGCTCGGTGGCGACGCGGCCGTGCCGGCTGTGGGCGGCGTCAACGAAGGCGCGTACCCGTTCGGCGTCGGCTGCAGTTCGGGACTCCTTTCACAAGTACAGCAGCCGACGCGGCGAGTCGTTGCTCGAACCACGTCGGCTGCCGGTCAGGGGGTGAACAGGGTGGTCATGGCCGGGCTCCCCGCCGGGCGCGCTCGTCGCCCTCGCGGTAGAGCACCAGGTGCTCGTGGAAGAGAATGCCGTCACGGACGTCGCCGGTGGCGGTGAAGCCGGTGTCGTCGACGTAGTCGAGGTGGTTGCCGGTCACGGTGTAGCTGCCCGTATAGGCGCTCTGGCGGTTGCCTCGGGCCTCGTCGTAGCGACCGTTCGGCAGCAGTTCCTGGCGGATGAATCCGTCCGCGGTCACCCACATCCCGACGTACGGATGCGGGTCGCGGGGCGTGTCGTTGCTGGTCATGGCTCTACGGTCGGCCCGTCGGCCGATGGCAACCAGGCCGCGGTCTCCCCAGGTGCCGGCTTCCTGGGTGCCGCGCAGCCAGCATCGCGAGCGGCTGGGCCTTTCGCGCGGCGCGCCGCCCAGTACCGACCGTGGGTGCCGCGCACCTGGGGATATGCCTGGTTCCGATGCCACCGCGCGACGAACCTGGTGGTCAGGCAGGTGCCGTACCTGCCGAACATCCACCTCGGACCCGCATCGGCGCTCACCCCGCGCATTGGGCAGACCGATGAGCCGACTCCACTGAGGAGCATCCCATGAGCATCAGCGACACCGACACCATGAGCTGGAACCCCAAGGCCCTCGACGAGATCCTCTCCAACGACGAGGGGCGTCCCGTCCTGTTCACCAACGCCCGCATCCTGACGATGGACCCGCTGATCGGGATCATGACCGGCGCCGACCTCCTGTTCGTCGGCTCCCTGATCGTGGGGGTCGGCCCCGCCATCGTCACCGCGGCGGAGGACGACAACGCCATCGTCGTCGACTGCACCGGCATGACCATCGCCCCCGCCGTCGTGGACACCGTCGCGCTGACCGGCGGCCGCGGCCACCGCTCGGAGTACATCGCGACGCTGACTCCGGGCAACGCCCCCGACTTCCTGGTCGTGCCCGACGAGCTCGCCGCCGACGTGCCGAGCGCGGTGGCCACGCTCATATCCCGGTCGGAGCAGGTCCGCGCACTGGTTGCGGCCGGCCGGCCGGTCCTGTGGGCCGGCGCCGACGTCCCCGGCCGGGCCACCGCCCCCCAGGCGGGCATCCCGATCTCTCCGGACCTGACCGGCAGCCCGCGCGTCGGCGTCTGGATCGACGTGAAGGACTTCCTGCACCAGGAGCTCACCGCCGACGGCCGCTACGACGAGACGCGGGGCGGCCGCCCGCACGCCTACCAGGGCCGGTACTGGATCGACGGCAACCGCATCGACTACCTGGACGACCTCGGCTTCTGGGCCTACGGAGAGTTCCAGGGCGAGGAGCTGCACCACGCGGGCTACGTCATGAAGCTGGGCTGACCCTCCTCCGGTCGGCGCAACGAGGTCCCGACCCTGGGTGCGTGACACCTGGGGAAACCGCGACCTGGTTGCCGTAGCGGGCGCGACCGAGGCTGGTGTGCGAGGAGCCTCGGCCGTCCCGGCGACCCGCCTTCCCAGCCCTCTCCGGCCTACGACCCGCCTTCCCGGCCCTCTCCTGCC